>CAUQVG010000004.1:0-75345 GCA_963521685.1 uncultured Selenomonas sp.
TAAGGGCTATGCCCGAAAATGAAAAACCACCCGCTATGCGGGTGGATATTTATTTAGTGGTAATTATTTTATAGATGATCGCGCAACATTGCACCGACTGAATCATAGACACCACGCGCAGCCTCGTGCATAAACGGCTGGGCGCGGCGCACGGTATAGCCGCAATATTTTTCGATCATCGCGAGATCGTTGCGGTCATCTCCGATGATGAACAGATCGTACGCCTCCCAGCCCATATGACGGACAAAATCTGCAATGCCCATACTTTTATTTACACCTGCACGATTGAGATCAAGAAATTGGCGATTCATATTTCCCGTAAATATGTTCGGGAAATCCGAATCAATCGCTGCAAAAGCCGCAAGCGTTTCTTCTCGGTCACGGAATCGCATCCCCATCTGGACAACGTCCTTGAGACGCAGTGCCTCCTCTATTGTATTCAGCGGCGTAAGATAGGAGGACGGGACATCCGTACGCAGACGGTAGGTATAGGCATGCTCAGGCGTAAAAAAGAGCATGCCGTCTGTGTAGCTGCGAACGTGTTCCGAGCGGAAAAAGTCTTTCATTACCTCGCGGGAGAGCGGTGTAGAAATAAGGGGCGTACCATCCGTATGATGAATTGCCGCGCCGTTGCAGCAGATATAGAAATCTACAGGAATGTTATGTGCTCTCGTCTCCATCGCGATCAGGCTATAATCCCGCCCCGTCACAATGCCGAATTTATTTCCCGCACTGCGCCAGTCATGAATGGCTGTGATCGTCTCTGCAGCAACGCCTTCATGAGGAACAGACAATGTGCCATCATAATCACTGAATGCTATTTTCATAGACTTTCTCCCTCCGATTGATCCTCCATATTCCCGCTAAGACCAAACTACAGTATTTCAGGTCACTTGTCAATTCATATTCATATATGGTTGACAAGAATTATCATTGTGTGATAGTTTGTTGACTTGGAATCATGGGAAAATATGGGGGATAATATTGTGCTGACATCCTACGACAGGAATTATTTGCGGATCGGTCTGCCTGCAGCGCTCGAGGGCGTGCTTATGATCTTCCTCAGCAACGCGGATATCATCATGGTCGGAACGCTCGGGGCAGGGGCGATTGCGGCTGTCAGCATCTTTACGCAGCCGCGCATGATCCTGCTCACCGTTGCACGTTCAGTGGCGGCAGCTGTGACCATCCTGATTGCAGAACGGTTTGGACAAGACCGACACGATACCTACGGGGATATTTTGAAAAAGACCATAGTCTTAGTCGTCGTTTTTCTTGGACTTGCACAT
This sequence comes from uncultured Selenomonas sp., assembly GCA_963521685.1. Lineage (GTDB taxonomy): Bacteria > Bacillota > Negativicutes > Selenomonadales > Selenomonadaceae > Centipeda. The sequence goes on from CAUQVG010000004.1 coordinate 1,290, forward strand.
ATTGTATTTTTCATCCATCTTGATTCCATCCTGATCTGGATGGGGGCACAGCAGGACTACCTTTCCGACGCGATGATCTACGGTCTCTGGACGCTGCCCGCTGTCTTTATCACATCCGTCACGACGCTGATGCAGGCGGTCATGTTCGGGCGAGGCGAGTCCATGCGTGTTCTCTCGATCAACATACAGGGGAATGTCGTCAACGTCATCCTCAATGCACTCCTGATCTTTGGCCTTGGACCATTCCCACAGCTCGGTGTTCTTGGTGCTGCACTTGGAACAATCGGCGGAACACTTTGGTCATTCTACCTCACCCTGCGTATACTCTATGCATGGGGCATCTTTGCGCAGGGAAATTATTGTCTGACGCGCGCCTATCTGCGTGAATTCCTCAGCGTATTCGGTGGTATCTTCAGTGAGCAGGGATTTGAACGCATTGGCATGGTCGTCTACACCCGCATGGTTGCGGAACTGGGGACGATTCCGTATGCCATCCATGCAATTGCAATGAACTTCTGTGATTTCTATTACAGCTTCTGCAATGGGATGGGAAAGGCAAGCACGGTTCTCGCCGGACACAACAGAGACAGCCACAAGCAGAATGAATGGCGCCGCTATCTCTGGACAGGGATGCGTTGGAGTCTGATTTTCTCCATCATTGTATTCCTCATAACCTTCTTACTGCGTGAGGAAATCTTTGCCGTCTATGCACGTGATGCAGCTCTCCTTCCTCTTGGCAGCCTGATTATCGCATACGTCGCAGCGGTCAGTTTTCCCGAGGCGTACCAGATGGTCTGTGCCGGTATTCTGCGCGCAAGCGGAAAGACAACACAGGTAGCAGCCTATTCCTTTATCAGCATAACGATACTGCGGCCAATTATCACCTATATTTTCCTCTATAAGTACAATATGGGACTTGAGGGGGCATGGCTTTCACTGGCACTCGATCAGAGTATGCGCGCCATCTGTGCAGCCATACTCCTGCGCAAGGTATATCATGAAAGAAATTACAAGCATGCATTGAATCCATGTTAAGAAAGAATCAAGATGAAGTACAAGGGACTTTCTGACTATCCAAATACAATAATCTGAAATAGGTGTATTGACAAGTATATCTAATATGGATATACTACGTTTGAATTGATATTGAAAATTGAATACATGACGTTGCGAGTGTCGACGGATGAATATAGCTTTATACGCATTCCGTTGAGCGATGAGAGGAAAATGGATGAAATGCCCATGCTGTCCCGCAGCCGTAAATAGGGAGTGTTCTTCCACAGGCGCAGAGCCTGTGCCTGTAAAGTCACTGGGATAACCCCGGGAAGGCGGAAGAATGCATCGATCTATGAGCCGGAAAGCCTGCTCGCAATAAGATTCATTGATGGACTCACGAGAGATGGGGAGATGGATGCGCGATTTACAGCGCTAGGGGAGTGCCGTAAGATCGTTATTTTTTATGTGCATTCTTCCGCTTGTCTTAAAAGAGACAGGCGGTTTTATTTTCTACATGACAACAAAGGAGTTGGGGAGTTGAGTGCAAAAGCGATCCTGATGCGTCTGGGGCAGATGATCATTACCCTGTTGGGGGTCAGTTTTCTGACGTTCAGTCTGACATTCATTGCGCCGGGCGATCCTGTGGATGCGATTCTCGAAACCGGCGATACGATTGTATCACAAGAGACCATCGAGCGTACACGCCACGAGTTGGGGCTGGATCGACCATTCCACGAACAGTATCTCAGTTGGCTGAACGGTGTGGTACACGGAGATATGGGGCGTTCCTACTCGGCAAAAATTCCGGTACAGGATAAACTCTTGCAGAATCTGCCGGGAACACTTTTTCTTGCGGGAACGGCAATCGTGATGATGCTGATCATCTCACTTCCGGCAGGAGTTATCTCAGCACTCTATCGTAATCGGTGGCCGGATCAAGTCATACGATTCTTCACCTTTCTCGGTGTCTCCATGCCGAGCTTCTGGGTGGGACTTATTCTGCTCTATGTATTTGGTCTGAAGCTTGGACTTTTCCCGATTGCAGGCGGCGAGGTCAGCCTTGATCGTATGATTCTCCCTGCCTTTACACTTGCCATCCTGCTGTCGTCGAAGTATACGCGTCAGGTACGTACAGCGGTACTTGAGGAGCTCGGGCAGGACTACGTCACGGGTCTCAAGGCACGCGGCATGTCGATGACACGCATCCTCCTTCGTCACGTTCTGCCGAATGCGTTCCTGCCGCTCATCACACTGCTTGGGCTTTCCATTGGCTGGCTGCTCGGCGGTGTCGCCGTTATCGAGATCGTATTCTCGTGGCCGGGCATCGGACGTGTTGCGGTGCGTGCGATCGAAGCGCGCGACTATCCGCTCCTGCAGGGCTTTGTCCTCTGGATTGCAACGCTCTATATGTTTGTGAACCTCATCGTTGATATATCCTATGCGTATCTTGATCCAAGACTCAGGAAGGGGGCGAAAGCATGATGCGGGATCAACTGCTGTTTCGTATCTATACAGGCATCATCCTGTTGATTGTGCTTGTCGCCATCTGTGCGCCGCTGATCTCGTCATACGATCCGTATGAGTCGCAGATTCAGAATTCGCTCCTGCCGCCATCCGCTGAGCATTACTTTGGTACAGATAAGCTCGGGCGCGATATCTTTACGCGTATTCTCTACGGTGCGCGCATCTCGATTACGATGGCGCTCACAGTTGTCATCATCTCGTCAGGACTTGGCACACTGATTGGTGTCATCTCCGCCTATATTGGCGGCAAGGTCGACAATGCCATCATGCGTCTGACCGACGTGTTCCTTGCATTTCCGGGCATCGTGCTTGCAATTGCAATTGCGGGTGTGCTGGGCGGAAGTGCCGTCAACGCTGTTCTTGCCGTTGTTATCGTGGGCTGGACAAAGTATGCGCGTCTTGCACGCAGTATGACGCTGAAGGTTAAGCAGCAGGATTTCCTAGCTGCTGCAATTACAAATGGTACACGACCGATTGCGATGATTCGTCGGCATATCCTGCCGAATATTATACCGATTATCATTGTGACTGCCGCACTCGACATCGGCGCACTCATGATGGAGCTTGCTGGGCTCTCCTTCCTCGGATTTGGCGCACAGCCGCCGACACCGGAATGGGGACTCATGCTGAATGAGGGACGTCAGCTGATTCAGACGGCACCCTGGCTTATGATTTTCCCAGGACTTGCAATTGCTTCTGTGGTTGCAATCTTTAATCTATGGGGAGATAGTCTGCGGGATATTATGGACCCGCGCAAGGCAAATTAAAGGAGGAACATATGGGAAAGAAAAAACGATGGCTGACAGCACTGCTGACAGGCTGTATGGCAGCTGCACTGCTGACGGGATGCGGCGGCGGTCAGTCGACAGAGGACAAGACGACGCTGAAGGTTGGCGTAACGAACTTTGCAGACTCGCTCGAACCGACGGAAAATGCCTTCGGATGGGTCGTCATGCGCTACGGTATGGGCGAGACACTAACTCAGTTTGATGAGAAAATGAATATCCAGCCGTGGCTTGCTGAGAGCTGGGAAATCAGCGATGACAAGCTGACGTGGACATTTAAGATTCGCGATGTCAAATTCTCGAACGGGCGCCCACTTACGGCAGAGGCGGTCAAAGCATCACTTGAGCGTGCGTTTGCAAAGAATACACGCGCAGCAACATTCTTCACGTATACAAATATGACTGCAGACGGGCAGATACTCAAAATTACAACGGATAAACCTGCACCGAGCATGCTCGGCTACCTTGCAGATCCGCTTTTTCTCATTGTCGACGTTGAGAGTGAGAAGGAGCGCAACTTCGCAACACAGGGTCCCATCTGCACGGGTCCCTATGTGTGCGAGTCCTTCGTGAAGGAAAAGGCCGTCATGAAGAAGAACCCGAACTATTGGGGTGGCGAAGTGCCTTATGAGACGGTCGAGATCCCGTCGATCGACGATCCGAACACGCGCGCAATGGCACTCCAGTCGGGAGAAGTCGATATGGCGGTCAACATCGCTGCAGGTGATCTTGGCCTCTTTAATGATACGTCGAAGTTCCATGTAGATCGTATCGCATCGCTGCGTACGGTTCTCGCACGCATTAATCAGAAGGGGATTCTCGGCGATCCGAAGGTACGCGCTGCATTTATCTCAATGACAGATCGCAAGGCATACAATGAGGTAATCCTGAAGGGAACGTTCATCCCGGGCAAGGCTCCTGTCCCGCCCTCTCTCGACTATGGCTTCGATCAGCTCACCGACCCGAATGCATACAATGTCGACCGTGCAAAGCAGCTTCTCGACGAGGCAGGCTGGAAGGATACGGATGGCGATGGCATCCGTGATAAGGACGGCAAACCGCTGTCTGTGGACTTTATCATCTACAACAGCCGTGCAGAGCTGCCGATCTATGCAGAGGCAGTACAGGCAGATGCCAAGAAGGTCGGTATCGACGTAAAGGTAAAGTCTGTCGATTACAATTTGCTCGACAAAATTGGGATCAATGGCGAGTACGATCTTCTGATTTCCAACATCACCACAGCGAATACAGGCGATCCTGAGATCTATCTCAATTGGTACTGGCGCACAAACGTGAACGGCAACAACCCGCAGAACGGCTCAGGATACAGCAACCCAGAATATGATGCACTTTGCGCACAGCTTGCTGTTGAGTTTGACCGTGCAAAGCGCCGTCAACTAATGATCAATATGCAACAGATTCTGCTGAATGATGGAGCTGCATTGTTCCTCGGCTATCCCGAGACAAACATCGTCAGCTCGACAAAGATCACGGGTGCGATTATGCATCCGGCAGATTACTACTGGATCACCAACAAGATCAAACCTGCGAAGTAATAAGGAGGAGAAGCCCGAATGTTGATTGAGGTGAGAGGGCTAAAAATCGCATACGAAGGCACGGAAATGGTGCACGGTGTGGACTTCACCCTCAAGGACGGGGAAGTGCTGACCATTGTCGGCGAAAGCGGCAGCGGAAAGACCACCGTCATTCGGGCGATGCTCGGCTGCCTGCCGCATGTCGGCAGAGTAACGGCGGGCGAGATCCTCTATGACGGGAAGGATATGACAAAGTGCAGCTCTGAGGAGTGGCGTCACGTGAGCGGCAAGACCGCTGCGATGATCTTCCAGGACAGCGGCAGCATGATGGATCCGATTCGTACCATCGGCGAGCAGTTCGTCGAGTACATTCAGACCCATGATACGATGGGGGCGAAGGAGGCGGCGGCGCAGGCACAGGATATGCTTGCACGCATGCATCTGTCCAATCCCGCAAATGTAATGAAGAGCTTTCCGTTTGAACTCTCGGGCGGCATGCGTCAGCGTGTCGGGGTCGCAATGGCGATGTTCTTCAAACCGGCACTCCTGCTTGCTGACGAACCAACGTCCGCGTTGGACGTGACCACGCAAGCACAGGTCGTCAATGAGATGATGGATATCTGCCAGAAGGATGGCACATCCATTGTCCTTGTGACGCACAACCTCGGTGTCGCGGCCTATATGTCGGATCAGATCATGGTCATGCAGAACGGCAATGTCATTGAGCATGGCACTGCTGAAGAAGTTATTGAACATGCACAGAAGGACTACACGAAGGAGCTTCTGCGTGCCGTACCACAGATTGGAGGGGAGCGTTATGACACAGTCGGAGCGTGAGATTATCCTGCGCATCGAGCATATCACTAAACGCTTCCCCCTTGAGGGCGGCAAAGTTCTTACGGCATGTGACGATGTGACATTTCCCGTATATCGTGGGGAAATCCTAGGCATTGTTGGTGAAAGCGGCTGTGGAAAAAGTACACTTGTACGCACGCTGATGCAACTTCATGCACCATCCGAGGGTCAAATCTTCTTCAGAGACAAGGAGATTACGGGGCTGAAGGGCGAGGATGCCCGCAATATGCGGCGCAATATCCAGATGGTCTTTCAGGATCCTACAACATCCTTCAATCCGAAAATGAAGATTAAGGACATCATCTGTGAACCGTTGCGGAACTTCGGACTCCTCAAAGGGAGCGCACATGACAAGGCAGCTGAGCTACTGCGTCTTGTCGATCTGCCCGAGGACTTTGCCGAACGCTATCCCGCAAATATGAGCGGGGGACAGCGTCAGCGTGTAGGAATTGCGCGTGCACTGGCATTGGAGCCGGAGATTCTGGTCTGTGACGAGGCGACAAGTGCTCTTGACGTTTCCGTTCAGGAAACAATTGTAGAGCTTCTGGTACGTATTCAGCAGGAACGAAATCTGACAATCCTGTTCATCTGTCATGACCTTGCACTCGTGTCGCGTTTATGCACGCGTGTTGTCGTCATGTACTTTGGAAAGGTTGTGGAGCAGCTGGATGGACAGGAGCTTGCTCACGCAAAGCATCCCTACACCCAAAAGCTCCTCTCGTCCGTATTTACACTCCTGCCGAAAGGGAAAGCTCCACGCATTGTCGTTCCGGAACTCGAAATCCCTGCATAGCAGGCAACTAATATGACAGATAGATAAATTATATGGTAGAAGAGCAGCGATCTCATACGCTGCTCTTTTACTATGCCTTAGATAAATATTGAATTATAGCCGGAAAGCTTTTCAATTTATATCTTGCTGTCAATCTGAAATAATGATATTATTAGCTTGCGAGTTTTATTGTATATGCCTCCGATATTACATCTTCTTAGGGAGGATCCGGGTTTATGTTTAATTTCAAACAGAAGGATGACGAATTCTTCGACTTATTCCTTGAGAGTGCAAAATTCTTCCATGCAGGCGCATTGGTGCTGGATGATGTTATGAAGGATTACACTACAGCAAGCAAGAAAGTGGAAGAAATCAATCGCATTGAGCATGAAGCAGATGCCATTAATGATCGCATCATCGATAAGCTGAACCTCACGTTTATTACCCCGATTGATCGTGAAGACATATACGCATTGGCAAACGATCTGGACGATGGTGTCGATCTCCTGCAAGGGATTTTGCAGCGCTATGATATGTACCGCATGGGGAAGCCCATGCCGGGAGCAATCAACTTAACGAAGCTGCTTCTCTCTTCCACGGAAGAGGTCGTTCGTGCAGTCTCCTATCTCGAAAATATCCGAAAGAATCAGGTTCAGATATTAGATGCATCTCATAAGATCGAGCGCTATGAAAGTGAAGGAGATCTCATCTATCGAAGCGAGGTTGCCTATCTTTTCGAAAATGAAAAAGATCCCATCGAACTGATTCGATGGAAGGATGTATTGGAGCAGTTGGAGGATACGCTGGATCATTGTGAACTCATTGCGGACATGCTGCGGGGAGTGGTAATGAAATATGCCTGATTTCCAGCTCTTGATCTTCTTGGTCATACTCTTAGCGCTCATATTTGATTTTATCAACGGCTTTCACGACACTGCAAATGCGATTGCCACATCGGTATCGACCCGCGCCATCCATCCGCAGTACGCAATCATCATGGCTGCCGTGCTCAATTTTTTCGGTGCCATGTATAGTACAGGCGTTGCAAAGACAATTGGCTCGGATATTGTCAAATCAGCTTCCCATGTAGATGAACACGTTTTGATCGCAGCACTCTTTGGCTCGATTATATGGAATGTCATTACTTGGAAATTTGGTATGCCATCCAGTAGTTCCCACGCTCTGATCGGCGGACTGATCGGAGCAGTCATGATGTCAGCCTCTGGTATGGATGGACTGAACTTTTATGGAATAGGCAAAATCATCCTCTCTCTGATTCTTTCACCACTCGTCGGTATGGCGTTGGGATGTGCCATTATGTTGCTCTTATTCCGCTTCTTTGGTCGTTTTCGACCTACGGCGATTAATGGCAAGTTCAAGAAAATGCAGATTTTAACAGCGGCAACTATGGCCTTTTCACATGGCTCGAATGACGCACAGAAATCAATGGGTATTATCACATTAGCATTGCTTGCCGGCGGATATATTGATGTGTTTGAAGTTCCCACGTATGTCAAGGTACTCGCAGCGACTGCTATGGCCTGTGGAACTGCTGTAGGAGGCTGGCGTATCATCAAGACGATTGGGGGCAAGATATTCAAACTCCAGCCGATTTCCGGATTTGCGGCAGATCTCAATTCTTCCATCATCATATTCGGCGCGACCCTTTTACATCTTCCTGTCAGCACCACACACGTCGTTTCCGGCTCGATCATGGGTGTCGGTGCTGCAAAGCGCATCAACGCCGTCCGTTGGGGCGTAGCGCAGCAAATGGTTGTAGCATGGGTCATGACGATTCCATGCACCGCGGTCATGGGTGCCATTACGTATCAAATTGTGATGCTCTTCATTTAAGGAAAATTTTAAAATCCTGCTCTATGGATGAGCAGGATTTTTATGTAGAGAGACAGAAAAGGGGAGTTTCCATGGAAAAATCTCTGATTATGATGGCTGCAAAGGAGCAAAGAAACTATTCCAGTCAGATTGTTGCCGCAAAGATTAATGGTGAGGTGCGCGATATTCAAACACCATTTACTGACAGCGATACGATCAGTTTTATTGAACTCGATTCATCGCTGGGGTGGAAAATTTATCGCCGCTCCGTACTGTTTCTATTGATTGCAGCGGTAAACAAAATCGACGTCTCTGCAGAGGTCGTTGCAAAGTTCACCGTAAATAAGGGACTCTATTGTGAAATCAAGCTTCCCAACAAGGATATCAATCCCGATTTTATAGCAGAAGTAGATCGCACTATGAAGATGATGATTGCGGAGAATCTTTCAATCATCAAGCATAGTGTTCCTCGACAGGAAGCCATTGAGCTCTTTCGAAAGCTCGGGCGATCGGGAAAGGTAAATTTGATCTCCGAGCTTTCACAGCCAGTTATCATAATATATACCTGTGATGACTATACGGATTATCTCTATGGTCCCATGCTTTATGAAACAAAGAATTTGGATCGATTCGAGCTGGACTATGAGCCCTTTGGCGTCCTGATCCGAACCCCGGATGAGAGAACCAACGGCCAAATCAGAAAGCGCGTCAATCAGCCTAAATTCGGCTCAATCCTTGCAGAATCTAAAGCATGGGCCGATATTTTGGACTGTCGCTTTATCTCTGATCTGAATCGCATCAATAGGGAGCAATCCATTGGCGAGCTGATCCGAATCTCAGAAGGGTTGCAGGAAAAGCGAATCGCCCAGATTGCAGATCACATTGCCTCTCATCGTGAGGATGTCCGCCTGATCCTGATTGCAGGGCCATCCTCATCCGGAAAGACTTCCTTTGCGCAGCGGCTTCGTATTCAACTTCGTGTCAACGGGCTGCGCCCTGTGATGATTTCTTTGGATGATTATTTCCTCAACCGAGAGGATACACCGCTCAATGAAAAGGGGCAATATGACTATGAGTCCCTTGATGCCCTTGATACGAAGCTGTTTAATCAGGATATGCTTGCGCTTCTGGCAGGGCAGGAAGTACAGATTCCGCGATATAATTTTATTACGGGCATGCGCGAATGGAAGGAAGATGCATTTCTCTCCATTCACAGCGATCAGCCAATCATTATCGAAGGAATTCACGGACTCAATGAGTATCTGACAAAGGACATCCCACGCAAGAACAAGTATAAGATCTATATCAGCGCATTGACGCAGCTGAATATCGATGCACACAATCGAATTCCAACGACTGAGGTGCGTTTTCTGCGGCGTCTTGTACGCGATTATCAATTCAGAGGCGCAAAGGCATTGAAGAGTATTCGCCAATGGCCTGATGTCAGAGATGGCGAAGAGAAGTACATATTCCCATTTCAAGAGGATGCGGATGTCCTCTTCAACTCGGCATTGATCTACGAGATTGGTGTCTTGAAGAAATATGCGGTACCACTCTTGGAAGAGATTAAATGCGGGGAAGATGGATATACCGAAGCGCGGCTGATCCTGCGTTTTCTGCAATATGTCAATGAAATCTCCGCCATTGAGGATATCCCAAACAACTCCATCCTCAGAGAATTTATCGGTAAATCGGTATTCTTTTCATAACATCTCTATAAATATCAAAAAAGCTAGGGCATCTTTGATGAAACCCTAGCTTTTTTAGTGCAATCTTCTGCGTATTACTCTTTGACGTAGGCCGTTATCGGCTTATAGTGCTTCTGGAAGAACTCCTCTGCAACCTGTGGGAAGAGTGCGTAGGAGAGGACATCCTCATCCGACGGGTTGATATACCCCTTGTTCTTCAGCTCCTCCTTGAACTCTGCAAACGTCGTTGCCTTTGCGTCCTCGATGGAGCAGTCCTCAATGATATCCTCGGGCGCAATGTGGAGCGTATCTGTCAAGAACTTGCGGTCAACCTCGACCGGCGTTCTGCCAAACTTGCCGCGCGCGAGATCCTTGAACTCGTTCGGAACCATCTTGTAGCGCTCGCCGCTCATGACATTGAAGGTTGCCATCGTGCCGACGATCTGAGAGGACGGCGTAACGAGCGGGGGATAGCCGACATCCTTGCGCACACGCGGCATTTCGTCGAGCAGATCCTGGTACTTGTCTTCCATACCGGCTTCCTTGAGCTGGTTCGCAAGGTTGGAAAGCATTCCTCCTGGAATCTGGAAGTCCAGAACATTCGGGTTGACATCGAAATAGCCCTTGAGGTTGAAGGTCTTGATGAGATCCTGCTTAACCCCGAGGAAGTACTTGGAAATCGGTGTCATCGCCTGACGGTCGAGCCCCGTATCGCGCTCCTCGCCTTCGAGCATAGCAACCATCGTCTCCGTGCACGGCTGCGAGGTGTCGCTGGAGAAGGGGGCGAGCGCAGTGTCGATGATGTCGACGCCAGCTTCGATTGCCTTCAGATAGGTTGCATGACCAAATCCGGAGGTGCAGTGCGTATGAAGTTCGATGGGGATCTTCACAGCAGCCTTGAGCTTCTTGACGAGATCCTCTGCCACATAGGGCTTCAGAAGACCGGACATATCCTTAATGCAGACGGAATGGCAGCCCATCTTCTCGAGTTTGACAGCAAGCTCAACAAAGCTCTCATTCGTATGAACAGGACTGATCGTATAGACCAGGCAGCCCTGAACATGCGGCTTCTCAGGGCACTTGAGCGCCGAGTCAATCGCGACTTTAAGGTTGCGAATATCGTTGAGCGCGTCAAAAATACGGAACACGCCCACGCCATGCTCGGAGGCCTTCTGAACGAATTTCTCCACAACGTCGTTGGAGTAGTGGTTGTAGCCAAGCAGATTCTGCCCGCGGAGAAGCATCTGGATCGGTGTTTTAAGGTTTTTCTTCAGGATATCCAAGCGCTCCCACGGATCCTCATCAAGGAAGCGCAGACATGTGTCAAACGTAGCACCGCCCCAAGCTTCAAGAGCGTTGTAGCCGATGGCATCGAGCGCCGCAAGCTGCGGAAGCATATCCGAGATTCTCATGCGGGTTGCGACCAGCGACTGATGTCCATCGCGGAGGACAGTCTCAGTGATTTTGACCGGATTCTTTGACATAAAAGAACACTCTCCTTGATTAAAAGTATAATCAAAAGTTATATAACCCAACATCTAAATTATAGATTCAAATTGCGTTATTGTCAATGACAAGTTATAAAATTCACATATTTTTACACATCTTTTTATTCGGAGTTTTTACCCCTATTCAAAACTATCCATAATTACCATTATGGATAGTTGGAGGGGGGAAACGAGAAAAATTACATATCCGGACGTACTCCTGTTTTTCCTGCGAACTTGTGATAGTTCCCGCCGTTGTGTCTGCGCTTCAATTCTTCGAGCAGATCCTCCGGTGTCATGTTGTGATATGCGAGCAGTACCAGACAGTGATACCAGAGATCACCCATCTCATACAGTACATCCTCGCGGATATTGTTTTTGGACGCAATGATGGTCTCTGCCGTCTCTTCGCCGAGCTTTTTCAAAATCTTGTCCTGTCCCTTATCGAAGAGATAGTTCGTATAGGAGCCTTCGACCGGATGCAGTCTGCGGCTCTGAATCACTTGGTAGAGATCAGACAGGATCTCTGTCAGGGACATTTCATCCTCCGGCACAATCGGAACGATGCTGTTTTCGTCTGTACGATAGAGTTTGCGTCCGCTGAAGCATGAATACGTCCCCGTATGGCAGGACACACCTGTCTGCTTTACACGCAGCAAGATCGTATCGCCGTCGCAGTCATACGAGATCTCCTGCACACGCTGCACATTTCCTGATGTCTCGCCCTTTTTCCACAGTTTATTGCGGCTGCGGCTGTAATAATACGCAAAACCCGTTTCAATCGTTTTCTCAAGAGACTCGCGATTCATATATGCGAGCATGAGAACCTGATTGTTTTCCTCCTGAACGATCGTCGGCACAAGCCCGCGTCCGTCAAACTTAATCACAGAGATGTCAATATCCATTAGAATCGTACCTCCAGACCACGTGATTTTAGATAGGTCTTTACTTCTTTTATTGATAACTCTCCATAGTGAAAGAGCGAGGCTGCCAGTACGGCATCCGCTTTCCCCTCGGAGAGCACATCATAGAAATGCTCCAATTCCCCCGCACCGCCCGAAGCGATTACAGGTACATTTACATTTTCAGAGACTGCTCGTGTCAACGCAATGTCATAGCCGTTCTTTGTTCCGTCGGCATCCATACTGGTCAGCAGGATCTCTCCCGCGCCAAGCGCGACCACATCCTTTGCCCATGCAATACAGTCTATCCCTGTTGGGTTTCTTCCGCCGTTGATATAGACTTCCCACGTGTCAACACTCTTACGTCGTGCATCAATCGCAACAACAATGCATTGACTGCCGAAGCGCAATGCTCCCTCGCGAATGATTTCCGGATTTTTCACAGCCGATGTATTGACCGAAATCTTATCTGCCCCTGCATTTAGCATACGATGCATATCTTCTACACTGCGAATTCCGCCTCCAACGGTAAGCGGGATAAAGACTTTCGAGGCACAATCGGACACAACCTCAGCCATTGTGTTTCGCTCTTCGTTCGAGGCGGTAATATCCAGAAATACAAGCTCATCCGCGCGCTCCTTATCGTAGCGTTCGGCAAGTTCCGTCGGACTGCCTGCATCTCTCAGCCCGACAAAGTTCGTACCCTTGACAACACGCCCATCTTTGACATCAAGACAAGGGATAATTCGTTTCGCAAAGGTTTTCTTCAAGATGAAATCAATCCTTTCGAAATGCAGTCAACGTGCAGCCGCAATCGCATCAGACAGCACAAGCGTACCCTCATAGATGGATTTACCGACAATGACACCGACGATTCCTTGCGATTCGTACTTCTTCAGTGCATGGATATCATCCAACGATCGGACGCCGCCCGATGCGATGATATCGATGCCTGATTCGGCTGCCAACTTGGACGTTGCCTCAATGTTTACGCCCGAGAGCGTACCATCCCTTGAAATATCGGTGTATATAATGGTCTTCAGCCCGAAGGATGCAAGCTCCTTGGCAAGCGCAGCGGCTGTAATCCCCCCCGACACGCCCCATCCGTCAATGGCGACGATACCATCCTTGGCATCGATTCCAACGACGATGCGGTCACCGTAACAGCGACATGCTTCTTTTACAAGGTCGCGATTTTGTACAGCGGCTGATCCAAGAATAACTCGCTGTGCGCCCAGTTCCAAGGTCTTCTCAATCGTTTCAAGACTGCGAATCCCGCCGCCAACCTCGATTGGAATCCGTACTGCGCTGAGAATTCTCTTAATCGCATCTGTATTGCGCGGTTCCCCTGCAAGTGCTCCGTCCAGATCGACGACGTGAAGGAACTCTGCCCCCTCCCGCTCCCACCGAAGGGCAGTTTCCTCCGGTCGGTCGCTGTATACGGTTTCTTTGGCAAAATCTCCTCGGAGCAGGCGGACACATTTTCCATCACGCAGATCAATCGCAGGAAAAATAATCATGTATGTCCCTCCTGATGAATAAAATTTTGAATGATCTTCAAGCCTATATCCCCCGATTTCTCGGGGTGAAATTGCGTCGCCATAATATTTCCGGCGGATATGGATGCCGTAATCTCCTCGCCATAGAAGCACGTTGAAGAAATGATTGCTCGATCCTTTGGTGTTGCGTGGTAGCTGTGAACAAAGTACACGTAGGAATCCTGCATAATTCCCGCAAACAAGCCTTTTTCCCTATGGCTTTCTGCAATATTCAGCGCATTCCACCCCATATGGGGGATTTTTTCATGCGGGGCAGCAATTCTGGATACTCTCCCTTGCAGCAGCCCCAGTCCCTCTACGCCCGAGGATTCCTCGCTGCCTTCAAATAGTATTTGAAGTCCTACACAGATTCCAAGGAGCGGGATCCCGCGTGCAACCCCCTCCCGAATGGCAGGAATCAATCCCGACACATTCAACTGCTCCATGCAGTCACCAAAAGCCCCCACACCGGGCAGGACAATTTTGTCCGCAGAGAGAATATCGGCAGCTTCACTGCTGACGTGGACATCCGCCCCTAAAGCAGAAAAAGCCTTCTCTACACTGAATAGATTCCCTGCTCCATAATTTATAATTGTAATCATAGGATCACCTTACAAAAGTCCTTTGGTCGACGGAATCGCATCCCCCAGCCGCTCATCTTTTCCCACAGCAATACGCAGAGCATGTGCAACCGCCTTGAAGACGGCCTCTACCTTATGATGGGAATTTGTCCCATAGAGGATCTTCACATGAAGGGTAATTCCGGCATGAAAAGCAAAGGCACGAAGGAATTCTTCCGTCAGCTCTGTATCATATCCGCCAATCATGGGCGCCATGGGTGCATCTCCGGAATCGTAGACGAGGAATGGGCGTCCGCTGATATCCAACGCCGCAAGAACAAGCGTCTCGTCCATCGGGAGGTAAAACGATCCATAGCGGGATATGCCGCGCTTGTCTCCAATGGCCTCGTGGAATGCCTGCCCCATCGTAATGCCGATGTCCTCGACCGAATGATGCCCGTCGACTTCGATGTCCCCATCGCATTTGACATTCAGATCGAATTGCCCATGTGAAGCAAACAGCGTGAGCATATGGTCAAAAAAACCGATGCCCGTATCGATCTCAGATACTCCGCTACCATCCAAATCAATGGAGACTGCGACATCCGTTTCCGCTGTCGTGCGATGTATCTCTGCAAACCGTCTGCTCATGAATGTCCCTCCACAAAGGCTTTGATGATGCGATATACCTCGTCATTTTGATCCGCTCGTCCGATAGAGATGCGCAGCATATTTTCCAGCCCCGGGGCTTTTCCAAAGCTGCGCACGCCGATCCCATATCTGATGAGGTCTTCATTGAGCGCCTCTGCCTGTGCGTAATGAATCAGGAGAAAATTCGCATGGGACGGATAGACGGTCAAGCCTGTAAGAGCTTGATACCGTTCCTGCATACGTTCACGCTCGGCACAGATCATTTGAATCTGCGGCTCAAACTCCGTCCGCATCTGAAACACGGTATCTGCAATGACCAGCGACGGCACATTCATATGATACGGCATGTATGTCTTCGCAAGCATATCAATCACATCCTCGTGTGCCAGCATGTAGCCAACACGGCAGGAGGCAAGTGCATACGCTTTTGAAAAGGTGCGCGCAACCATCATATGAGGATATTTTTTTAAAAGTGCTATGACGCTGTGCTCACAGAATTCCGCATACGCTTCATCGACAAGGAGTGCACAAGATATATGCGATGCAATATATTCGACTTCCTCCGGCGTCAATATCTGCCCCGTTGGATTATTCGGATTGCAGATAACGGCAAGAGATGCCTGACTTTGATTGACCTGCTGAATAAAGGCCTCCACATCAAGCTGATAATCAGGTCGCAAAGGAACAGGTACACCGGTGGCATCGGCAGCGGCAACATAGATCGCATACATGGAAAAGGACGGGCTGGGATATACGATCCTATGCTCCTGATTGCCGCCGAACGCATGGAATACCTTCTCTATGATTTCACTGGAACCATTCCCGATGATGACGTTTTCCCGTCGGTATCCATATCCTTCTCCGATCTGCTCGCAGAGCAAATCATACTCTTCGTTTGGATAGCGCGGAAATGCAATGCGAGACAGCCGTGTCATAACGCGGTCTTCGACCAGCGGCGGCAGCCCCACATTGGATTCGTTTGCATTTACCTTGATATTCCAATCCTGTTCACGCGTGTCGTACAGGGGCATATCTACCAATCCGTCACGGTAGTTCAGCATCAGCATCCCCTCCTCATCTGAATTGCACGCGCATGTGCATCAAGCCCTTCTGTTTCAGCAAGACGGATGATGTCCTCACTCACATCATTCAGAGCCTCCTGCGTGTAGGATATGATACTCGTACGCTTCATAAAGGTCTCCACATTCAGCACAGAGTAGAAACGCGCCGTCCCGCCTGTCGGCAGCACATGATTCGGTCCTGCGAAGTAATCGCCAAGCGGTTCGGGAGAATACGGCCCGAGAAAAATCGCACCGGCACAGCGAATCTTTGGAAGGATATGGAACGAATCTCCAACAAGCAGCTCGATATGCTCCGGTCCCGACACATTGGCAAGATGTATCGCCTGATCCATATTTTCTGTGACGATGATGCGCCCGTGTCCCTCGAGCGAAGCGCGTGCGATATCCTTGCGCGGCAGCGTTTCCAGCTGCTTCCGAACCTCTGCCAGAGACTCTTGTGCCAACTCCATATCAGTGGTGATGAGAATGCTCGATGCGAGAGGATCGTGTTCTGCCTGACTGAGCAGATCGGCTGCAACATATTCAGCGGAGGCACTTTCATCTGCCAGAATGAGGATCTCACTCGGTCCTGCCAGCATATCGATATCTACATGGCCGTACACCTCTTTTTTGGCAAGTGTCACAAAGATATTTCCGGGACCCGTAATTTTGTCCACGCGCGGAACGCTCTCCGTGCCATACGCCATCGCCGCGATTGCCTGTGCGCCGCCGATCTTGAAGATCTTCTTTACGCCGAGTAGACGCGCTGCGACAAGAACGTACGGATTTATGACGCCGTCCTTTGTTGGAACGGACATGATGATCTCTTCAACGCCCGCAACGATTGCTGGAACTGCATTCATAAGAACGGACGACGGGTATGCCGCCGTACCGCCCGGGACGTAGATGCCAACGCGCGCAAGGGGCAAAACCGCCTGTCCCAGAATCGAACCGTGTGCACGGTAGGTCATCCATGAGCGCGGCTTCTGCTCTTCGTGATAGGCAAAGATATTGTCTGCCGCCTTTTTCAGCGAGGCAACGACCTCTGGGGCGGCAGCACGCTCTGCAGACAGAAATTCTTCCTCCGACACCATAAGATTACCATGGGTTAGTTCCACGCGATCCAATAATTCGGTATAGCGAAAAAGCGCCCGATCTCCCTCATGGCGAACTTCCTGAACAATGCGATGAACGAGTTTTGTGGCCGAAAGATCTTCTCCAAATATCTCCTGATTCTTCTTGCGGATGCCGTCACTGAGGGTGAGTTCATCAAAAGATTTCTTCTTGAGCAGAAGTTCTGCCGCTTCCATTCCGACATCTGCAACCGAAACAATATTCATCGCCCTGCCCCTCTTTCCAAAATGCGTTTCAAATCATTTACGATCCGGTATATGCGTTCAAATTTCAGCTTGAAGCTGACACGGTTGACGATGAGCCGTGCACTTACATCCATGATATGGGCGATCTCCTCCAAGTCATTTTCTACAAGCGTCGTCCCTGTTTCCACAATATCGACAATGCTCTCCGACAGACCAACGATGGGGCCCAATTCGATGGAGCCATTGAGCTTGATATACTCCATCTGCATCCCCTGCTGCGCAAAGAATTTCTCCGCAATATGCGGATATTTCGTTGCAACGCGCGTATGTGCATAATCCGTGAGACGGCTGCGTTTTTCCTTGCGCGGCACAGCCATCATCAGCCGACATTTGCCAAATCCGAGATCCAACAGTTCATAGACATCTTGCCCCGCTTCCAGCAGCACATCCTTGCCGATGATGCCGATATCAGCGGCACCGTATTCCACATAGGTAGGCACATCGGAGGTCTTCGCGATGATGAACCGCACCTTGATTGCATCATTCGAGATGATGAGTTTACGAGATTTTTCACTCATATGCTCCGCAGTAATCCCGACCTTCTCAAACAGATCCGTGGACAGCGAAAACAGTTTTCCCTTGGGCAATGCGATTGTCAAATAATCATCAATACGTTGTTCCATATAATCCCCTTGTATCCTTTAGTCAATTAAAGAGTTAATACAGATGTATACTACCACGTTGTTTGTAATAGGTCAATGCTTCCTTAAAGAGGATTTTTTGCACTCATCGCGAATAGACGATATAAACCTAAAAACTCATCCTCATGAAAAGGAGTCGCAGATGACACTTCAAATACTATCATTGGTGAGATTGAGCGAGCAGCAGATAGAACTGCTGTATCAGAGCTATCCCGACTGCAATGTCAGATGTATCCGCCCAACGGAACTCGGAGATGACATTCCAGATGTCAATATCCTGCTGGGCTATGATGCACAGATGGATTTGGAGAGATTTCTCCCACGTATGCCGCACCTGCAATGGATTCATACTTACAGTGCCGGAGTCGAGAAGCTGCTCTCAGACAAATCGTTCTCTCAATCCGAAATCTTGCTGACAAATTCGCGCGGCATTCACGGCATACCGATGGCGGAGCACGTTCTCGGAACAATGCTTGCCTCCAGCCGCTGTCTCATCGAAGCGTGGGAAAACCAAAAGGCACACACATGGAAGCGATTGAGTGCTGCCGATGAACTGTTTGGAAAAACGACAGCCATCATTGGTCTGGGAAGCATCGGGCGGGAGATTGCAAAACATCTCAAAAACATGGGTATGCGCATCGTGGCTGTCAAGCAGAAGGAATCCACGGAGCCGTTTGTCGATCAGCTGTTCAGCATTGACCATCTGCCCGATGCACTGTCCTGTGCGGACTACGTTGTCGTCACGCTGCCACTGACACCTCAGACGAAAAAACTCTTCAACCTCCGTACGTTCAACATGATGAAAGAAAATGCCTTTTTCATCAACGTGTCCCGAGGTGATGTCGTAGAAGAAGCTGATTTAATCAAGGTACTCAGAGATCAGCGGATTCGCGGCGCCGCTCTCGATGTCTTTACGAAGGAACCCCTGCCGGAGGATTCCCCGCTATGGGATGTGCCGAACCTCTTCATTACGCCGCATTACTCGGCAATATCGCCCATGTACTTAGACCGATCACTCAAGATATTCCGCAACAATCTGCAAATCTTTCCGCAGCGCATCGGCATGCTGAACGTCGTCGATAAGCTGCGTGGCTATTGACCCTCTAGTTACGCGCATCTGCCGCCTTTAACAGGCACAGCACCAGAGAATCCTCTGGTGCTGCTTTTTTTTGATGGTGCTGAATGATTTCGGCTACATGAGCAGCGCCAATCGCGCGCAATTTGTCAGCTCCTATATATGGATGGCTGATATGGACATGAAGAGCCCTCCCTATTCTTCCGAAAACACTGGCCGTGTCTTTTTTTCGGACAAAATACGGAATCAGAGACGGAATGAAGCGATAGAAAAGGACAGCTAGCACCTTTCCCCAGATATCCGCATCCCCTTTGACACGTCCGATATCATGGAGGAGCGAACAGCGAATCAGGAGGATGTATTCGTCCGAATCGTCACGAGACTGCTTTGCGTAAAGCTCCTTTGCCGTGAGTGCAACGCGAAAAGCGTGCAGCTGATCCGCCTCATGCATCGCATAGAACAGCCTCTGTTCGGGAGTGCTCAGATAAGTGCGGATAAAAGTGTGCCCCTCCGCATTCAGTCGTCCGAATACGGCCTGTATAAACTGCCGTATGCGCTGTCTCATTGGAAATACTCAAGGGCAGCATATCCGCGCACTTCTCTGGAAGATTCTGCCTCCTCATAGGACTGCCCCTTCAGCCCCAATTCGACGATCTTTCCTATCTGACGCAGCTCCATTGCCCGCCTGATTGCCTCGCCGATGGATTGCTCGGCATATCCGATATAAACATCGCGCGATACAGACGGAATCTGAATACCCTGACGGTCGAGTGTCAACAGAATTCTCTCCATGCCGAGCGCAAAGCCCGTTGCCGACATCGGATGCCCATATTCTGTCAGGAGGCGGTCATAACGGCCTCCACCGCACAGGGGGAAGCCAAGTCCCGGTGAATAGCCCTCGAAGACCATCCCCGTATAATAGTTGAAATCGCGGATAATACCGAGATCGAAACGCACATAGTCTGCCACGCCATAGGATTTGAGCAGCGCATAGATTTCTGCCAAATTATCAATGGCACGTCGGCTTTGCTCGTTGCGTGGGAAATCATAGAGACGGCGCAAAAGTTCTTCCCGCCCATTGAGCAGGGGAAGTTCCTTCAGAATTCCCCTGTCCTGCTCTGAGAGCGGCAAGGCGTCAATCAAACTGTCCATGAGAACAAAATTGTGACGCTCAATCGCAGACTTGATTTCCCGCTGGCGCTGTTCATCAATCTCAAAGTATGACAGGAGACCATCGAGGAAATCCACCTGCCCCATGTGTATTTGAAAATCCTTGATGCCGCAGGCAAGGACAGAGGCAATCGCAAGTGAAATAATCTCCGCATCTGCTGCGGGGCGTTCGCTCCCCATGAGTTCAACGCCCGCCTGATGAAATTCACACTGACGCCCCATCTGCGTCTGCTCCACACGAAATACATTGCCGATATAGGATAATTTCAAGGGGACGGGTGCGTCTTTCAGCCGACTGCTGACGAGTCGCGCAATTGGTGTCGTCATTTCATTGCGGAGGGCGAGGATCTTGTTCTGATTGCCCAGCAGCATGAAGAGAGAGTTTTCCTCCTGCACGCGCGGTGCCAATGTCTCCAGATGCTCAATCGTCGGCGTGACCACCTCATCATATCCCCAAGAGCGGAACAGGGAGGACAGCATATTCTCCATATGCCGCATCTCCGCCGCATCTCTCGGCAGGAGATCCCGCGTTCCATAGGGCGTTTCCAAGATGAGCTTTTCGGGATTCATCATGCTTTCTCCTTATCATCGGGAGGCGTGGAAATACCTTTTTTGAGCACAAGCGTATATCCATCTGCTCCATAGTTCAGGCAACGCTTCACGCGGCTGATCGTTGCCGTACTGGCACCCGTCTGTGCGACAATATCATCATAGGTGAAGCCCTCGTGCAGCATACGCGCGACATCCAGACGCTGCGCCATGGCACGAAGCTCCCCGATGGTGCAGACATCCTCAAAGAATTGATAGCATTCTTCCATCGTTTCCAGTGAAAGAACAGCACGACAAAGTTGATCGGTCAGATCATCTCTCAGTTTTTGATTTACCATAACAGATCCCTCTCACGAACGATTCGCGCATATCATTATTTCGCTCCCAGTATATCACAGAATCGAATGGGCGAAAAGCCGCATCCGTGCAGCAGATTAGGAAGAGAAGTGCAATACGATATCAGATATCGATTCCCCTATTGATGCATTCTCTTGAGGTGCTGATATACGAACACATTTTTCGACTGCTCCGTTATCATCCGCCTGCTCTGTCACAATGTCTGTAATCTCCTCTACCGTTCCCTCAAAATACAGACCATTGATTTCATATCGTACAATTTGGCCTAAGTAGACACGTCGTGCCTCTTCTTCTGATAGCCTTGCTTCAATCCAACAATGGTCTGTGATATTGAGCGCTAGAATATCATCGCCTGCGGCAAGTATATCCCCTGCCTTTACAGAGACTTTTGAGATGATCCCCGTGCGTTGTGCATAAAGCTCTGTGATACCTGTATTGCGCGCTTTCTCCAATGCAAGCTCCGCTTTTTTCAGCTGCTCCTCTGCCGCCTGCACAGCCTTCGGATCCGCTCTCCTGACCGATTGTACACTGCCGAGCGCAGCCTTCTCCTGTTCATATGCAGCAGCAGCCTCATTTCGCTTCGCTGCACTGACTGCCCCCATTTCATAGAGTTCATTCATGCGCTCCATCCGTCGCCGTGCTGCCTCCAATCCCTCCTGCGCCTCGGGAGATTGATTGGACGATGTATCGATAAAGCTGGATTGAATTTGTACAAGATTCATGCGCGCAAGGTCTGCGTTTTTCTGTAAACGCAGAAGCTCTTCATCCGATACGATGTTCTGTATGCTGAGAAGCGCCTCTCCCTGCTGCACAGAGTCTCCCTCCGTGATATGCACGTCCTGCACAAGGAGCGGATGCGGTGCCTGTATGGATTGCTGCTCAAATACGAGGCGGGCATTGGAGATAGTGAATTCGCCTGTCCGCCCTGTTCCACGGAGCAGAAGGAAGGAGATGAACAGTATGAATATGAGAAAGACGACAAAGAATAGGAGTGCTCTCTTCTTTAGAAAATTTGTGATGTCAATTTCCATGGCTGCTGATCCTATGAAAAAAGGCTGTCAACGCTGTGACAGCCTAATAAACACCTTCGATTAGGCAGAGATCTGCCGACGGATGACCGCAACAGCCGCTTCAAACGCCTGCGGCAGCTGCGCAGGAATCTTTCCGCCTGCCTGTGCCATATCAGGACGTCCGCCGCCACCGCCGCCAACCGCTTTCGCCGCTTCCTTGATGATATTGCCCGCATGAGCACCCATCTGTACGGCAGCTTTGTCGGCCTTGACGACAAGGCTGACCTTATCCTCGATGATTGCTCCGAGCACGACGATGCCTGCTTCAAGTTTCTCGCAAGTCAGATCTGCAATCTTGCGTAGTTCATCCATCGAGTCAACATTGGCTTTGCCAACCACTACATGGAAATCGCCAATGTTCTGGACACCCATGAGGAGCTTCTGCGCATCTGCCTGATCGCGGAAGGTGGCAAAGTTACGCAGCTGTTCCTGCATGGACTTTCTCTCATCCATGAACTTATCCACCTGAGAGACAAGATCCTCCGACCTCGTTTTCAGCTTACGCGAGAGTTCCTGAACCATACGGGACATTTCTGCTGCATATGCAAATGCCGCCCGTCCCGTGATTGCCTCAATACGTCGCACACCTGCTGCAACGCCGGACTCGCTGACGATCTTGAACAGACCGATCTGTCCTGTGTTGCTCACATGGGAGCCGCCGCACAGCTCGATGCTGAAATCCGGAATGCTTACGACACGTACCACATCCCCATACTTCTCGCCGAAGAGTGCCATAGCGCCCAGTTCCTTTGCCTCATCAATCGGCATCATGGAAATGTGGAGATCGTTCGAGCGCAGAATCTCCTCGTTGACAAGTTCCTCGACATCGCGCAGCTGCTGCTCCGTCACAGGCTCGAAATTCGTGAAGTCAAAGCGAAGGCGTTCGGGTGTAACGAGGGACCCCGCCTGCTGTACGTGCTCCCCCACAACGCGGCGCAGTGCTGCCTGCAGCAGATGCGTTGCGGTGTGATTCCGCGCAGACGAAAGTTTTTTCTTCGCATCAAGGCAGATGTCTACAGCGTCGCCGCGCTGGATCTGTCCTTCCTCGACGTATGCCACATGATAGATTGTCCCATCGGGCAGGCGCTTGGTATTGCTGACGGATAGATAGCCGAGCTCGCTGCGCAGAATGCCCTCGTCCCCGACCTGTCCGCCGCCTTCGGGATGGAACGGCGTCGTACTGAGAATGACCCCAGCGCTCTCACCATCGTGCAGGGCGTCCACAAGCCCGCCATCGCGCCAAATCGCAACGACTGTGGCTTTCACCGCATCTGCATCCTCGGTCAGGCTTCCGGTATCTACGCCTGACAAATCCGGAACGGAGACCGCCTGATTTTCCGCACGCGCACTTCTTGCTCGAGTACGCTGTTTCTCCATCTCCTGATGGAAGCCCTCGCCATCGAGCGTGATTCCATTCTCGTGCAGGATCTCCTCGGTGAGTTCCCGCGGGAAACCGTAGGTATCATAGAGCTTGAAGCCAACCTCACCATGCAGAACGGTCTCGTGGGCGTCCTTCAGGCGTGCTACCTCTTCATTCAGTAGTTCAATGCCCTGTGCCAGCGTCGAGGCAAAACGATCCTCCTCGACACGAATCACGCGCTTGATATAATCCTGTTTTGCGAGAATCTCGCTGAAGTCCTTCGCGTTACGGAAGATCTCGACAACGGCATCGACCGCACCGTCAAGAAACGGCTTCGTAATGCCAAGCATGCGCCCATGACGGATTGCGCGACGGAGCGTTCGCCGCAGCACATAGCCGCGCCCTTCATTGGCGGGCAGTATGCCGTCCATAATCATAATGGAAACAGAGCGAGCGTGGTCCGCAATCACCTTATGCGAAATATCCTTTTTCGGATCTGAACCATAGGGTACATCCGCAATTTTAGACGTGTATTCGATGATTGGATAGAGCAGATCGGTTTCAAAGTTCGTCCTCTTGTTCTGCACAACAGAGGCAAGACGCTCCAGACCGCAGCCCGTATCAATATTCTTGTGCGCGAGAAGGTTATACTCGCCTTCCTCTGTGCGGTCATACTGCGTAAAGACGAGATTCCAAATTTCGAGGAAGCGGTCGCAGTCACAGCCAATACCGCATGTCGGCTCACCGCATCCCCTCTCCTCACCGAGATCAATGTAGATCTCAGAGTCGGGACCGCAGGGACCGGGACCAATCTCCCAGAAGTTGTCCTCCAACGCGACAATATGGTCGGGATTTACATCCGTCTCTTTCAGCCAGATTGCACGCGCCTCATCATCCTCCGGATAGATGGAGACCCACAGCTTGTCCTTGGGAAGCTCGACAACCTCGGTCAGGAACTCCCAAGCCCAAGGAATTGCCTCCTGCTTGAAATAATCTCCGAAGGAAAAGTTTCCAAGCATCTCGAAGAAGGTCTGATGACGTGCGGTACGACCGACATTCTCGATATCTCCTGTACGAACACAGCGCTGACAGGTAACAATGCGATTGCGCGGGGGCTTCATCTTTCCCGTGAAGAACGGCTTCAAGGGTGCCATGCCGGCACCGATCAGGAGCAATGTGGGATCATTGTCCGGGACAAGAGAATAACTGGACAACCGAAGATGGTCTTTTTTCTCTGCGAAAAACTGAAGATATGCTTCTCGCAGTTCATTTCCAGTCATATATTTCAACGTAATCGCCCTCCTAAATCTGTGTTCGTAAAGAACTGAGTGTGCGTAAGTATAGCACAAAATTTAGCAAAAACACAAGAATCCCCAGTCCCGTGAAACGGTATACATACACTAAATTCCCATATCACATGACGCTTTTCAAGAGTTCCTGTGCCTGCTCCGAGGTCATCAGAATCTCACGGGGCTTGTTTCCTCCGGCGCTCGGGCCGATGATGCGCAGCTCTTCCATTGTGTCAACCAATCGAGCCGCTCTGGAATATCCGACGCTTAGCCTTCTCTGAATGCTCGAGGTGGATGCCTGTCCCGTGGACATGACCAGCTCGACAGCATCGGGAAGAAGTTTATCCTGCTTTACGAGAAGTTCGTCGTCCTCGGATCTATCCTCTTCCTCCGCCTCGCTCTCCATAAAGTCAATGAGTTCCTCGTTTTCACAGATTTCCTGCCCTTGGGCGCGAATGTAATCCAAGAGCATCTCGACTTCCTCATCGCTGATGAACGCCCCCTGCACACGAATCGGCTTGGAGACGCCTTGCGGCGAAAACAGCATATCCCCTTTGCCGAGCAAGGTCTCTGCTCCGCCGCGATCCAATATGGTGCGGGAATCCACCTGTGATGAAACAGCAAAGGAAATACGGGACGGCAGATTCGCCTTAATGATGCCCGTGATGACGTTGACGGACGGGCGCTGCGTCGCGAGAATCATGTGTATGCCGGCAGCGCGTGCCTTTTGGAGGATACGGCAGATGGCATCCTCCACATCTTTGGGCGAAACCATCATCAAATCAGCCAATTCGTCGATGACAATAACGATGAAGGGCATTGTCTCTTCCGCATAGCGCCGATTGAAGGATTTAATATCCCGAACGCCGTGCGTTGCAAAGATCGAATAGCGCTTCTCCATCTCCTGAACCGCCCAGTTCAGCACAGAGGAGGCTTTCTTCGGATCGGTCACAACAGGCACCATGAGATGCGGTATTCCGTTGTAATTCGAGAGCTCTACCATCTTCGGGTCGATCAGTATGAACTTCACCTCATCGGGTGTTGCCTTGAACAGGATGCTCGAGATCAACGTGTTGATGCACACGGATTTACCTGAGCCCGTTGCACCTGCAACCAGGAGATGCGGCATTTTCCCAATATCTGCAAATATTGCCTGCCCGCTGATATCCATGCCCAGACCAACTGTGAGTTTGGATGATGCCTCTTGGAACTGAGGATTTTCCAAAACTTCACGGAGCTGAACGCCCTCAAGCGTGCGGTTGGGTATCTCGATGCCGATCGCGGCTTTTCCGGGAACGGGTTCAATACGAACAGAGGATGTTGCCAGCTGTAGCGCGATATCCTCCGCGAGATTCGTGATCTTGCTCACCTTGACGCCGGGCGCCGGCTCAAGATCATAACGCGTCACTGCAGGTCCGTGGCATGCGCTGATGACCTTCGCGTTCACGTGAAAGCTTTCGAGTGTCTGCTGCAAGATACGCGCATTCTCTTCAATTTCCTGCGCCAACGACGCGTTCTCTTTCTTGATATGCTTCGAAAGGATGTGCGTAACCTTTGGAATTTCATAGGGATGCTGACCGCCCTCCTCTGCCTCTGGAGGAAGATGGGTTGGAGGAACTGAGGCAGGTGGCAGAGCTTCAGCCTGATCTTCATGGTCGTTTTCAGATGATGCATCCGGAGAGATTATATCCTGCTCAAACGAAGATTCCTGTTCTTCCGTTGGAATCATCATTTGAGGTTCTATCTCGTCCTGCATAAATTCCTGTTCATCAGTGACTGTAATATCTGCAACAGGAGGAACGTCCCTCTGCGAGATAATAATTTCATCATGTGGTGCTTCTTCGACAGTCCCATAGTCAATCGGAAACGGCGCGGAAGAGGTATCTTCGGTTGTATCTGATGGCAGCGTTTCATTCGGCATGGTAATCTCCGTAACCTGCACCGACGCTGTTTCAGGTTCTTCCTCGACAGAATTTGCAATGGGCGGCTCGCTAACAGGCGGATCTGGCACCTGTTCCTGCACCGGTGCAGACTCCTCCAAAAACATTGGATCTTTTTCCTGATTATATGGGACAGCAGACAGTGTATCACTGACGATTGCTGCCGTTTTTGTCTCGATTTTTTCTGCTGCGGCACTTACTTTTTCACGCGTTGTATGAAGGACAGCACCCGCCGCATTTGCCCCTTTCTTTGCCTGCTCCCTCGTTTTCATATAACCGGAGGCAAGTGACCATGTTGTAGACAGGAGAACTGATCCGACAATGATGGTGCTCAGCAAAATAATGGCACCATCCACACCGAAGCAGGAGCGCAGGAGCAGAAGGAATGCTCCGCCGATCAATCCCCCGCCGTCTGCAAGGTTCTGCGGAAGTATTTCCTCATCCACAGGGATGACAAAGTGATGCCATACGGCAAGCAGAGAAATAAACAGGCCGATGACACCAAAGAATTTTTTTGTATAGAGCAAACCGCGATGATGGATGATATATTGCAGACTGATCAGGGCGATAAGCAGAATGGCAAAGGGAGCGCCCCAGCCGAAAAAATAGCGAAAGAAATCTGCAAAAAAGAAGCCGACAAAGCCGACATTCAGCCCAAGAATACCGATCCCTGAAAGAAGTGCAAAAGCAAGAAGGATAAGTCCTATGAGTTCATACTTCCGTCCTGATCCGTTTGGCGCCGTGTTCCTTCGCTTGGCAGGAACCGACCGCGACGTTCGTCGGCCAGAACTTTTCTTTCCCAAAAAGAATCCCTCCATATCACATTATGCCCCCGCCCTCAGAGAGCGGAGGCATAGCAAAAATCATTTGTCCATATGTCAGTATACTATTTTGTCAGCCGATCTGCAACTCTTTGCGCCTCGTACAGGACGCGTTCCTCGTCAAGCGTCTTGAGCACACTGTTCTCCATGAGAATCTTACCGTCGACCATGACCGTATCGACAGATGAGGATTTCGCAGAGTACGCGAGGAGTGACACGGGGTTATAACACGGCGTCCACGCTGCCCCATGCATGGAAAAGAGTACGATGTCTGCCTTATCCCCCGCCTGCAGACGACCAACATCGTGGAGAGAAAGTGCTTGTGCGCCATACTCTGTTCCCATCTTTACCGCAGTCAGTGCGGGAACGGCAAGCGGATTCAGGGTGTGTGCCTTGTGCATAAGCGCGGCGAGCTGAACTTCATCCAGCATATCCAGATTGTTGTTGCTCGACGCACCGTCCGTACCGAGCGCAACGCAGATTCCCTCTTCCAACAGGCGCGGCACCGGAGCGGTACCGCTTGCCAGCTTCATATTGCTTCCGGGGTTATGGGCGACGCGGATATGATACTTCTTGATGATATCGATATCCTCATCATCCAAGTGGACGCAGTGCGCGGCAAGCGTCCCGTTTTCAAACAATCCCGTGGAGGCGACGTGTGCAAAGGGGCGTTTTCCATACTGGTTGATACAGTTCTCCACCTCGCCCACAGTCTCAGACATATGGATGTGAACTTCGGCACCAAGCGCCTGCGCTTTCTCCGCGACCTTCTTTAGATAGTCAGGAGGACAGGTATAGAGTGCATGAGGTCCGAACATCACGGTGATGCGACCATCAGCCGCACCGTGAAAATTCTCATAGAGGGCGGCGTTCTCCTCCAGCTTCTTGTCACTGTCCGGCACAACGCCGATGAGACCGCGCGAGAGGACGCCGCGCATCCCCGACTGCTCGACCACCTCGGCAACGCGCTCCATATCAGGTCCGTACATATCGGCAAAGCACGTCGTTCCGCTGCGGATCATCTCGACGGCGGCAAGCATTGCACCCCAGTAGATATCATCGGAGCGGAGTTTTGCCTCGACCGGCCAGATCATCTGCTCCAGCCAGTCCATGAGCTTCATATCGTCTGCATAGCTGCGCAGGAGGGTCATCGATGCATGTGTATGCGCATTCACAAAGCCCGGGATCGCGAAATGCGCCGTGCCGTCAATGACCTTGTCTGCGTGGAAGTCGTGCGGTACATCGCCAACAGCCGTGATGCGGTCATCCGTAATGGCAATATTTGCAGCCGATGTAGTCCCATCGGGCAGAAGTGCAGTGACATTCTTAATCAGCGTTTTCAATGCACGATCTCCTATGCTAATCCGAGATACTCTTTTTGTTCTGCGCTCAATTCGTCAATGCAGACACCAAGCGAATTGAGTTTGATATTTGCAATCTCGACATTGATCTCATCCGGCATGAGGTGAACCCCCTTTTTCATCTCGCGGCCATGCCGCACGAGATGGAGGGCGGAGAAGAACTGCACACCGAAGGAGAGATCCATGATCTCTGCGGGATGCCCATCTCCTGCCGCTAGGTTGACCAGACGCCCCTCAGCGAGAAGATAGAGACGGCGTCCATCCGGTTGGACGAACTCTCTGATGTTGTCGCGCACGATATCATTGGACACGGAGCCCTCTGTCAGCTCCGGAATGTTGATCTCAACGTCAAAGTGTCCGGAGTTCGCCATCATTGCGCCGTCCTTCATCACATCGAAGTGACGCTTGCAGAGGATGTCCTTATTGCCCGTCAACGTCAGGAAGATATCGCCAACCTTTGCGGCTTCATCCATCGGCATGACATAGAAGCCGTCAAAAACAGCCTCGATTGCCTTGATCGGATCGACCTCCGTAATGATGACGTTCGCGCCGAGTCCGCGCGCACGCATGGCACCGCCTTTGCCGCACCAGCCATATCCGGCGATGACGACGGTCTTGCCTGCAATAACGAGATTCGTCGTACGCATAATGCCGTCCCATGTGGATTGACCCGTGCCATAGCGATTGTCAAAGAGGTATTTGCAGTATGCGTCATTTGCCGCAATCATCGGGAATTCAAGTTTTCCCTGACGCTCGAGCGCCTTCAGGCGATGAACGCCCGTGGTCGTCTCCTCCGAGCCGCCAATCAAGTTGGGAAGCAGTTCACGTCGCGTCGTATGCAGCATATCGACCAGATCGCCGCCGTCGTCAATGACGATATCGGGCTGAATATCAAGTGCGCGGTTGAGGAATACATCATACTCCTCCTCCGTGCATCCGTGCCATGCAAAGACATGGACACCTTCCTCCACGAGCGCCGCCGCCACATCGTCCTGTGTGGACAGCGGATTGCTGCCCGTGACAGCGACATCTGCACCTGCGTGCTTGAAGATTGTCGCCATATAGGCGGTCTTTGCCTCGAGATGCAGCGTAATGACCATCTTGATGCCGGCAAACGGCTTCGTGACTGAGTACTCCTTGTCGGCAGCCGCCATCACCGGCATAAAGCGCTTGACCCAGTCGATCTTTGCATGACCGGACGGTGCCAGATTAATATCGCGAATCATCGATTCCATATAAAATCACCTCTAGTTTTCAATCCCTCTGCGGGCACTGACCCCACGTTCGTAATAGTGCCGCACTTCCCTCATCTCTGTGATAAGATCTGCACGATCAAGCAGCCACTGCGGCGCATTGCGCCCCGTACAGACAAGCTCCGTATCCGAAGGCAGCGCGTGCAGGATCTCCTCCATCTGTTCTCTCTGCAAGAGACCGAAGGAGAGCGCAATATTGATCTCATCGAGAATGATGAGATTCGTCTCTCCCTTGGATATGACATCCATCACACTATCAAGTCCGGATGTGAGCAAGGCAACATAATCATCGGGCGGATGCCCCTTGGGGAAAATGACTACATCTTCCCCCAGCGCTTCTCGCGCGCGTTCATCCATCATCCCCTCTTCTGCAATAAAGAAGGGCTTTCCTGTGGTCTCAAGCGTCAGATTCGGCATTTTCTGCAAAATATACTGCTCGCTGTAGGCAAGGCTCTTCATAAACTGCATGAGAAAAACCTTGTGCCCTGCTCCCAAGGAACGAATGGCAAGCCCGATCGCCGCCGTGGTTTTTCCCTTCCCGTTTCCGGTATAAACCTGAATCATCAGAGAAGTGCCTTGTGGCTGACGTTGATGCGTCCCTTCTCGTCGATTTCAATGACCTTGACTTCAAGCTGATCGCCAATCTTCACAACATCTTCGACGCTCTCGACACGATGTTTTGCAAGCTGCGAGATGTGGCAAAGCCCCTCTTTTCCGGGAAGGAGCTCGACGAACGCGCCGAATTTCAGGAAGCGCGTGACACGCCCCGTATACACCTCGCCGACCTCGACCTCGCGCACGATATCCTCGATCATCTTGCGCGCGCGATCCATCGCCTCCATGTTGGGCGATGTGATGAAGATATTGCCGTCCTCATGAATATCGACATCGACGCCTGTTTCATCAATGATCTTGCGGACAACCTTGCCGCCGGTTCCAATGACATCGCGAATCTTCTCGATGTCAATGGTGATAACCTCCACGCGCGGCGCATATGGGGAGAGCTCTGCTGCAGGCTGGGCGATGCATTCGAGCATTTTTTCAAGGATGAACGCCCGCCCCTGCTTTGCCTGAGCAAGAGCCGAAGCAAGAATATCTCGCGTGATTCCGGCAATCTTGATGTCCATCTGAATTGCCGTAATGCCCTTGGAGGTACCCGCGACCTTGAAGTCCATGTCTCCAAGCGCATCCTCCATCCCCTGAATATCGGTCAGGATGGAATAGTCGTCCCCATCGCGCACAAGCCCCATGGCAACGCCGGAAACGGGGCGCTTGATCGGAACACCCGCGCACATCAGGGAAAGCGTACTGCCGCAAACGCTGCCCATCGAACTCGAGCCATTCGACTCGAGAATCTCCGATACGAGACGAATTGTATACGGGAAGTCCTCAATCGACGGAATCATCGGGAAGAGCGCACGCTCCGCGAGTGCGCCATGTCCGATCTCACGACGTCCGGGGCTGCGCATGGGACGCGCCTCTCCGACACTGTAGCCCGGGAAATTATAGTGATGCAGATAGTGCTTCGTCGTCTCGGGTCCAAGCCCGTCGATAATCTGTTCATCTCCGATCGAGCCGAGTGTGGTGACGGTGAGTACCTGCGTCTGACCTCTCGTAAAGAGCCCGGAGCCATGTGTGCGCGGCAGAATGCCGACCTCGCAGCTGACAGGGCGCACCTCGTCCAGTGCACGGCCGTCCGGACGGATCTTCTCGTGCGTGATCATATGACGGACGATCCCCTTTTCGATCTTATAGAGAATCTGCGAAATCTCCTTCGCTGCGTCCGGATATTCCTCGATGAAATGCTCAACGGTTTCTGCTTTAATAGCGGCAATATCCGCATCGCGCATCAGCTTGTCGCTGTTGCGTGTCGCGGCATCGAGGCGATCCTCGGCATAGGAGCGCACCTTGGATTCGAGCTCCTCGGAGACAGTGAAGATGGCGGGCGTCTGTTTCTCCTTGCCGCAGGCTGCTTGGATGTCATTCTGGAACGCGACAAGACGGCGAATCTCGGCATGACCAAAGAGAATAGCATCAAGAACAATCTCTTCGGAGAGCTCATTTGCCCCCGCCTCAACCATCATCACAGCATCATAGGAACCTGCTACCGTCAGATTGAGTTCCGACACTTCCCTCTGTGCTTCCGTCGGATTGATGACAAATGAGCCGTCAACATAGCCGACACGAACGCCGGCAATCGGCCCCATAAAGGGAATGTCCGACACAGTGAGAGCACAGGAAGCACCGAGCATAGCGGCAATCTCCGGAGGATTGTCCTGCTCTACGCAGAGAACTGTTGCCACGATTTGAACGTCATTCCGAAAGCCCTCGGGGAACAGCGGGCGGATGGGACGGTCGATCAGGCGCGCGCAGAGCACGGCATCGCTACTGGGTCGTCCTTCTCTCTTGATGAATCCGCCGGGAATCTTTCCCGCCGCATACATCTTCTCCTCGTAGTCCACCGTCAGCGGGAAGAAGTCAACGCCCTCACGCGGAGCACTCGAAGCCGTCGCCGTCACCAAGACTACGGTATCGCCATAGCGAACCAGAACAGCGCCATTTGCCTGCTTTGCCATTTTCCCATGTTCTACGGTGAGCTTTCGTCCGCCCAACTCAATTTCGAAACACTGCATAATATCCTCCTAGGTCTCTCTATTCGTTCCATATGACAAAAGCATTCGACAAAATATCATAGAATCCTTGTCCCAACAGCAAAAAAGCGGGGAATCCCCCGCTCTTTCTCTCCGTATTCGGAATATTACTTACGCAGATTGAGCTTCGTGATAATCGAGCGATAGCGCTCAATATCCGTCTGATACAGATAGCTCAGAAGGCGACGACGATGTCCAACCATCTTCAGAAGCCCACGGCGCGAGTGATGATCTTTCTTGTGTTCCTTCAGGTGCTCCGTCAAATACTGGATGCGTGCCGTCAGAACGGCGATCTGCACCTCCGGCGAGCCCGTGTCGCCCTCATGGACGGCATGTTCCTTGATGATTTCCTGTTTCTTTTCCTGTGTGAGCATTAGAATCCTCCTCATAATTTTTTCACCACTGACCAAGAAAACGTCGGATTATTCGTCATCTGAGTCATGGTTCTGTTAGCGCTCATCATATTACCATAGAAATATTTTCTTGTAAATGAAAACTTTTTTCAAACTTTCGTTCGACTTCTCGTTTATCCTCTGCAATCTGAGCGATGAGCTCATCAACGGATGCAAATCGCAGTTCATCCCGTATTTTCTCATAGAATGTGACCATGATCTCGCTGTCATAAAGATTGCCCGAAAAATCGAAAAGATGAACTTCGAGGCGTCGGTCGCAGCCGTCGAATGTAGGATTGTTTCCTATGTTGGCAACACCGCAGTAAAGCAGCCCCTGATGCATTACCGTCACGGCGTAGACACCGTTCGGCAGACGCTCATAGTCCTCGCGCAGAGCAATGTTCGCAGTGGGAAAGCCGAGTGTCCGCCCTCGTGCCTGTCCGTGAATCACCGTGCCGATAATGGTAAAGGGGTAGCCGAGATACTCTCTCACACGAGCAAGTTCTCCCTGTGCAATCAAGGCGCGAATCCGCGTACTGCTCACAGGTGCGCCGTCGCGCATCACGGAGGGGCATACGATCAGCTGAAATCCATACGTTTCGGATTTCTCGCGCAAAAGTGCAGTTGTTCCCTTCCCGCCGCGTCCAAACGTATAGTTTTCTCCCACGACAATATACTTCGGGGCAAAACAGCGCTGCAGCAGCTGCATGAAATCATCGGCAGACGTTTCGGCAAAATCGGAGGTAAAGGGGATTTCAACGAGGGCGTCTGCACCGAGATGATTGAGTATGCGGGCGCGCACAGCGTCGCTCCCAATGCGACGCGGTGCACCTTCGGGTGCAATCACAGAACGCGGATGATTTGCAAACGAAAAAACAAGCGCAGTTCCATTAATTTCCTGCGCTTTCGCGACGGCAGTCCGAATGATTTCCTGATGCCCGATATGAAGGCCGTCAAACATGCCAAGTGCAACGACGATATTAGGATGTTTTGATGAAAAATCAACAAGCTGACTATATTTTTCCATGTAGAAGCAGCATACTCCTCAAAAATATATCGATAATTTCCCGTCAGGCTTCCCCAATGATGCGCAGTTCCGGAAAAAGCTGTACGCCATGCGCTGCATAGACCCGCTTCTGAACGATCGAGATCAGCTGCTGCACATCGTCTGCCGTAGCATTGCCGATGTTGATCACAAAGCCCGCGTGTTTTTGTGAAACCTGTGCGCCGCCGACCGTGAGCCCCTTTAATCCCGTCTGATCGATGAGCGTCCCCGCAAAGTATCCGGGCGGTCGCTTGAACGTACTTCCCGCACTCGGATAAGACAAGGGCTGCTTGCTCTCGCGCCGTTGATTCAGATCTTCCATCCGTGCAAGGATCAGAGCCTTGTCATCTTCGTGCAAATGCAGGCGCGTTTCACAAATTGCCTCATCGCAGCCATGAAAAATGCTGTGCCGATACCCAAAATCGAGATCCTCTGCAGAATACAGATGGAGCTCCCCGTCCCGTGTGACCGTCTTTACGGACACAACGACAGACTTCATCTCATCGTCATAAGCCCCCGCATTCATAAAGATCGCACCGCCAATGCTTCCCGGAATGCCGCAGGCAAACTCAAGCCCCGAGAGTCCATACTCCTGTGCACGCGCAGCGGCATCACGCAGAAGAGCCCCTGCGCCAATGATGAGATCCGTGCCCTCACGTACAACAGCCGCCATCTTGTAACTGAACTGTATGACAAGCCCTCGTATCCCGCCGTCACGCACCAAAAGATTGGAACCGTTTCCGAGTAGCGTGACCTTCTCGCCATATTCCCTTGCCATGCGGATAATCCGCTGGACTTCCTCCGTAGTTTTCGGGTAGAACAGCAGATCCGCAGGACCGCCGATCCGAAACGTCGTATGAAAGCGCATGGGGGCATCGGCAAAGAGCCGCGCGGCATCAAATTCTCTGTAACAGGCACGCACGAATTCCTTGTTCATCAATGATCTCCCCCATTGCAGCCCGTTCCTGCAAGACATAATTCAGCAAAAGAATTTTGACGCAGCGCCTCATATGCAACAACGGCAACAGCATTGGACAAATTCAGCGAACGTGCGCCTGCATGCATCGGTATGCGTATCGTATGCTCCTCATTTGCAGCCAACAGAGACTCCGGCAGCCCTGCAGTCTCCTTGCCAAAGACAAGAAGAGCATCCGATGTATAGCGAATATCGGAGTAGATATGCGCAGACTTCGTCGTACAGAAGTAGAAGGGATGCCCCTCATACTGCCTCTGCACATCCGCAAACGAGTCATGATAGTGCACCTTGACAAGATGCCAGTAATCCAGTCCCGCACGCTTCAAATGTCTGTCATCCGTTGAAAAACCGAGCGGGCGTACGAGATGAAGCTCCATCCCCGTGCCAGCGCATAGGCGTGCAATATTCCCCGTATTGCCGGGAATTTCCGGCTCGACAAGGACGATGTGCATGGATATGAGACCTCACTCTCTTCCAGAAATAATGCAACGCCATTATAGCGAATTATGTTCATAAAAACAACCCACAGGAGCAGAAACTCCTATGGGCTGGGCTTCTTATTGCAAAACAGCGCCCGTATTGGCAGACGTTGTGAGCTTCGCATAGCGCGCAAGGTAGCCCGTATTGATCTTCGGTTCCGGCTGTACCCAGTTCGCGCGACGCCGCGCAAGCTCCTCATCGCTGACCTCGAGTTCGAGCTTTCGATTCGGGATATCGATGATAATCATATCACCGTCCTCGATGAGCGCAATCGGACCGCCCGACATCGCCTCCGGAGAGATGTGGCCGACACAGGCCCCCTGACTTGCACCGCTAAAACGTCCGTCCGTGATGAGACCGACCTTCAGCCCCATACCCGTGATGACCGCCGTCGGATTCAGCATTTCCTGCATCCCGGGGCCGCCCTTCGGGCCTTCATAGCGGATGACGACAACGTCTCCATCATGGATCTTCCCCTCCATGATGGCGTTGACGCCTTCCTCCTCGGAGTTAAAGCATCTCGCCGTCCCGCGATAGGTGAGCATGTCGTCCGCCACCGCCGATGCCTTGACAACGGCGCAGTCCGGCGCGAGATTCCCGCGCAGAATGGCAAGACCGCCCTGCGGACGATAGGGATTTTCAACACTGTGGATCACCGTAGAATCCAGAACCTCTGCGTGTGCAATTCGATCGCGCACTGTTCCCGTAACGGTCAGCGCATCCAGGTGCAGCAGATCCTTCTTCGACAGCTCCTTCATCACCGCCGAGATGCCGCCTGCCTCGTTCAGATCCTGCATATGATGCGTTCCCGCAGGGCTCAGCTTCGTGATGTACGGCGTGCGTCTGCTGATCTCATCAAAGAGCGGCGGCGGAAGCTCAATGCCCGCCTCATGTGCAATCGCCGTGAGATGCAGAACGGTATTGGAAGAGCCGCCAATGCCCATATCTACGGTAATCGCATTCTCGAATGCCTCGCGCGTCATAATATCACGCGGACAGATATTTTTCTCAATGAGTTCGATAATGACCGCACCTGCATGCTTGGCGAGCAGGCGACGCTCCCCCGTATAGGGGGCGGGAATCGTACCGTTGCCGGGAAGTCCCATACCGAGCACCTCGGTCAGGGAGTTCATCGTATTTGCCGTGAACAGACCGGAGCAGGAGCCGCAGCTGGGGCAGGCGTGCTCCTCAATAGCAGTCATTTCACGCGCGTCCATTTTTCCCGCCGCGAACATGCCTGCCGCCTCGAACGCCTGACTGACACTGATATCGCGCCCGCGATGGCGCCCTGCAAGCATGGGGCCGCCGCTGACGAGAATCGCTGGAATGTTAAGCCGCGCAGCAGCCATGAGCATGCCCGGTACAACCTTGTCGCAGTTCGGAATGAGGACGAGCCCATCAAATCCCGACGCCATCGTGACGGACTCGATGGAGTCCGCAATCAGTTCGCGGCTCGCGAGGGAGTATTTCATCCCCGTGTGCCCCATGGCAATGCCGTCGCAGACCCCGATGGACGGGAATTCAATCGGCGTTCCGCCAGCTGCTGCTACACCAAGCTTTACAGCTTCTGCGATCGTATTCAGGTGAAAGTGCCCCGGAATAATCTCGTTGAACGAATTGCAGACACCAATCAGCGGCTTTCTGAGATCCTCGGAGCCATATCCGTTTGCATGAAAAAGCGAGCGATGTGCACAGCGTGTCGCTCCCTTTTTTACGACATCACTTCTCATAAAAACTCTCCTAATTCTACTATCATTTATGGAGGCTATGCTCTTCCATAAATAAAAGATAACATAAACACATGACAGAGATTTTACCGCATTCTATATTTTTTTTCAATAGCTTATATCAAAGAGCACTGTTCTCACGTGGAATACAATGAGTGAATGTGTTATAATCTGATTGCTTCTTTGTATTCCTATTAAAATTCAATCCCTCTCTGAGCCTTGATTCCCTTTTGAAAGGGATGCTTCACAAGCCGCATCTCCGTGACGAGATCGGCCTGATCGATGAGCTCCTCTGAGGCGTTGCGCCCCGTAAAGATCAGGTGCGTATGCGCGGGACGTGCTGAGAGAAGCTGCGCCAAATCATCCGCATGGATGAACCCAAAGGAATATGCGTAGTTGAACTCATCGAGGATGACCATATCCCACGCACCGCTCTGAAGCTCTGTCATTGCCGTTTGGAGCAGTTCGACAGCAGCACGTCGATGTTCCTCCTGCGCACCGTCGCCGCGCTGCGAAAACCCAAGCCCTCCCTGCCTGATCTCGATGCAGCCATCTGTAGATGAAAGGG
This sequence comes from uncultured Selenomonas sp., assembly GCA_963521685.1. Taxonomy (GTDB): domain Bacteria; phylum Bacillota; class Negativicutes; order Selenomonadales; family Selenomonadaceae; genus Centipeda. Next base: position 39,581 of record CAUQVG010000004.1, read on the forward strand.
CTTCGATTGCGGCGAGTTCGCCATAGTTCCAGCTTCCTTTGATGAATTGCAGGATGAGCACGCGCATATGATTTCCCCATGCACGCAGTGCCATGCCAAGAGCGGCAGTTGTCTTTCCCTTCCCTTCACCGGTGTGAACGATGATAAGACCTTTGTTTTCCATATGAATTCCTCAACTTTCTGAAATACAAAATATTTGGGTGAATGTATGAAGCATTATTTCTTTTTCACGGGCATTATTTTTCTCGCCGTCCTCGGCTGTATTTTCCTCATCGAGAAAATGGACGTCCTGCACTTGAAACAGACGGACATTGCAGCCCAAGTGCTGGAAGCTGACGGAACGTCCACACTCGTTTGGGAGCGTCTTCCCTATCCCTGCTATTATCGCATTGATACCTATATCAAGACAACTGGGGCGATTGCCGAAGAGTCTATCTATGAACACGTAAAGACCGAGTTTAGCGCTACGCCCTCCTGCAAGGTCTCCTCCGCTCCCATTCCATTCTATTATCGCATTACAGCCTATGGAATGTTTGGTGCCGTAACTGCCCCGTCAACACCAATTGCAGCGCCATATTTCATGGCAAAAGCCCCCATTCCAATCTTTCATTATACGGAAGATCATCCTGCAAGCCTCAAGCCCTTTCTGCTCTGGCACAGCATTCCGAATGCCGTTCTCTATGAGGTTGAACTTCTCTCCGCACCGCCGGCACAGGAGGGCGGCACGACCCCATCACCGACGAATCACCTGACGAGTACGCGCAGCGTTTTTACAAACGGCTGGCAGGCTGATCTGCGCGTCTATCAGAACTATGAAAAGATATACTGGCGCGTGCGGGCGCTCGGGCTGAAGCTTGAGCCAATCGGAGAATTCTCTCCTGCCGAGGAGCTTTATTTGGATAAATCCGCAGAGGTTCCAAATCGTCCGATCCCGAATACCTACGATCAGGTGATGAACTTCCATCAGCCCATCTATCCTGTATATCAATGGATTCCGTTAAATGGCGTAACACGTTATGAGGTCGAACTGCTGACAGAGCCTCCTGCAAAGGAGCACGGCACAGAACCAGATCCAAATCGTGCATGGGCACAGACGATCACGGCCGCCAATGCAGTCTATGATGAATATGCGCGCCCCTATGCGGGCACATATTACTGGCGGGTACGAGGCCTAGACGAGGAGGACAATACCATTGGAACGTGGTCAGATCTCGCCTCATTCACCGTCGATGCTGTGAATGATCGCATCTATGCAGCGGCGCTCGGGGACAGCATCACGCACGGCGGGGGTGCTATATCAAGCTCGCCCGCATTCCTCGAATACAGCTATACAACATACCTGCCGTTCGAATGCCTCAATCTCGGACGTAGCGGCGATACCGCCCATACAACACTGGAGCGTTTTGAGCAAGATGTACTTCCACTGCACCCGGTGAACCTGCTGATCCTGACCGGATCGAACAGTCTGCGCGCCTATGGTGTCACGGCACAGGACATCATTGACGATTTGGATGAACTGCAAAAGAAGTGTCTGAACCACGGCATTCGTCCCATTTTCCTGACGCTCCTGCCGATCAACCCTGAACACATTTCGCTTGCCTTCCACACCGAGACAGATCCATCATGGAAATGGAAGATGATGGCTGTAAACACCTGGATCAGAACGCAGGAATTCTATGTGGACATGGAGCCATATTTCTACGACAAAGAGCGGCGCATTCTGGATCCGCTGCTCTCCACGGATGGTCTGCATCCTGATATCAACGGGAAGCGGATGATGGCGGAAATCATCAATGAGTACCGCGATCTGTTCCGTGAGCTTCCATAAGCAGAAACAACGCGATTTTTCATCGCGTTGTTTTTTTATTGTCGTGATTGGATGAGCATGGCATCACCAAAGGAAAAGAAGCGATACGCTTCTGCTACAGCCGTGCGATATGCCTCCAGCGTGAACGCACGTCCCGCAAAGGCGCTGATCAGCATAATGAGGGTAGACTTCGGAAGATGAAAGTTTGTGATTACAGCGTCTACCACTTTGAATTCATATCCCGGATAGATGAATATGTTTGTCCATCCGCTCCCCGCCTCGACAGTCCCCGTAGACGAGGCTGCTGCTTCCAGTGTACGGATGGACGTTGTACCGACAGCAACAACACGTCGCCCCTCTTTTTTTGCCATATGAATGAGTTCTGCGGTCTCTGTTGGAACCGAATAAAACTCACTGTGCATCACATGATCTTCAATGGTATCGACATGAACAGGACGAAATGTGCCAAGCCCGACGTGAAGGGTGATAAAGCCAAATTGGATGCCCTTTCTGCGAAGCTCCTCCATCAGTGACGCTGTAAAGTGCAGCCCCGCTGTCGGCGCTGCAGCCGAGCCTTTCACACGGCTGTATACCGTCTGATATCGCTCCCGATCTTCCAGCTTCTCATGAATGTATGGGGGAAGTGGCATATTGCCCAAGCGATCCAGAATCTCCTCAAAGATGCCATCATAGATAAATCGTACGATACGCCCGCCAAAATCTGTATGAGCGACAATCTCGCAGGACAGTTCTTCGCCAAAGTGGACGACGGAACCGATGCGCATTTTTTTCCCGGGTTTGACCAATGCCTCCCATTGATCTTTATCCATTTGACGCAGAAGAAAGACCTCGACCTTCCCGCCCGTATCACGCGCTCCGATGAGGCGTGCTGGAATGACGCGCGTATCATTGAAGATCAGCACATCGCCCTGCTTCAGAAAGTCTCCAAGCTGAAAAAACCGCCGATGCTCTATCGTATGATTTGATGGATCCAATACCATCAGGCGGGAGCTGTCGCGCGGCTCGACAGGCAGCTGAGCGATGCGTTCCTCCGGAAGATCGTAGTCAAAATCAGAAATATCCATGTAAATAAGCACCTTGCCTAGTATAATTTTTCAAGTGTTACGCCGGAATAGTAATAGAGCAGAATGTCCTTGTATCCTTTCCCGCTGTCTGCAAGCGCCTTGGCACCCCATTGGGACAGCCCGAGCCCGTGACCCGACCCGTATCCGCTGAAAACCACTTCTGTCCGACCAGCTCGTATGTCAAAAAGTGTACTGGGCAGAGAGAACATGGAGCGCAGATCATTGCCCGAGAGACTGATACGCCCCTTCGTTCCAACAAATTCAGCCGCACGCACACGTCCTGACGGCGTTCGGTCAGTGCTCCCCTTTCCAACGGTCAGAGGAGAAAGTCGTATCTCTTTGAGCGTACCGAGACTTTTACCGCCTGCCTCGATTTTCTGCACAAATGATGCCATGGAGACCGTACGACTCCACGGCTGTGTCTGCGTGCGGAGTTCCTTCGCGGCACGCAGATAGGGCACAGTGCTGCCCCATACATGCTCGCTGAACTCTGTCATCCCTCCTGAATCCGTATGGAAGAGCGCGTCGATGATTGCCCCCTTATAGAAGAGAACTTCGCCGCGCGTGCTGTTGACGGCGGCTGTTGTAGACTGCATTTCAGCGGACATGCCCTCATAGACCTGACAATGTGCAGTGCTGCAGAGATCAAAGCCCTCCGCGCTGTGACGCTTGCGATTCTTCAGGGCAAAGGTACGCGCTGCGATGCTCTGAGCACGCAGCGCTTCGGCAAACCAGCTTGGAGGCATCTCCTTCGGAACGACGCCGTAGAGATAGTCCTCCACAGGCACATTGTTGACGACGGTCATCCCCTGCTTCTTCAAAAGGGTGATAAATCCGCGGTAGGGCATCCCGTTCACCTTAACAAAGCCTGTAGATTCGGGCTGAATCACCAAACGCTCGCCCTTGATCTCCTTTTCGTTTGCCAAAAAACGATCCCGCATCATACGAACAGAAAGCTCTTGTCCCTGCGGAATTTTCATCATCGGCTCTTTCTCCAGATCGTCATAAACGTATAGAGCTCCGCTCGTTGCTGAGAGACGAACTTCCGCTACGCCCTGACTGAGACCGATCGTGATTTCGGGCTGCCATGATGCTGCAGCCGTCATAGGAAGAACTGTAATTGCAGCAAAGAGCACAGAAACACATAGGAAAAGATACCGATTCATAGCAAGCTCCCCTTCTGACCGTTATGCCATTAACCGCAGACGTTTCTTCTCTTTGTTTTCCTTGCGCTGCAGCTTGCGCAGCGCCCGACTGTACCGCTCTTCTTCGCTGAATACGCAGCCGCAGTAAGATTGGCGATAGAGCCCCATCTCCTTGCTGATATCGATTCCATCCTGCCAGCCGACACGAAAATCCTCGTAGTAAAATGCAACACCGTATCGCTGCGCAAATTGTTCCGCAACGGAGCGCATGAGATCATGCTGCTGATAAATGCTGTAAAAGAGCGTGGATGTGAACGTATCAAAGCCGTGTGCTGCAGCATAGCGTGCCGTTTCCTCCAACCGCCATGTATAGCACATACGGCAGCGGCCTTTGCGCGTCCCCTCCGCCGGCAGCGCCCGTTTCAGGAACTCGCGCATTGCATACTCCTCGTCTGCGATGAAGTCCATCTGCGAGAGCTCGGCAAATTTCCGTGCATTTTGCAGGCGTTCCTCCCACTCCTGATAGGGGTGGATATTGGGATTGAAAAAGTATCCTGTGGGCTCGATTCCATCAGCACGCAGTTTTTTTAACGGGTAGCAGGAACATGGTCCGCAGCACATGTGCATGAGCAGATTCATCTCAGAGCAGTTCTCCTTGTCTGTCGTCGTTTTGTGGAAATGGAATACCCATATGCTCGTATCCACCGCACGTGACAATGCGGCCGCGTGCTGTACGTGCGATAAACCCCAGCTGAATCAGATAGGGCTCATAGACATCCTCTATGGTCTCCGCCATCTCGCTGAGCGCCGCCGCCAGCGTCTTGAGCCCGACAGGGCCGCCAGAAAACTTTCGGATCATGACCTCCAGCATATAGCGATCCTTGTTCTCGAGACCTCTTGCATCGACCTCGAGCGCTGCGAGCGCCTCGATAGTTCCGGCCTTCGATATGACGCTCTCACCCGCCACCTGTGCGATATCGCGGACACGCTTCAGAATGCGGTTCGCAACGCGCGGCGTTCCACGAGAGCGGCGCGCAATCTCGAGTGCTCCCTCGCGCTCAATGCGGACGGAAAGGATCTCCGCCGTGCGCTCGATGATAAGAAGCAGTGCCTCCGGCGTATAGTATTCCAAGCGCGACTGAATGCCGAAGCGATCGCGCAGCGGTGCCGAAAGAGCCCCCGTCTTCGTCGTTGCACCGACGAGGGTAAACGGCGCAAGATCCAGACGCAAAGAGCGCGCACTCGGCCCCTTGCCGATGATGATGTCAATGGCGTGATCCTCCATCGCGGAGTAGAGAATCTCCTCAACGTGATGGGAAAGGCGATGAATCTCGTCGATAAAGAGAACATCGTGCTCCTGCAGATTGGTGAGCAGAGACGCAAGATCCCCCTGCCGTTCAATGGCAGGCGCCGAGGTTTGACGGAAATTTGCCCCCATCTCATTCGCTATGATGGCAGCGAGTGTAGTTTTGCCAAGTCCGGGCGGACCATAGAGGAGCACGTGATCCAGCGATTCGTTGCGCGAGAGCGCCGCCTGTATGAATTTGGACAAATTCGACTTGACTTTATCCTGTCCGATGTATTCGTTCAGACGCCGCGGGCGGAGGCTATACTGCCAGCCGTCCGTTGACTGTTCCTCGAAGGAGCTGATTTCCTCATCCTCATATATATCGCTCATCGAACCCCTCCTTTCTCAAAAACGCTGCAGTTCTGCCAATGCATAGCGAATCAGTTCCTCTGTACTCTCTCCATCGCTCTTTTTCTTAAACACCGACTGAATCTCGCTCTGCTGGAAGCCAAGACTGAGGAGCGCCTCCGTTGCCTCTGCAACCATATCCCCCATGCCATCGCCGATCTCCGTTATATCATTCGTATCGGCATCCGCATCAAAGGATGTGGATGCGAGTTTATCCTTGAGTTCCAAGATGATCCGTTCGGCGGTCTTTTTCCCAATGCCCGGGAGCTTCGTGATCGCCTTGACATCCTTCTGATGGATCATACGGTAAAAATCATTTGCCGTCGTCGCGGAGAGAATCCCCTGCGCTACCTTTGGCCCGATTCCGGAAATACCAATCAGATGCTGAAAGAGGTCATACTCCTCCTGCGAAAAGAATCCATAAAGAAGAAGCGCATCCTCTCGTACATGAGTGTGCACGTAGAGCACGACCTCCTCACCGACGGAGAGATGCGTTCGTGTTGCGTGCGATATGAACACGCGATAGCCGACATCGCGGACATCCAAAAAACAGTAATCCGAAAATACATGCGTCACCTTGCCGCGCAAAAATCCAATCATTGCTCCCTGCTCCCCATTCTATATGCGATTGCGCCATGCAATGCTGTCTACACAGTGCGCGGCACTGATGGCGACGGCAAGTGCATCCGCCGTATCGTCCGGATGGGGCGGCGCGGGAAGGTTCAGCAGCTTCGTCACCATGTATATGACCTGTTCCTTCGTCGCCTTTCCATAGCCCGTCACAGACTGCTTGACCTGCAGCGGAGTCCGCTCCACAATCGGAATATTGTTCTGCGCTGCCGCGAGAAGGACGATGCCGCGCGCCTGCCCGACCGGAATCGCTGTCGTGACATTCCGATTGAAAAAAAGCTGCTCTACCCCCATTGCATCGGGGGAATACTTTTGAATGAGCGCTTCCAGTTCTGTATATATTTTCAGCAGGCGTTTTTCCACCGCCATCTTGGATGGTGTTGTGATGGCGCCGTAGGAACGGGCACGCAGACGCGAACCTTCCTGCTCCACAAAACCGTAGCCGCAAATGGCAGTTCCAGGATCGATACCGAGTACTAACATTTTCTCATTCTTAAAAGAGTGCAGACACAAAGCGTCTGCACTCTTTTAAGGAATCCTCCGCTTATTCATCCATTTCGTAGTTGCTGTAGACATTCTGGACATCGTCATTGTCCTCGAGCGCGTCGATCAGGGTCTGCATCTTTTCGGCATCCTTATCAGCGAGATGCACTGTCGTATCCGGCACCATCGTCACCTCTGCTGATGCCGTCTCAATGCCCTTTTCTCCAAGTACTGTTTCAATTGCCTCGAATGCCTCCGGCTCGGCAATGATCTCAAAGACATCATCCTCCGCGCGCATATCCTCTGCGCCCGCCTCCAAGACAATCTCAAGGAGGGCATCCTCATCGTCGAACGCCTCACGCTCTACGATAAAGACTGCCTTCTTCTTGAACATCCATGCAACGCAGCCATCCTGACCGAGGTTGCCGCCATACTTGGAAAAGAGATGGCGCACATCCGCCGCCGTGCGGTTGCGGTTATCCGTCAGGATGTCGAGCATGACCGCAGTACCGCCCGGGCCGTAGCCCTCGTAGAGAACCTCCTCGTAATTGCTGCCCTCTGTCGCACCAAGCCCCTTCTGGATGGCGCGATTGATATTGTCCTTCGGGATATTGTTCGCCTTTGCCTTGGAAAGTGCCAGCTTCAGGCGCATATTGCCCGTTGGGTCACCGCCGCCCATGCGGACGGCAATCGTGATCTCACGCCCAATCTTTGTGGTGATCTTTCCACGAATGGCATCATTTGCGCCCTTCTTGCGTTTGATATTTGCCCATTTTGAATGTCCTGACATCGTTCGATCTCCTTCCTGACCTGCTACGGATGGTCAATATACAAGCTGATAGTGCTTTTTCTTTCCTTTTTTGACAAGTGCGATGCCGTCCATGAAATCCGACTCCTGCAATACGTAGTGTTCGTCCGCAACACGGACATCATTCAGCGTAAGCCCGCCCTGCTGAATCAGGCGACGCGCCTCCCCCTTCGAGGGGAATACGCCGCCGCGCGTGAGCGCATCCACGAGTTTTTCGCCGAGCTCCACGTGAATCTGCGGGAGCTCTGCCGCCGTACCGCCGCCAAAAAGAGCCTTTGCCGTCTCCTGCGCCTTCTGAGCCTCCTCTTCCCCGTGGACGATCTTGGTCGCCTCATATGCGAGGATCTCCTTGGAGCGATTGATCTCCTGGCCCTCGGCTGCCGAGAGACGGCGAACCTCGTCCATCGGAAGATAGGTGAGCAAGGAGAGGCAGATCTCGACATCGGCATCGTCGATATTGCGCCAATACTGGTAGAAATCATAGGGCGAGGTTTTCTCGGGATCAAGCCAGAGTGCACCACCCGCCGTCTTGCCCATCTTCGTGCCATCGCTGTTCGTGAGCAGCTTGTTCGTGAGTCCGAATACCGTGATATTTTTCTTGCGGCGGCAGAGCTCCACCCCAGCGATGATATTCGACCACTGATCGTCTCCGCCCATTTCCAGCTTGCAGCCATAGCGTTTGTTGAGCTCGAGGAAATCATACGCCTGCATGATCATATAGTTGAACTCGAGGAAGGTCAGCCCCTTCTCCCAGCGCTGTTTATAGCTTTCAGCGGCGAGCATGCGGTTGACGGTAAAATGTGCGCCGACATCGCGCAGCAGCTCGATGTAGTTGAGCTTGCGCAGCCAGTCCCCGTTATCCACCATGATTGCCCGATCATTCGAGAAGTCAATGAAGCGCGAGATCTGCTTACGGAAACAGTCGCAATTATGGCGGATGGTCTCGTCCGTCATCACCTTGCGCATGTCCGTGCGCCCCGAGGGATCACCAACGGTTCCGGTGCCGCCTCCCACGAGACAGATCGGACGGTGTCCCGCACGCTGCATGTGAGACATCGCCATGAGCGCGATCAAATGGCCTGCATGGAGGCTGTCTGCCGTCGGATCAAATCCCGTATAAAAGGAAATTTGTTCCTGACCGAGCAGCTCGCGCAGCCCTTCCTCATCGGTGCATTGTGCAAGAAATCCGCGTTCCTTCAGTATGTCAATGGCGTTCAATATACTACCTCTTTCTTGGGCTTCCTTAATTCTGCCCTTTTTCTACGCCCATCCCAGGTTCTGGCGCTTCTGCGGACGCAGGAGATGATGTGCGCGACGGTGCAGATGTGGAGAGATCCGCTCCGCTCTTATTTGAGTTTGAAGACGTCGACTTCCCTGCATCCTTCCCCTTATCATCCGTTTTCTTCTTCGCGTCTTTATCTTTTTCCGGATCTTCAATCGAAACATCCGAATCAGACGAGGCGGAAAATGCGGGTGAACCCTCGAAATTTCGTACGGGAAGTCCCGCATGGGCTTTCAGCATGAAGGCCTGCCATATAACGGCGGGTGTGGTTCCGCCTGCCATGCCGTGCAAATCTCCTACGCTGTCATTGCCGATCCAGACACCTGCCACGAGATCCGGCGTATAGCCGACGAACCATGCGTCATGATAATCGCTCGTCGTTCCTGTCTTGCCCGCCGCAGGTCTCCCGATGTTGGCGCGCGTTCCCGTACCGCGTCGGATGACCTCTTCCATCATCGCCGTCATTGTGGCGGCATTCGCTGCAGAGATGACACTTTTTTCCTTCCGCTCCGCCTCCTCGAGCACCTTGCCCGTGCGCGAGACGACGCGGAGGATGGCAACCGGCTGGACATGAATGCCGCGATTCACAAACGTACCATATGCGCTCGTGAGCTCCAGCGGTGTGACACCGCGCGTCATACCCCCCAGTGCGATGGCAAGATTGCGGTCATTCGTCGCGCCGTCGAGCACAAACGTCGATATACCCATCTCCTGTGCATAGTAGATTGCCTTATCGATGCCGATGTCCTGTGCGATGCGCACCGTCGGGACATTCAGCGACCAACGCACGACATCGCGCAGCCGCACCTTGCCCGAGAAGTTGCGGCTGTAGTTCTGCGGTTCCCATCCACCAATCTTCAGCGGCTTGTCGTCAATGATGGAATCAGGCGTATACTTATTCTCGAGTGCCGCAGCAAAGACAAAAGGCTTGAACGCAGAACCGGGCTGACGCACTGCTTGCGTCGCACGATTGAACTGATCCGTGCCGCGTCCACCGACCATTGCTCGGATATATCCCGTATGCGGATCGATGGCGACCAAAGCCCCCTGCGGCTGAACGATGCCATTTGCGTCCGTAAAGTACGTAGGAAGATTCTTCATGGCGCTTTCCGCAGCGGCTTGGAGATCCATATCGATGGTGGTATAGATCTTGAGGCCATCCTTATAGATGGCATCATCGCCATATTTCTCCGCAAGCTGCTGCAGCACATAGTCGACAAAATATGAGGGGCCGTTTCCGCCGTCGTTATTGCTCTTTGCGATGGAGAGCGATTCTTTCTTTGCAGTGTTTGCTTCGCTCTCCGTGATATAGCCATACTTGACCATCTGATCGAGAACCACAGCTTTGCGCTCGGTTGCGGCTTCGATGTTGTTGATCGGAGAATAGTAGTTTGGACTCTTGGGAATGCCCGCCAGCATGGCGCATTCATTCAGCGTCAGATCCTTGACGTCCTTGCCGAAATACGTGCGTGCCGCAGCCTGAACGCCATACGCTCCCTGACCGAAATAGATCTGGTTCATATAGAGCTCGAGGATTTCCTGCTTGGTATACTGACGTTCGAGCTGGAGTGCAAGAAACACTTCCTGAATCTTTCGTTTCAGCGTCCGATCCTGCGTCAGATAGGCATTCTTGGCAAGCTGCTGCGTGATCGTAGAGCCGCCCTCCGTGACCGTGCGGCCACGAATATTTGCCCAAACGGCGCGGACAATGCCGCGGGGATCGATGCCGATGTGCTCGTAGAACCGATTATCCTCAACGGCAATGAACGCATTCTGAAGATCCTTCGGAATCTCATTGATCCCAACCGGTCTGCGGTTCTCAGCCGCATGGATATTGGCGATTTCATTGCCATGGATGTCGTAGATCTGAGACGATGCCGGCGGCACAATATCCTCCGCAAGATTTGGTCTGGTATTCAGACTTGCCGTGAGGAATCCGCAGCCAACGCCGATGATCATGACAAACAGGATCAGACCCATGACGAGAATTGCTTTTCCAAGAACGGAGCCGTTATTTGACTTCTTTGTTGCTTTTTTTTCGCTTTTCTGCATAGATACCTTCCTGTCTGGATGTCTCTCCACTGCGCATACTGTGTCCAATTCTCCTTATTTTAACACAAACTGCAAATTTTGTAAGGATATTTTGTCAAAAAGGGAGCCGCATGCTGTCAGAATCGCCTATTTCAGTTCCACAACAGTCGCTCCGGTGCCACCTTCGGAAATATCCGCAAACGCAAATGACAGTACGGAGCGATGATGTTTCAGATACTCCTGCAGCCCCTGCCGCAGCGCACCCGTACCCTTCCCGTGAATCAGAAGGATCTTGGAGAGCCCCGTGAAAACAGCGTCATCGATAAATTTTCCAAGCACGGATTCCGCTTCGGACACGGTCATGCCGCGCACATCGATCTGCGGTCGGATCTCCGCCGCTTTTCTGGAAATCGATGCCGCAACGCGCACCTTCTCCACAGGCGGCTTTTGTGCTTTCCGTTTGACAAATCTGCACGCGCTCATCTTGACAATCGTGCGCAGTCCGCCCACCTGAACAACAAGCTCGCGCCCCTGAACGGAGAGCACCGTCCCCTCCTGCGCGAGGCTGTCAATATAGACAATATCGCCGGTCTGAATGTCATCGGGGCGCACGAGTTTGCCAACCGGAGTACTGCGCACTGTATGTGCCGGAACGTACGCCTCATCCAGTCTGTTTCGGGCTTCCTGAATCGCCTTGCGGCGTTCCTTGACACCGTGATCATCGAACTGATCCTTGAGTGACTTGATCGTTTCCTCTGCGCTGCGCCGTGCCTCGCGCACGATGTTATTTGCCTCCTCGCGCGCCTTGTGCAGGAGCTCCTGCCGAGAAGCGGCAAGTGTTTCACGTTCGCTGCGCAGACGTGCCTCGACAGCTGTTATTTCACGCTCTTTGTCATACAGTACACGATTCCTTGCCTCATAGTCCTTCTTTTCCTGTTCGAGCTCATTGACAACGCGTTCGAAATGCGTATGCTCCTCATTGACATAGATTTCTGCACGCGCAACAATCTCCTGCGGCAAACCGAGCTGCCGACTGATCGAAAAGGCATTGCTCGCTCCCGGAATTCCGATCAGGAGGCGATAGGTCGGACGCAGCGTCTTTAAGTCGAATTCCACCGAGGCATTCTCCACGCCCGTCTGTGTGTAGGCGTAGGTCTTCAGCGCCGCATAATGCGTCGTTGCAAGAACGGCGATATCACGCTGCAAGAAGTGCTCGATAATGCTGCGCGCAAGAGCAGCGCCCTCATCGGGATCGGTGCCCGCCCCGACCTCATCCAGCAGGATCAGGTCGCCCTGCTGCGCCTTGTCGATGATGCGGACGATGTTCCTCGTATGCGCCGAGAAGGTGGAAAGGCTCTGTTCAATGCTCTGCTCGTCTCCGATATCCGCATAGATATTGGGATAGACGGGAAGTTCCGAATCCGGCGCCGTCGGCAGGAAGCAGCCGGACTGCGCCAGAAGTGCCAAGAGTCCGAGCGTCTTCATGCTCACGGTTTTGCCGCCCGTATTTGGTCCCGTAATGAGGAGTATGGAAAAGTTCTTGCCGAGCTCGATATCAATTGGTACGACCTTATCCTTTGAAAGCAGCGGATGCCGCGCCCGCTTCAGCTGAACAATTCCATCACGATTCAGCGTTGGCGGATATGCCTCCATCTCGCGCGCAAGACCCGCACGGGCAAAGATAAGGTCAATCTCCGCGAGAATCTCACAATTTTCCGTGAGAATCGCGGCGGACTGTGCAATCTCCCCCGATAGCTTCTGCAAGATGCGCTGAATCTCCTGCTCTCGTGCAAGCCCCATCTGCCGCACGATATTATTCAGCTCTACCGTCGCCAACGGCTCCACGAAAAGCGTTGCACCGCTTGACGATTGATCGTGAATCACACCAGGGAAATAATTGCGGTATTCCTGTTTGACGGGAATAACGTAGCGCTCATCGCGCACGGTGACAATCGCTTCCTGAAAATATTTCTGATTCGCCGCATCGTGCAGGATAGCGGACAGCCGATCCTTTACACGTGCTTGCGCCGTATGGAGTTCGCGCGTGATCCTGCGCAGCTCAGGGCTGGCATCATCGCGAAAATTCCCGTGCTCATCAATCGTATCCCTAAGATGGCGCTCCAATGTGCCAAGGATTTCAATCGGTCTTGCCATATCCTTGAGGAGCGAAACATCCTGCACGAGATCGCGAAAAAAATATTTCACATTCCGCATGCCGCCCATTGTACTCATAATGGAACGAAGTTCATCGAGCTCGAGAACGGAGCTCATTGTCGCCTTTTTCAAGATTACACGCAGATCGTAGATCCCGCCGAAGGGCGGCGACTGCATCTGTTGAATCTGTACCGCCTCCGCCGTTTCCGCATGGAGTCGCACGACCTCATCGTAGTCGCCGGACGGTATGACGCTGCGGCAGCGCTCCTTACCGCGTGCGGAGGCGGCAAATGATGCCAGCCAATTTGTGATTTTCTCGTACTCCAAGACCTTGAATGACTCAGTGTCCATAGATACCTCTTATAAGATTCCGCGGAAATAGTGACCGCGTGTAATATCATTGCCCTCCTGCATACACAGATACTGCTCATCTTCTTCCCTGAGCGAGCCTTTGTGCCGCATTGCAGCCCGATACATCCGAATAACGCCCACCAGCTCATTGACCGGCATCCCGCGCCCCTCAATCCGCAGCGTTGCCACGCCCATATGGAGAAGCTGATGCACATAGGGCAGCAGGGATAATTGCTTGCTGTTCAAGATGTGCATACGGCAAAATTGATCGGTCATCACGGGGAAATCCACTCCCTTGCGGTCACGGAGGTAAAAGTCCTGTCTGCGGCAGGGCATCGAGCATTTCCCCGTATCGAGATTGCCAAGAAAACTGCCCAGGACACAGTACTCCGAAATCATAAGCGGGAGACGCCCGCTGACAAGAGTCGTGAGAGGCATGGGGCTTGCCTTTACAAGGCGCTCCATCTGCCTGCTGTTGAGTTCGGGCGAGAGCGTTGCTTCGCCGAATCCATATGAATAGAGAAAATCCAGTGCAGACGGGTTATAGGAGATCATCGAATAATCCGCATGGAGCGTAACGGGAACGCGCTCGCGTGCAAGGAATGCCGTACCGATGTGGTGGACGTGCAGCGCCGACGGCAACTTCTCTCCAAAGCCCTCAAAGAGACGGATCAGAGCCGCCTGCTCGTCCCCGCGCACAATGCGGGGCGTGTTGTAGTCGATCCGCACGCCGCATTCCTGTGCATAGTCCCATGCAGCTTCATAGTCCTTCGGATGCAATGAAATACCGCGGAGAGATTCTCCTCCGTAGAGAATGCCGTCCGCACCAGCGGCGACAGCCGCCTTCATCGCCGCCAGATCATCGACCGCAGCCATCAGCGCAGCGGGAGCTGGCAGCTCTGTTTTGTGTCTTACCGGCATTGCACTATTTTTCGCGGCAATCCGCACGGTATCGCTTCGCTTTTGCTGAAAACGATGTGTGCGAAGCTCCTCAAGTGAGGCAATGGCAGAGCGGCGCAGATTATTCAGTTCGCTGACGGGCACCATCACAGCATCGTCCATCTCACAGGACAGTTCCGCAAGGGAAAACAGTGTTGTTCCAAGTCGTCCCATCTGTTTCTGCACAGTCTCGATGGTGAGAGGGCGGTTATTCGCTCGCGCGACAACATAGTCACTCTCACTGTCCACAGCATTCCCCGCATCATCCTCAACGTGGAGACGCAGCTTTTCTCCAAGCCTTGCGTGAAGAACGGCACGAAGCGGGATTTTTTCGCTGTGCGCAAGATCATAGGAATGTCTTGCCGCATCCATGAGGTTCGCATCATAGACCTTGAATACGCGGTCATTCATATGCACCTTGCCGCGGATGACGAACGACACTGTATCTCCCGCAGCGGCTTCACTGCACTCTTTTCCCTGTGCATTGTATAAATGCTCGATCTCGGCGCTGACACGGCCACCGACCTTCACCCAAAAATCCACCTGATCTCCGATGGCGAGTTTTCTGGACAGCTTCACCGTGACGCGGTGCGAACTGCGGTCATACCCAGAAACGCGCCCGATCAGGAGGCCGCGGTTGTTCGGTCGCCGATCGCTCATCATATATTTGCCTTGGCGTTTTTCCATATATGCCGTTGTAAAGTCACGGTTGAACACCTGCGCCAGATGATCGAGATCCTCCGCGTCAACGGGGGCACTCTCGCGATGGAGATAATGGTCGATCGCCTTGCGATATGTATGCACAATCGTTGCGACATACTCGGGGCGCTTCATGCGTCCCTCGATTTTCAGCGAATCAATGCCCGCATCAAGCAGCTCAGGGATGAGTTCGATCGTATTCAGATCGCGCGGCGAGAGAAGGAAGTTCCCAGCCGACTCCCCAAGCACATCCTTTCCGTTGGCATCGACCAATGTATAGGGCAGACGACAGGGTTGCGCACAGCGCCCGCGATTGCCGCTGCGGCCGCCGATCATGCTGCTCATCAGACATTGCCCCGAGTAGCAGACGCAGAGCGCGCCATGCACGAATGACTCAATTTCAGCACGGCTCTCGGCACAGATGTGGCGAATCTCTGCAATGGAAAGCTCGCGCGCCAGTACGACACGCGAAAAGCCAAGCTCCTCCAGCGCCCGAACACCAGCGAGATTATGTACCGTCATCTGGGTGCTCGCATGTAGCGGAAGCTGCGGAACGACCTCCTTCGCCACGCGTACAGCACCGAGATCTTGCAATAGTACAGCATCTGCACCCACATCGTAGAGAAAGGCGAGATATTCTTTTAACTGCGGAAGTTCATCGCTGTCGACAATCGTATTGACAGCAACATGAACCTGCACATTTTTGAGATGTGCGTGCCGAATGACCTCCTCCATCTCATCCTCATCAAAATTGGAGGCATAGGCACGTGCGCCGAACATCTTTCCGGCAAGATAAACCGCATTTGCTCCGTTTTCTACGGCAGCGAGAAATGCTTCCTTCGTTCCCGCAGGAGCAAGTAGTTCAACCAATAACTTCAATCCTTTGCATCATGTAAGAGCACGGAGACATTCTGTCCATCCGTGCCGGCATCGTCGTCCCCGTCTTCATGCTCGATGACATCCGCTGCAGCGCGCATTTCCTCGAAGAGGCGCAGCTGGTCATCGTCGAGCGTATCCTTGACATCGTCCATCTCCGGGAGTGCAGGCAGATCTGCAATCTGTTCGAGCCCGAATGCACGCAGAAACAAATCCGTTGTTCCGTAAAGAATCGGACGCCCAATCACCTGCTTGCGCCCCATTTCACAGATCAGCTCGAGTTCGAGCAGCCGTCCAATGGAACGCTCTGCACGCACCCCACGGATATGCTCCACTTCCTGCTTTGTGATTGGCTGCTTATACGCAATGATGGAAAGCGTCTCCATTGCCGAAGACGAGAGTGTCGGCTGCACCTTTTCGGACAGCTTCTTCACCCACGGGAAGGCGTTTGGATGTGTCGCAAGCTGATAGCCACCTGCCGATCTTCGCAGAAAGATTCCGCTCCCGCGCTCCGAAAGGACATGTTCCAGCTCGGTTAGTGTTTCCTGCACTTCCCACTCGGGTGCCTCAATGATTTCAGCGAGTTTCGGTACGGAGAGCGGAATTCCGGCAGCGAACAAAACGGCTTCCAATATGCCCGCCCGATTAAGAGACTGCACGGCTCCCCTCCTTTGCCGAAATGACGATTTCATAGTAGAGATGTTCCTGGGAGATATAGACCATCTGCATTTTTGCAAGTTCCAAAAGTGCCAAAAAGGCGGACAGAAGCTCCTCGCGCGTTCCCGTTGGAAACGCCTCATTCAATTTGATTCTGCCGTTCCTGTGCCTAAGCAGCTCGAGAATATCCGTCATCTTGTCCTGCACGCGATATTCCTCTGCCGATACTACAACGGCGGGAATCACAGGCTCTTCTCGTACGCGCTGCACATCCGCAAAGATGCGCATAAGAGCCTCTGCTGAAAGCCCCATAATCGGCAGCCGATGTGCGGGGAGCGGCATCGGCGCGCGCTCCACATACGGGCTCTGGGCATCGTTCAGGGAGAATAGTATGGACGAGACCTCCTTGAACCGACGATATTCAAGCAACCGCTCCACAAGCTCCATGCGCGGATCTTCCTCCTGATCTTCCGCTGCATCGCTCTTCGGCAGCAGCATACGCGATTTGATCCGCAGGAGCGTCGCCGCCATCACGAGAAATTCGCTTGCATATTCAATATCAAATTGATACAACGTATCGATGTGATCCAGATATTGACGCGTCAAATCCGCAATAGGGATGTCATAGAGATCAATTTTATTCTTTTCGATCAGATGCATGAGCAGATCCATCGGTCCTTCAAACGCATCCAATTTGACAAGATAATCCGCCGCCATAGACAGTCCTAGAACAAGAGCGCACTGCCGATCGCACTGTATACGCCGTATACGAGACGAAACAGCGGCATGAGGACAACGCTCAGCAGAGGTGTTGCAATGAACACAATCATAATGAGCAGACTGTAGCGCTCGATCGCCTGATAGCGATATGCGAGATCCGGCGGCAGAAGGTTGCGCACAATATGCGAGCCGTCCAGCGGCGGAATCGGAAGCATATTGAAGATCGCGAAGTTGACGTTGTAGACAAAGATCATCTGTATGATCCCGTATGTAATCGGTGAAACATCGATATTATGCGAGCGAATGAAGAGGATCATATAGAAGGCAATAAATCCAAGCAGCAGATTCATCGCAGGACCAGCGACAGACACCAGAATATCATCCCGACGCGGCTGACGAAAATTGCTTGGATTCACCATGACGGGCTTTGCCCATCCAAAACGGACGAGAAAGAGCATGATAAGCCCGATTGGATCGATATGTGCACGCGGGTCGAGTGTCAGACGCCCCATCAGGCGCGGCGTAAAGTCTCCGAGTGAGACGGCAGCACGCGCATGCGCATACTCGTGAAAGGTCATGGCAATGATGAGCCCCGGTATTCCGAGCAGCATCTCTTCAAAATCAAATCCGAACATATATTTCTCCCACTCGTCAGACGCTCAGGCGTTCTTCTGTCATCAATAAGGAAATGATGGTCTTGGAGTCGATGATCTCGCCCGTCTTCACCATTTCAAGAGCCTCGGCAAACGGCATTTGAACCACATTCACAAACTCATCTTCATCGGTATGTTGCTGTCCGACCGACAGCCCGTGCGCGAGATAGAGATGAATGTACTCGTTGGAAAAGCCGACCGTTGTTGCAATGGTCGTCAGCTTCTCATACTGCTCTGCCGTATAGCCTGTCTCCTCCGACAGCTCGCGGCGTGCACAGTGCAGGGGATCCTCCCCCTCCATATCGAGCTTTCCTGCAGGCACCTCAAGCGTTACCTTCCCGATGGGATAGCGAAACTGCCGCACCAGAATCACATTGCCGTTCGGCAGCACGGGGAGCACCGCTGCCGCGCCCGGGTGGTGAATCCACTCGCGTACGGACTCCTTCCCGTTCGGCAGACGCACCATATCACGGCGCACATGGAGCAGCGTGCCGTCAAAGATATGCTCACCGCTGCACTTTGTTTCTATAAGATCCTCATACATGGCGGATCCCCCTTTCATCCACATATCCTCTTCGTCATTCTGCAGCTTCGTCCGCACGCTTGACGAACAGAGCGCTCACAAAATCCTCCGCATGGAAGGGGCGCAGATCGTCCATCCCCTCGCCGACACCGATCCACTTGATCGGAATGGACAGCTGCGACTTGATACCGATGGTTACGCCGCCCTTTGCCGTTCCGTCCAATTTCGTAAGCACAACGCCAGAAACAGGTGCAGCCTGCGTAAAGAGCTCTGCCTGACTGATCGCATTCTGCCCGGTACCTGCGTCAAGGACGAGCAGAGTCTCATGCGGTGCCCCCGGAATCTCACGTCTAATGACACGATAGATCTTCTCGAGTTCCTGCATGAGATTGGACTTTGTCTGGAGGCGTCCCGCCGTATCGACAATGACAATGTCGATGTTGCGCGCCTTTGCCGCCTGCAATGCGTCAAAGACAACAGCAGCAGGGTCGGATCCCTCGCCGTGCTTTATCACCTGTGCATCTGCACGCTTGCCCCAGATCTCGAGCTGATCAATGGCGGCTGCACGAAAGGTATCCGCAGCCGCGAGCAGGACGGACTTCCCCTCTCTGCGATAATAGGCGCTCAGTTTCCCGATGGTCGTCGTCTTGCCGACACCATTCGTGCCAACAACGAGCAGCACCGTCGTCCCCTGCTCCGCCATATGGAATGTATTCTCTCCTGATTCCAGGATCTGTACGATCTCCTTTTCCAAAAAGGGGATCAGATCCTCGGGCGTGCGTATTTCCTTCTGCTTGATTCCCTTGCGCACTGCTGCAATGAGCGTCTCCGTCGTCTTAACGCCGACATCCGCCATCAGCAGAGTCTCCTCGAGATCGTCGATCAGCTCATCGTCAATATCGGCATATCCGATGATGAGGCGTTCAATATTATGCGTGAAGTTCTCCCGCGTCTTCGTCAGACCTTTTTTCAGTCGATCAAAGAATCCCACAATAGCTCCTTTCTGCTTTTCAGGCGGACTGCTCCGCTTCATAATCCTTCAAGCGTATGGACAGCACCTTTGATACGCCGGCATCCTCTACCGTAACGCCATACATGGTATCCGCCGCACGCATGGTTCCCTTTCGGTGCGTGACGACGATAAACTGCGTGTTCTTTGCAAACTCCTGCAGGAATTCACCGAAACGCGAGACATTCGCCTCATCGAGCGGCGCGTCGATCTCATCCAGAATGGAGAACGGCGAGGGGCGATAGCGCAGGAAGGAAAAGAGCAATGCGATGACTGTGAGTGCGCGTTCGCCGCCGGAAAGCGCGGAGAGGTTCTGCCGCTTCTTGTCGGGCAGGGTCACGAGGATCTCAACGCCACTGCTTAGTATATCCTCTTTGTCCGTCAGACGCAATTCCGCAATTCCGCCGCCAAAGAGGCGCATGAATATTTCATTAAAGTATTCCTGAATCTGATGGAACGCCTCGCGAAATGTGCGCGTCATATCCTGATCAATCTTCTGGATAATTTGCTCTATATCCTGTTTGGCAGCACTCAAGTCGGCAATCTGTGCCTCTTCCTCCTCGTAGCGTGCCTTCTTCTCCGCATACTCCTCGACGGCATTCGGGTTCACAGAGCCGAGCGCCTGAATGTCATTCTCCAATGCGCGCAGACGCTTCTCCAACGATGCCTCGTCCACGTCCAGAATATCTGCTGCCGCCGCCTCCGGCGTCAGTCCAAAGTCGGACAGGAGACGCGTACGGCAGTCCTCCATGCGTATATGAATGCGCTCCAACTGCTTATCACAGTCATGCTGCTTTGTACGGATGGTGTCTATGCGCGAAACGGCACTCTTGACGGCAGCGTCGAGGACACGGCTCTCCGCCTCATGTGCCAGACGCTGATCCTTGAGTACGGTGCTGCGCTTTTCATGTTCTTGGAGTGCGGCATCCTGACGGTCAATATCACTCTCAAGCTCCGAGAGCCGCTGCTCATCGCCCCGCAGTTCATCCGCAAGCTGCGTCGCCTGATCCATGACTGCGTTCAGTGAACGGTGCGCCTCCGCATGTTCGAGTTCGCGCGATTTGCGATTGCGCTCTCCCGTCTCGATCTCTGCGGAGAGTGCCGCAACTGCAACATCCAGTGTATGCAGGTGCTCGTGCTGTTCGCTGCGTGCGGTGCGCAGCTCTTCGCAGCGTTCATTCAGCTGCGCGATCGCCTCGGTAAAGCGCGACTCGTGATCTGTGCATACGGCAATATGGCGCTCGATCCGCGTGCGTCTCGCAGCGAGCTGCGCTCCGCGCGCCAGACGCGCATCCTCCGCCCGCTCCATCTCCTGCAGCGTCGCCATCTGATCTGCGATGCGCTCCTCTAACACACGGCGCTTCCCGCGCTCATCCACGAGCTCCTGTGAGAGCCGATCTGCTGCCGTCCGATTCTCTGTATAACGATTGCTCGTCTCCTTGAGCTCCTGTTTCTTCTGCTCCAACGAGACGCGCATTTCCCTATCGGCTTCCTCCTGCGCGCGCAGAGTGTCGCTCAACGTCTCGATCTCCGCACGCCGATTCAGCAGTACGGACGACTGCTTACGCCGTCCGCCGCCTGACAGTGAGCCGCCGGGATTCAACAGTTCGCCCGTCAGTGTCACGATGCGTAGGCGATACCCCTCCTGTTTTGCAACAATCAGGGCATCATCCAAATTCTCCATCACGAGCGTTTGTGCAAGCAGATGATCGGCGACCTTCTGAAATCTCCCCTCCGCCTGCACGAGTGTATTCGCCCAGCCAATTACCCCGTGACACCTCCGCAGGTCGACTGCACGCGGTTGGCGCACCGTGATCGTCGTCAGCGGCAGGAATGTGACACGTCCGCCATTTTTGCGCTTCAAATAGGAGATGGCAGCCTTCGCTGTATCCGTATCCTCCGTGACGATATTGCGCACGCTCCCGCCGAGCGCCACGTCAATTGCCGTGAGATAGCGCTCAGGGATGCGGATGAGATCGGCGACCGTTCCGGAGACATTTTTGCGCCAACCCTCCTGTGCCTGCAGGACAATCTGCACATCCCGCCCGAAGCCTTCATAGCTGTCCTGCATGCGCCGCTGAAAATCAAGGCTCTGCCGTATGCGCAGGAGCTCCGCATCCGACTGCCGCAGCTGCGCCTCATCACGATCAATCGTACGACGAAGGTCTCCAATCTCTGTATGAAGCTGATCTCCTTCCTGAGAGAACTGCTGCATCCTCTTCTCAGAGAGGTTGATAGCGTGATTGATGTGCGCGAGTTCGCCCTGTGCCGCCGCAAGGAGTTCCTGACGCCGTGCACGCTCCTCCTCTTGCTGCCTGTTCTCCTCCGTATGCGCCGCATTCCGAGCGACGGCAAGCTCCTCCCGCAGACGCGCCAGTACCCGCTGTACGGCATGACGGGAGTGCTCCTCCTGCGCCATGTGCTGCTCCTCGCCCGCAATGATCTCATCCAGCCGCTCGGACGCGACCTGAGCCGCCGTCTGCTGCGCATTTTTTTCCGCAACCTCAGCGCGTTTGCGTTCTAACTGTGCTTGGATCTGGACGATTTCCTGATCGGTCGCGTCAATCTTGGCAGACGCAGATACGCGCATGCGCTCGATATCCTCTTCGCGCTTCTTCCCCTGATCCTGCCGCCCCTTGATGAGCGCCGCCTCCTGTCGGAGTGTGTCCAGCTTCTCCTGCACACTGCGCCCCACCTGCTCCTCGGCCTGCATGCGGTGGTCGATGACGGTGATATCAGCCTCAAGCGCGTTCTTTTTCCCCTCTGCATCCATACGTGCACGCATTTCGCACGCCTCTTCATCACGATGCATGCGCAACGTCTGATCCAAAGCATCCTGTTCCTGCATGAGACGCCCGTGCTGCTGTATGAGCGCCGACATCTGATACTGCCGCCGCTCGGCATCGAGACTGCGGAACTTCATGGTCTTTTCCGACTGCGCGGCGAGCGGCTCAAGCTCTGCCGCATGCGCGTACATGATATCATTCAGACGTACGAGGTCACCCTCGTTCTCACGCAGCTTGCGCAGAGCCTCCTGCTTGCGCGTGCGGTACTTTGTGATGCCAGCAGTTTCCTCAAAGAATACGCGGCGGTCTTCGGGGCGGCTGTCGAGGATATCGTTCAATCGGTTCTGTCCGATGATGCTCATGCCGTCATGGCCGATGCCCGTATCCGCAAAGAGCTGGTAGATGTCCTTAATACGGCAGCGCGAATCATTGAGATACACCTCGCTGTCGCCGTTGCGGTACAGGCGGCGCTTGACAACGACCTCGTCATAGTCAATCGGCAGCATCTTGTCCGTATTGTCAAAGACCAGAACGACCTCCGCCACGCTGAGCGCACGGCGTGCAGCAGAGCCGGCAAAGATGATGTCCTCGGAGCGCAGGCCGCGCAGCATGCGAATATTCTGCTCGCCGAGCACCCAGCGAACAGCGTCCGTGATATTGCTTTTGCCACTGCCATTCGGCCCCACTACGGCGGTGATTCCCTGATCGAACTGCACGACAATCCGCTCTGCGAATGACTTGAATCCGTACGCTTCCAAGCGCTTTAACTGCACGCAACGCACCAGCCTTTCCCCATTAGTTCACCCATTATAACAGAACGGATGGGAAATTTCAAAAAACGGTATCTTCCGTAAATAAACTATGCTATAATAAAATTGTTCGTGGGATATTTTTAGCTTTAATAGGGGGTAATCACATGCCACTTGTCGGAACAAAGGAAATGTTTAAGAAAGCCTATGAGGGCGGCTATGCCATCGGCGCTTTCAACGTCAACAACATGGAGATCGTTCAGGGCATTACGGATGCTGCGGGAGAGCTCAAGTCCCCTCTGATCCTGCAGGTCTCCGCAGGCGCACGCAAGTATGCGCGCCATGAGTACCTTGTCCATCTTGTCAAGGCTGCACTCGAAATCAACGATATTCCCATTGCTCTGCACCTCGACCACGGCGCAGACTTCGATATCTGCAAGTCCTGCATCGACGGCGGCTTCACCTCCGTCATGATCGACGGCTCGCATCTGCCGTACGATGAGAACGTCGCTCTTGCAAAGCGCGTCGCAGAGTATGCGCACGCACATGGCGTCGTCGTTGAGGCAGAGCTCGGACAGCTCGCCGGCATTGAGGACGATGTCAACGTCTCTGCAGAGGATGCATCCTATACGAAGCCCGAGGAGGTTCAGGACTTCGTCGAAAAGACGGGCGTTGACTCCCTCGCCATTGCAATTGGCACCTCGCACGGCGCGTTCAAGTTCACGCCGGAGCAGTGCACGCGCAATGCAGACGGCGTCCTCGTACCGCCGCCGCTCCGCTTCGACATCCTCGAGGAGATCGAGAAGCGCATTCCGGGCTTCCCCATCGTGCTGCACGGCGCTTCCTCCGTCATTCCGAAGTATGTGAAGATCATCAACGAGAACGGCGGACATATGCCGGATGCAGTCGGCATCCCCGAGGATCAGCTGCGCCGCGCGGCAAAGTCCTCCGTCTGCAAGATCAACATCGACTCCGACCTCCGTCTTGCAATGACGGCTGGCATCCGCGAGCACTTCAAGAAGGAGCCGTCCCACTTCGACCCGCGTCAGTATCTGACCGACGGCCGCAGCTACATCAAGGAGCTCGTCACCCACAAGATCAAAGAGGTGCTCGGCTCTGACGGCAAGGCTTCTGAAATCCAGGCTCTCCTCAACAAGTAATATCCCCCCACTCTCATAACAGAGTGCATTCAATATGACCTTATTTCGTGTATGACATGAGATAAGGTCATATTTTTATCCCCGTATCCTCCCCATTCGCATTCTGTTTGCTGGACAGTGCTTCATTTTTACGCTATAATGCGTTCAGCATTCACCGTTATGGGAATCATATCAATACCATAGGGGGACATTATATGGCACTAATTGTAAAGAAATTTGGCGGAAGCTCCGTTGCGACGCCTGAAAAGATCAAGAATGTAGCAAAGCGGATTCTGAGCGAGAAAACCCCCGATGATCGCATTGTCATGGTGGTATCGGCAATGGGCGACACGACAGACGATCTCATTGCGCTCGCGGGAGAAGTGGCAGAGAGCCCCTATCAGTACGCGCGCGAGATGGATATGCTCATGACGACGGGCGAACAGGTCTCCATTGCCCTCCTTGCGATGGCATTCCGCTCAATGGGACAGCCTGCTGTCTCCCTCACGGGCGCGATGGCGGGCATGAAAACCGACAGCGCCCACACGAAGGGACGCATCCTCGGACTTCATCCGGAGCGCGTCCACGAGGAGCTTGACAAGGGCAATATCGTCGTGATCGCAGGATTTCAGGGAACGGATGAAAAGGGCAATCCCGTAACCCTCGGACGCGGCGGCTCGGATACCTCGGCGGTCGCAATTGCAGGCGCAATCGGCGCAGATGCCTGCGAGATCTACACGGATGTTGACGGCATATACTCTGCCGACCCGCGCATTGCAAAGGGCGCACGCCGCATGCGCGAGATCACTTACAACGAAATGCTCGAGATGGCACGCCTCGGCGCCGGCGTCATGCAGCCGCGCTCCGTGGAGATGGGACAGCTCTACGGCATCCCCATCCACGTCCGCTCGACCTTTACTTCGGAACCGGGAACCATCATTAGGGAGGAATACACAGTGGAAGAAAAGTCCTTTATCATTCGCGGCGTTACCCATGACGAGCATGTCTCGAAGATCACCGTACTCGGCGTATCCAATGTCCCCGGTGTTGCGCACAAGATTTTCTCCGCGCTTGCAGAGGCAAACATTGACGTGGACATGATCGTTCAGAGCATTCGCAGCGCAGAGTCGAATATGACGGATATGGTCTTCACCGTCGCCACGATTGATGCCGAGGAGGCGCGTCAGGTGGTCGAGGGGATCTCGGCTGAGATCAAGGCTTCTGCGGTTGCCATCGACAACGATGTGGCAAAGATCTCCATCGTCGGTGCGGGCATGCTCGGTAATCCTGGGATTGCCTCACGTATGTTCGGCGCACTCTCGCGTGCCGACATCAACATCGAGATCATCAGCACGTCTGAGATCAGCATTTCCTGCCTCATCAAGGGCGGCAGTGTAAAGGATGCAGTCAACCGCATTCACGACGAGTTCTTCCCCGAAGGCTAAGAATACTTGTATACACCCGCCCCTTCGGTGGACAGGGGCGGAACAAAACGATATCATCATAATGAATCCAAAGAAAGCACGGATGAATGAAGATCTGCCGCTTGGCGGACTTCATGATGTCCGTGCTTTCAAAACGAAAAGGAGAGCGTATTACAATGGCAATTCAGATGGCGGCATCCCACGCGGCTTCGAGGAGACTGAAGGACGCGATTTTCGGTGCCAATGCAGCGTGCCGCGCTGCAATCGCAGAACATGGTGCGGAACGTGTGACGAATGCAACGATCGGCGCTGTCATGGATGACGAGGGCAAACTCGCCCACCTCCCCACTGTCGAGCGCGTCTTTCGCTCGCTGCCCATTGAGGACTATATTGCCTATGCACCGATCTCTGGACTTCCGGAGTATCTGGAGGCGGCAATCGACATCACGTTTGCAGGCAATCGCCCGGACGGCTACCTCGCTGCGATCGCCACTGCAGGCGGAACAGGTGCCCTGCGCACAGCCGTCGACAACTATGTGGAAAAGGGCGATCAGGTACTCACCTCGGACTGGTTCTGGGGGACGTACAATGTCATCTGTCAGGAGCTCGGTTGCTCCGTGACGAATTTCCAGCTCTTTGACGAGGCAAACAATTTCAACCATGCGGCATTTTCCACAGCGGTCGATGCCCTCTTCAAGAAGCAGGACAGCCTCCTCATCATCCTCAACACACCGGCACACAACCCGACGGGCTACAGCCTCTCCTCGGAGGACTGGATCCATGTACTCGACTGCGTGAAGAAGCACGCAGCCGCGGGCAAGAAGGTACACCTGCTCGTCGACATTGCCTACATCGACTTCGCAGGAGAAAAGCATGAAACGCGCGCCTTCATGCAGAAATTCGCCAATTTGCCTGAAAATATCCTGACGCTTTTTGCCTTCTCCATGTCCAAGGCGTATACGTTCTACGGACAGCGCTGCGGTGCGCTCATCGCACTCTCCGCGAGCAAAACGGTCATCGATGAGTTCAACGAAATCAGCAAGTATGCGGCACGCGCCACGTGGTCGAACATCAACCGCGGCGCAATGACCCTCCTGACGCGCATTCAGCAGGATGCGGCCGCCTATGCCTCCTACGAGGCAGAGCGCGATGCCCTCTATTGTCTTGTACAGGAGCGCGGCGACATCTTTATGAAAGAGGCAGCGGCGTGCGGTCTCCCCGCCCTCCCCTACAAGGGCGGCTTCTTCCTCGCCATCCCGGCAGCAGATCCGCAGGCAGTCTGCGATCTGCTCCATGAGGATCTGATCTTTGCCGTACCGCTCAAAATGGGCGTGCGCATTGCAGCGTGCTCCGTCCCAAGCACAAAAATGCACGGGATTGCAGAAAAAGTCAAGCGCGCAATGGATAAAATGCCTTGACATTCCGCTCAAAATCTCATAGAATAGCGACGTGTGATATTTTTCATGTAACCATTAGCCCCGGAGACATGAGTGGATATTGCATCAACTCATAATCATTGAATGCTCTTACTCTCTAGGGGGGAATTACGTGAAAACCACGGTTATGGCAAAAGCCGCCGATATTGAACGCAAGTGGTATGTTGTAGACGCCGAGAACCAGACGGTCGGACGTCTTGCAGTAGAGATCGCGAAAATTCTACGCGGCAAGAATAAGCCCATCTACACGCCGCACGTCGATACCGGCGATTACGTCATTGTTATCAATGCTGAGAAAGTGAAGTTCACGGGAAAGAAGCTGACGGACAAGACCTACTTCCGTCATTCCGGCTATCAGGGCGGCACGACCTTTACGACCGCCGGCGATATGCTCCGCCGCTTCCCGACCCGTGTCATCGAGCACGCTGTCAAGGGTATGCTGCCGAAGAACAGCCTCGGCGCTCAGATCTTCCGTAAGCTCAACGTCTACGTTGGCTCGGAGCATCCCCACGCAGCACAGAAGCCTGAACCGCTGGCGTTTGATATTCGCTGAGTTTCATAAAAGGAGGAATCTGTTCGATGGCACAAGTCACTTACTACGGCACAGGTCGCCGCAAGACCTCGGTCGCACGCGTCCGCCTCGTCCCCGGCGACGGCAAGGTTACGATCAACGGTCGTGAGATGGCGGAATACTTCGGTCTCAAGACGCTCGAGCTGATTGTTCGTCAGCCGCTCAACCTGACCGAAACGGTTGATAAATACGATGTCATTGCCAATGTATCCGGCGGCGGCGCATCCGGTCAGGCCGGTGCAATCCGTCACGGCATCACGCGCGCACTCATCGAGATGGATGCGGAGCTGCGCCCTGCCCTCAAGAAGGCAGGCTTCGTCACGCGTGATCCGCGTGAGAAGGAGCGCCGCAAGTACGGTCTCAAGAAGGCACGTAAGGCGTCCCAGTTCTCGAAGCGCTAATATCGCATTGCAATACAAAATCCCTTCTTCAGCGAAGAAGGGATTTTTATTTGACATTTTCTCAGTTTTAACATATTATATTGCTATAAAAACTATGTTTTACTGAAAGAAGTGAGTACATGAAAATCTCTGCAAAAGGTCGCTACGGAATCGCAGCCATGGTATTTCTCGCACGCAACTACGATGCGTCCTCCCCCATTACGATCATCAGTATATCGGATCATCTCGGTATCTCAAAGATCTACCTTGAGCAGGTCTTTTCCCTGCTCAAGCGCAGCAAGCTCGTCAACTCAATCAAAGGCTCTCAGGGCGGCTATCAGCTCTCGCGTCATCCGCGCGAGATCACGGCATACGACGTTCTCTCCTCCATCGAAATCTCTCTCATCGAAAAGACCGGATTGGCTTCTGAGAAAATGGATCAGCTGAATCATGTTCTCTCGCGCAATGTCTTCGATGTGCTGGATAAGAGCATATACGAGACACTGAACGCGATCTCATTGGAGGAACTCCTTACCGCTCTGAACCACGAGGAGAGCAGCGAAAACCTCATGTACTTTATCTGAAAATGTTCATGCAGACAAAGAGCAAAAGTCCGATACATCCGCCCACGAGAGAGCCGTTGACGCGAATCCAAAGAAGGTCCTCCTCCACCTTGTCGTAGATGAGATGATTGAGCTCATCGTCTGTGAGACGGGACAACACGTTATTGACAATGACACCAACGAGGGTCTGCGCGTGGAGCGCAGAGCGCGCCAAGAGATCATAGAGTACCTTGGCGATGATCTTCTGCAGCTCCGTCCGCTCCTCCACGAGGAAGAGCATGTGCTGATATTCGAGGTGAAGGATGTTCTGCAGTTGTGTGTAAAAGGCGGGCATATGCTCCTCGATTGGATCGACCGCCCGATTCAAATCCATCTGAAAGTGCCTGCGCATCCCCTGAAAGAGTCGCGCGAGCGTTTCGTCAATCGGAAGCTCCTGTGCCAGCCGCTCCTGCAGTTCGCGGGCAAGGTGCAACAGTTCATCATCCTGACGCATGTCAGACAGACAGTCGTGGAGGAGTGCAGTAGCATTTTCCTGGAGCGGAGAACCCGCTCTTCCAAGTTCGTCCAGAACATGGCAGGTATGCCGCTGAATCAGCTCCGCCCCCTCGTCCAGATTGACCGTATTCGTCACCTCAAGCAGGCGTGACAGGAACCCATCCCCGATCTTCTCACGCTCCAGGTCTGCCAGTGTCTCCCGAATCGATTGACGCGTTTCCTCTGTGGACACCTCTCGCGCAAGAAGTTGGGCGATTCGCGTGAGTGCCTGCCGATCCCATCCATTCGCTTTGGACAGCGTGTCAAAGCGACTCATTAACGCGGACGGATCTTCACGCAGAATCAGAGACTTGAGCCGCGCGGACAGATATGAAATCGCTTTTTTGTTGTTTTTCCGCAGGAATGATGCACGGATAAAGTGCAGGACGGTGCCAGTCAGCTGTTTCTCCGTCCTTTTTTTATGTAAAAATTCCTGCAGCATGGGGAGCAGATGAATTTTCTCTATGTGACGAAAAAGCTTTCGGCGTGAGAAGAATTCCTTCTGCACCATAATGACAATCGCGTGAATAAAACTGTCCCGCCTGCGCGGCAGAATCGCCGTATGATAGGGAAATCCAAGCGGCTTCCGAAAGAGTGCCGTTACTGCAAACCAGTCCGCAACACCGCCGACCAGAGCCGCCTCACTGACCATGAGCAGCCCCTCCGGCCAAAGCGTCTGCGGGAAATGCAGATGCAGTCCGAGGGAGAGTAGAAAGAACAGAAAGGAGCCCAAAAGAGCCGTATCGGCCTTGTTCCATGTGCGCGTCACAGTCCCCACATCCTTTCCGCAAAGGTCACAATGAGAGACAGCCCCATCCCGACGAAGGCACCGACGATGGCGCCATTCACACGGATCATCTGCAGATCAGTACGCACCTTCCCTTCGACGAAGGTAATGAGCTCATCATCCGACTTCTGATTCAGATACTCCCGCACAAAGTCCGCAATCATCTCGTGATGCTTTTCCACCTCTCCGGCCGCGAGATCCTTCATCCAGCGATCTGCACGATTCTGCCACGCCTCAGAATGGACAAAGATGTCTATTTTTTCATTGAGGAGTTCCTTGACATACGGAACCCAAAAGGGATGGCTGCCCTTCATGCGATGTTCGATAAAGTCGGTGAGAATGGTCTCAATCTCAAGCTGCTCGATCACGTGAATCTTGTACCGATGAAGCTCCTCATACAGCTTCGGATTCGCGCGCAGCCCGGTCACAAAGGAGACCAGAGCCTGAACACCATCCCGATGGCGGCGGTCATCCAACGCCGTTGCACAGGTCAGAATCTCCTCCAAGCGTACGGTCAGCCACTCCGCAATCATGCCATCGTCAAAAAAGGACAGGACAAAGGCACGTATCATCCCATCGCGTTCATATTCCGTGCGTATGGATGCGATGTTCTCATGGAGCATATCCTGAAAGACCTGCGTCCGCACGAGCCGCAGCCCCATGCGGATCAGCATATTGAAAATGCGATCTGCATGGGGCTCTTCTGTCAGCACGTCAAGGAGCTCTGCAAAGCTCTCCTCCAAAGGAAGTGCATGGAGTGCCTGAATCACGTATGGAGTCAGTTCCTTTGCGATGCTGCGACTGTCCACATCCGAGGAAACATGGCGGAGAATGTCCACTGCAGCCTCGACGAGGCGCTCACGTCCACCGCGATGCTGCAGATACTCTACGAGGAGCGCCCCGATTTTCTCGCGCTCAACAACATCCATGATATTCTCTTTGCTGAGCAGATCATCGGCAGAGAACCGCACGAGGGACTCCATGATACGGGCGCGGTTGCGCCGAAGAATATCCGTGCGATGGGAGATGCCGAGCGGACGGCCGAAGATCGCCTTGACTGCAAACCAATCCGCCAGCCCGCCGATCGTCGCCGCCAGAAAACCGTGATGAATGGTTGTCAGTGCAAGCGATCCTCCCTGCCCTGCCGTTCCGATTGCGCCGATGACACTCAGCGCAAGCGCAAGATTTGCCTGATTTTCCTTCTGCAAGCCAATCGCCTCACAGTGTCTTTACGAGATCTTGCAGATAAGACTTAAAATCCGCACCGAGATCTTCGCGGCGCAGTGCAAATTCAACGGTCGCCTGCAAAAATCCCAGCTTATCTCCGAGATCGTAGCGCTTCCCTTTGAAATCGTAGGCATAGACGGCTTCTCGCTGCGCCAGCACCTTGAGCGCATCCGTCAGCTGGATCTCCCCGCCCTTGCCCGGCTTCGTTTCGCCGAGAATAGAAAATATCTCCGGGCTGATGATATAGCGCCCAAGCACAGCCATGCGGCTTGGCGCCTCCTCCAGAGAAGGTTTCTCCACCATGTCGGAAACGCGCATGAGGCGCGGATTCTCCAAGGTCTCCCCCGCAACAATGCCATATGATGAGACCTGCTCATCCGAGACCACCTGACAGCCCAGAACAGAGCCGCACGTCTCCTCGTATACGTCGATCAGCTGACGCAGAGCCGAACGCTGCGGATGGTAGACAACATCATCACCGAGCAGGACAGCAAAAGGCTCATGCCCAACAAAACTGCGCGCGCAGAGGATGGCGTCGCCCAATCCGCGCATATATTTCTGCCGTACATAGTGAACGTTCACATCGGTGGTCTCGCGAACGAGGTCCAACAGATCATCTTTTCCCTTGCGCGCCAGCTCGTGCTCGAGTGCAGGCGCGGAGTCGAAGTGATCCTCGATGGCACGCTTTCCATGACCACTGATGATGAGGATGTCCTCGATGCCGCTCGCGAGTGCCTCCTCCACAATGTACTGGATGGTCGGCTTGTCTACAATGGGCAGCATTTCCTTCGGCGTTGCCTTCGTCGCAGGGAGGAACCGCGTTCCGTAGCCTGCGGCGGGAATAACGGCTTTGCGTATGCGCTGTTTCTCTTTCATCTTATGTACTCCATCCATTATGTAAATAGAGCGCGAGGCGCACAGCACCCCGCGCTTTTCATGAAAATCTGTAATTAGCGTTTCAAAATTTCAAGGACGGCGTCGCCGATCTCCGCGGTCTTGGCATGTCCGCCAAGGTCGGGCGTCAATGTCCTTCGCTCCACGAGCAGGGTCTCAATCGCAGTGAGCAGACGCTCTGCCCATACTGGCTCTCCAAGGAATTCCAACATCTGACTGACCGACCAGATGGATGCCAGTGGGTTTGCAATCCCCTGTCCCGCAATATCCGGCGCACTTCCGTGGATCGGCTCGAACATCGACGGATACTTCCGTTCGGGATTGAGATTCGCACCAGCTGCGAGTCCCATGCCACCTGCAATCGCCGCACCGAGATCCGTCAGGATGTCGCCAAAGAGATTGCTTGTCACGACAATCTCGAAGCGCCCCGGATCTTTGACAAAGAACATACTCGCCGCATCGACAAGAAGACTGTGTATCTCAACATCGGGATACTCTTTGCCGATTTCCGCGAAAATTTCATCCCAGAACACCATGGAGTAACGAAGTGCATTTCCCTTGGAGATCGAGGTAAGCGAGCGTTTTTCACGACGTGCAAGCTCGTAGGCATAACGTATGACACGTTCGCAGCCATGACGTGAGAAGACGCCCGTCTGCAGCGCCACCTCACGCTCCGTTCCCGTGTAGAGATGTGCGCCAACATTCGCATACTCCCCCTCGCTGTTCTCGCGCACAACAATCATATTGATATCTTGCGGCGATATATCAGCGAGGGGGCATGGTGCACCTTTCAGGAGACGTATGGGGCGCAGGTTAATGTATTCATCGAAACCGCGGCGAATCCGCAGCAGGAGGTCGCCTAGGGATATGTGATCCGGTACCCCGGGGTAGCCAACGGCTCCAAGATAGATGGCATCAAAATCCTTGAGGCGATCCAGACCATCCTCCGGCATCATTTCTCCCGTCTTCAGATAGTATTCACAGCCCCACGGGAAATCCTCAAAGGAAACAGAGAATCCCCCATCCATATGAGCGATGCCGGAAAACACCTTCTTCCCTTCAGCAATGACCTCGGGGCCTATGCCATCCCCCGCAATGACTGCGATATCAAAGTACTTCATGGATTTCCCTCCCGATCAATTTCCATAAAATTGATTAGAACGCGTCCGCAATCGTCTTGATCAGCAGAGCTTCCTGCTGGCGCGGCAGCCCACTCTGATGCAGTGCACGTCCGAAACCAATGAGGAAGTCGATCTTCTGAAGCCGCGTCAGCGTTGTATTCTCACGCAGCACCTTCGTAATCGCCCTCATTCCCGCAACGCTCGGATCCCGCTGCAGCTGAACCTCCATCGCAAGCTGACCTGCAAGGATGTGGCGGCGTACCTCATCCGAAATACCCGCGAGATCTGCCTCCGAGTTCTGAGGAATCTGTCTTGGTGCCAGCTCCGGAATCCCATCGGGACGCACAGAGTGCTCCACGGCAGGTGTGTGATCCTTTACGGGGGCGACAGCAGGACGCTGTGCATTTGTACTGTCCAGAGCCTCGAAGCGCTCCGGCTGTTTCGCTGCAGCCCCGTTCTCAGCGGGAGGTGTCAGAGAGAATTCCCTATGAGGAAGCTGTGGATAGCGCTGACGCTCGGGGCGCTGTTCTGCCTCGGGCGCAGAGACGGGGGGGCTTGTCGGCAATACAGAGGCATTCTGCCCTGTCTTTTCTGCCTGCCGCTCCATGACGGGAGGCGGCGCAATCGGCTGTACGGCGGCAGAGTCTTGCCGCATCGCATGCTGCCCCGATGCAGGCGGCACATTCGTCTGCGGAGGCACGGATGGATCTGCTGCGTGGGGATTCATCACAGGCCGCTCACTGCTTGGGACAAGCAGTCTTTTCGGCTTTGGCGGCGGCGTCGGACGATTCATATTCACGTCCCCAACCAGCTCCTGCACAGGGCGCCCTTCTTTTGCCGCCAGCTTCTCCTCGCGTTTGATGTCCTCCGCCGTAATGATGACAGGCTTCGCCTTTTGTGCGGAAAGGCTGAAGGACGGATCCCCATTTCGTGCGGCAAGACGTGCATCTACGCTGTCCCAACGAAGGCGTGCCGGCTGGGATGCCGCTTTTGCCACAGGCGGTGCCGTCGCGGCAGTCACCGATTCTTTCTTCTGCGCCGATATGGATGCTTCATAGCGATCCGGAGCCGCGGTCTCCTCGACCGCAGGATTTTGTGCAGGATCTGTCACCAATCGATTGGCGTGAAATAGTTCCTGCGAATCCACAGTACCCGGTGTAGCAGCATATGCCGTACCCGATGAGAGCGTAAGAAGCACCGCAGCGGTGAGCATTGTTCTCTTCGATGACATCTTCATTGATATTTCTCCTTCAATTCTCTCACTCTATGAAAACAACTGCTTACTGCAGTGCCTGCATCGTACGTGCGCCCGCCAAAAAGGCAGAGACAGAGGAGGCACGCAGCTCCGGATTGTCGATGAGCTCGAGTCCATAACGCATACCGTTTGCACCGCGGAAGAAGAGCACCGCCATCTGGCTGTCCGCCTTTGCCGTTGCATCCGGTGTGCCATCGCCATCCTCATCAATCTCGATCTCCTTGGCAGTCGTTGCAAAGATCGCCTTGTTATCCTCTGTCAGATTGATGAGCATAATCCCTTCATATCCGTTGCTGCCCATAATCCCCTTGAGAAGCTCTACCGACTCCTCCGGGCTGATCGCATTGAGGTTAGGGACGCCGTCCTCCGGGAATGCATTCACGTGAATAACCCACGCGTGTTTGATATAGTAATCCTCGTTCTCGAAAATCAAAACCTCACCTTCGTGCCCATCAAGCTCGACTGAGGGGATAACGAAAGCAGGTTGTTTGGGGCACATAATGCGATAGCCGTATGATCTGCTCTCATATGCATAGGGCAGTTCGGAAGGCGCGGTCTCGCCTGCGCTCTCCTGAACAGCCTGCACCGTCTCTTCCGCAAAGGCATGAGGTACAGCAGAGAGAACTATCATGGCACCAATGGCTGCGGCTATTTTTCGGTATCTCTTTATCATAGGGAACTCCTTATCAGATCGTGTATCATAGAAAGTGCTTTTTCGACAGCTGCACGCTTATTCTCTAGCCGTGTTCCGGAGAAATTGTTTTTTGCGACAATCGTATGCGTTCGATCGGCTGCGGCGATATAGATGAGCCCAACCGGCTTTTCCGCCGATCCGCCGTCGGGGCCTGCAATGCCTGTAATGCCGACTCCGATATCCGTCTGCATGAGCTGCCGCACCCCCTCCGCCATCTCGCGTGCCGTCTCCTCAGAGACAGCACCATGCAGCAAAAGGGTCTCCTCAGAGACATGAAGAATGCGCGACTTCACATCGTTTGAGTAGGAGACGACGCTGCCCATGACGTAGGAGGAGCTGCCGGGAATATCCGTCAGCGTACTCGTGAGGAGTCCTCCGGTACAGGATTCTGCACAGGCAATCGTAAGACCGCGCGCACGCAGTTCCCTCCCCAACTCATCAGAGAATATTTCATATGCAGACTCCATCAATGCACCCTCTCACCCACAATATCGTAGGTAAATCCCTGCAGCAGACGGACACGGACAATCTCACCAACCCGGCTCTCGGCATCCCCCTCGATATAGATCTGTCCGTCCACCTCGGGAGCCTCCCGATAGGAGCGCCCCACGGCAATCGCCTGCTGCTCCGCATCGCGCCCCTCAATCAGGACATCCA
>CAUQVG010000005.1:0-50665 GCA_963521685.1 uncultured Selenomonas sp.
GAAGATGACAGATTTACAGTCTGTTGCCTTTAACCACTCGGCCACCTACCCATGACAATTATGCGATTTTGGTTGCGGGGAC
Source organism: uncultured Selenomonas sp. (assembly GCA_963521685.1). Lineage (GTDB taxonomy): Bacteria > Bacillota > Negativicutes > Selenomonadales > Selenomonadaceae > Centipeda. The sequence goes on from CAUQVG010000005.1 coordinate 83, forward strand.
AGGACTTGAACCTGTGACCTTCGGGTTATGAGCCCGACGAGCTACCGACTGCTCCACCCCGCGGTATTCTCATTGGCGCATTGCGCTAACAAGACGATATTATACGGCAAAGGGCTGCGTGCGTCAATACCTAAAATAAAAAATGGAGCAGAAAATTTCTGCTCCGTTGTTTTGTCTGCGGCAGGCTATTCGGCGGCATCACCGTCGAAGAGGTAGGCGTAGCGTTCCTTGAATTCCTCGGGGGTCATGCGGTATGCGTTCGCAAGTCCCGGATCGTCAAGGTCGCCCTTCTCGAGACGCATCATGAAGCCGCGCGCGATGCGGTAGTGCACGGAGTTGATGTTGACCTTGCGCACCTTCGTCTTGCCTGTCTCCGGATCACGGATCTCGTCAAAACGCATGGGCACCGCCTGGTTGTCCTGAATGGTGATGATCGCACCCGTGTCGCCGTTCATGAGAAACTTGACGGCCGAATACCCGAGCGAACGGCAGTAGTCGATGTCGTATGCGATCGGAGCCGTACAGCGCAGCTCATAGCCGATCTCCTTGTCGATGACGGTGAGGGCAATGCCGAGGCTCTTCGTTTCGGCAAGCACCGCCTGCTTGAGAATTTCGCCGAAGTCAAGCTCACTGTAACGGATATGTCCGTGCTCGTCCGTAACGACATTGCCGAGTTTCGCGAAGTCTTCCTCCGCGATCTTTTCGATGACGCCTTCGGCGATGACGGCAACGCCGTAGTTGCGGCCGGTGAGATAGCGTTTCACAATGGATCCGGTAATGACATCGACAACCTGCTGGAGCGGAATCTTGTCCTGTGCAAACTCCTCAGGGATGACGGTGATCGCAGCACCTGCGCTGCGTCCCATGCCGAGTGCGAGGTGCCCCGCCGTACGCCCCATCGCAATGGTGAAGTACCACCGGTTGTTCGTCGTGCTCGCATCCTCCATGAGGTTTTCGATCTCCATCGTACCGAATGCGCGGGCCGTCTCAAAGCCGAACGTCGGGACACCCTCGGGCAGCGGCAGATCATTGTCGATGGTCTTGGGGACGTGCACGACATTGATCGTGCGGCCCATCTTGCGCGCATACTCGGAGACGGCCATCGAGCTGAACGCCGTATCATCGCCGCCGATGGTAACAACGTGGGTAACGCCGAGTTCTGTGAGTGTCTCCACAACGGTGCGGAGGTCGGATTCCTTCTTCGTCGGGTTGAAGCGCGACATCTTGAGGATGCAGCCGCCCGTCAGATGGATGCGGCTGATGTGCGCCGGTTCGAGACGCACGTAGTTCTTCTCGCCGCGCGCAAGCCGCGAGAAACCGTCGTAGATGCCGAGCACATCCCAGCCATGGCGCGTCGCCTCGCTGACAACCGCGGAGATAACGCTGTTGATGCCGGGCGCAGGGCCGCCGCCGCAGATAATCGCAATCACATTCTTGATACCAATCATGAAATCCGCCTCCTTATGTTGGAAATGCCTTCACTTTGATATAAATTCGACGAGGTGAATAATTTTCCTTCTATTATGAAAATTATTGGATTATATTTGCACCGGTTGTGTCATCGACACAGATGCTACCGCGTTCTCCTGCTGCGTCGCCCGATGTTCGTGACGGTCCTGCCCGGCTTCTTGGCCGTTTTCCTGCTGTGTGCAGACGGCGTTCTGCCCTTCGGCGGGCCGCTTTTTTTTGCACCGCGCGGCGGCCGTCCCTGTGCGGCAGCACGCTCTGCCGGCTTTGCTGCCGGGCGCGGCTTCTTCTTCGCCGCCGTGCGGCGCAGGCGTTCCTTGAGCGCAGCCTCCATCTTGCGCAGCTTCTCATGCTGATGCGCCGCGACAAGCGTGATCGCCTTCCCCTGCGCGCCAGCACGCCCCGTGCGGCCGATGCGGTGGATGTAGTCCGTCACGGTCGGCGGCAGATCATAGTTGTAGACGTGGGTCACGCCCTCGATGTCGAGGCCGCGCGCGGCAATGTCGGTCGCACAGAGAATCTGCAGCTTTGCCTCACGGAACCTGCGCAGGACGAACGCCCGCTGCGTCTGCGTGAGATCGCCGCTGAGCGCATCGACAAGATAGCCGCGGCGGGCAAGCTCCATCATGACGGTATGCGTACGCTCCTTCGTTGCGCAGAACACCATTGCGAGATAGGGTGCCTCCTCATTGATGGAGGCACAGAGGCGGTCGATCTTCTCCCCCTCGCTCACCGAGAGCGCAATCTGTTCAATGGAGGCGAGCGTCGTCGTTTCCCCTTCAATGCGGATGTGCGCCGGGTTCGTCATAAATTTCTTCGTAAGGCGCACAATGCGCTCAGGCATTGTCGCTGAGAATAGCGCGAGCTGATAGTCCTGTGCCGCACAGCCAAGGAGACTTTCCACGTCCTCAATGAAGCCCATCTTGAGCATTTCATCTGCCTCATCGAGAACAATTTTGTTCACGCTGCCGAGCGCGAGCGTGCCGCGCCGCACATGGTCGAGCAGACGGCCGGGCGTACCGATGACGAGCTGCGGGCGGCGGCGCAGCTTCTCCTTCTGCCGCTCGATATCCGCGCCTCCGTAGATGACGATCGTCCCGATGCCGAGCGCCTCTCCAAGCGGTTCCGCCACACGGGCAATCTGGATCGCAAGTTCGCGCGTCGGTGCGATGACCAGGGCCTGTGCCACCGTTCCCTGCGGCTTGATCTTCTCGAGCAGCGGCAGGAGGAACGAGAGTGTCTTGCCCGTACCCGTCTGTGCCTGCGCGATCACATCCCGTCCTGCGCGCATCGGCGGGATGGCCCGCTCCTGCACCGGTGTCGGCTCCGTAATGCCCTGTCTTTGGAGAAGCGCTGTCAGCACCTCCGAGACGCCGAGCGCATCAAATTTCATCATGATGAGAGCACCTCTGCGCCGGTCTCCGTGATGAGGATGGTCTTTTCCCACTGCGCTGACAGGCTGCGGTCCTTTGTCCGCACCGTCCATCCGTCCTCCGCGTCCACCGTCACATCATAATCGCCTGCGTTGATCATGGGCTCGACCGTAAACACCATGCCGGGCACCATAAGCATTCCCGTGCCCGCCTCGCCTTCGTGCGGAACAAACGGTTCCATGTGGAAGTCCTTGCCGACGCCGTGCCCGCCGAGGGCCGTGACGACGGAGTAGCCGTTCGCATGCGCCCAGTCGCCGCACGCTGCACTCACGTCACCGAGGAAGTGCCACGGACGTGCCGCCGCAATGCCGCGCTCCATGCACTCCTTCGTCACCCGGACAAGACGCTCCGCCGCCGCGGGCACCTTTCCCACGAGATACATGCGCGAGGCATCTGCATAGTAGCCGTCAACAATCACGGTGGAGTCGACATTGACAATGTCCCCCTCTTTGAGGACATCCTTCTTTGACGGAATCCCGTGGCAGACCACATTGTTGATCGATGTGCAGATGCTCTTCGGGAACCCCTCGAAACCGAGGCAGGCCGGAATGCCGCCTCTCTCAACGATGTAGTCATGCGCCGCGCGGTCAAGCGACTCCGTATCGGTACCGGGGCGCACAAGCGTCTCCATGAGATCGAGCACGCCGTCGTTGATGACCGCGGCCCGGCGGATCCCCTCGATGTCCGCAGCGTTGTTGATGATCTTGCGCGGCGGGCGCACCTGTCCCTTCAGCACATCGTACCGGATGGATGCGATACGATCGTCAAAGTCCTCATGGCACTTTTTATATTTCTTTCCGCTGCCGCACCAGCATAGCTCGTTTCGGTTCATTCCTCTTCCTTTCATAGATGCTTTACCTCTCGTATTATAGCCCGAAAATGTATTTTTATCAAAGCTTTTTCCTCCCGAACCAGCGCGTACAGAGTGCTTGACATGCGGCGAGGTATCGGCTACACTGATCGCGGTATAGATTCTAAAAAGAGGGTAATTCAATTGAAATTCTCGTCTAAGCGGCTCATATTGGTCCTCCTCTGCGTGTTCGGGCTCCTTGCCGCGGCAGTCTCTGTCCGGATGGCTTCCGCCCCCGGCGTTCCGGTCCTCAACTATCATCAGGTCGAGGATAAGGATGGAAACCCGCTCACCCTGTGGACGGACCAGTTCGAGGCGCAGATGGCCTATCTTGCTGCCGAGGGATACACGACAATCACCATCGACGAGATGATGGACGCCTATGAACACGGAACGCCGCTGCCGGAAAAACCGGTCATTATTACGTTCGATGACGGCTATGCCGACAACTATGAGAACGCCTACCCCATTCTGAAGAAGTACGGATTCAAAGCGACCATCTTCCTCATCTACGATTTCACGAACACCTACCCGAACTATCTGACATGGGATCAGATTGCGGAGATGAAAGAGTCCGGGCTGATCCGCTTCGAAAGCCACACGATGACGCATGCAAATCTGGCAGAGCTCACATCCATTGATGATCTGCGTCACGAGATTGCAGACTCGCATGATCTGCTCTCCGAGAAGCTCGGCTATGACATGCACTACATCGCCTATCCCGGCGGCCGCGTCAACGCAGAGATCGAAGAGATCACGCGCGCAGCCGGATACCGCGGCGGCTTCACCGTTCACTACGGTCTCTCTACGCCGTCCGAAGGCTTTTATCAAATGGACCGCATCCCGATCTTCGGCGCAAACATGCATACCCTGAGCCGCTTCAAACTGCGCCTCGCCTTTGCGCCGCTCATCGCTCCCCTCGAGGATCTGCGACTGGATTTCCGCGCATGGGGTCTCCCATGGCTCGCCGACTGCCTGCTCATCCCCTGAACGTTCCGAGAAAAATCTGTATAAGGTTGGGACAGTATCCGAAAAATATGCTATAATATAAGCACTGTTTATTGTATGAAGGAGGACTTTTCATGGATTTTGAAGCATTGGTCAAGGCAAAATTTGATGAAGCGTATGCATCGTCAGAGCATCCGAAAAAATTCTTCCTCACGGAAAACGGCCGCGGCGTCGTCGACGGCGGCGAGATGTACAATGCGCTGCTTCAGGATGTACTCGACGTCGTGCAGAAGGCAATCGTCGGCATTTTGAAGGACAGCCATCATTCACATTGACACCACACGCAAAGAAGCGGCTGCACATCAACGGTGCAGCCGCTTCTTTTATTGTTATGATATTCTCTCGTAGTGAAACGGTTCAAGCTCCCAGAGCACACCTGAGAGTGCTGTCATATCCACATCGGAGAAGATGCGCAGCATCGGGCGGATGTTCTTCTCCGGGAAGACGGCAATCGCCGCCGCCTCCTCCCCGTGCTGGAAGAACACCTCCACGGCACCGTGATCAACGTACATACGCAGGGACAGCGTATGCTCGGCGTAGAGTTTGAAGGTGCGCGCGCCGCGTCCGCCAAGCTTCATGCCGCTGCGGTCAATGGTCATGACCTGTTCCAGCCGGTTGTAGCGCAGGACCAGCTTTTCAAGCCCAAAGACCAGTTCCACAGAGATGGTGTACGCATCTCCCATCGTCAGATCAAGGATGATCTCCGTAAGGTCATAGAGCGTCGTACTGAACGAGTTCTCTCCCTCCGCCTCAAGCGCGCGCTCCGTCTCGCGATGGCGCAGGGCCTTCAGCTCGTGCGCCGGCTCGGAGAATATATGCCCCTGCCGGAGCGTCAGCACGCGCGGCAAAGTCAGGCTGTGCATCCAGCCCTCCCCCCGGGTCGGGTATTCCTCCTCGCGGTCCGGCATCCCCATCCAGCCGATCAGGATATGCCGGCCCTCATGCGTCAAAATCTGCGGCGCATAGAAGTCAAATCCATGGTCGAGCTCCATGAAGCGCCCGTGCATGAGCATCTCCATCGCGTCCATAGAGGCATGTCCCACGATATACCCTGCCTGATAGACGTTCTGTCGGTCGTATGCACGCGCCTCCACACCCTGCGGGCAGAATACGAGTACATCATAATCGCCGAAGGAGAGCAGGTTCGGACACTCCCACATATAGCCGAAATCCTTCAGCTGCGTCCGGAATTCCCCGAGAAACGCCCAGCCGTCCGCCGTCTCCCGGTAGACAAGCACGCAGCCGCGCTTCTCCTCTGTCTGTGCGCCGATGACAAGGTGACGGATGCCGCGCCAGTCAAAGAGATAGGGGTCGCGAAAATGTGCCGTAAAGCCCGGAGGAGGACCGTCGATAATGATCTCTTCCTTCTTCACTGCGCCCGCTGCCTTCGTATAGGTGCCGAAACGCTGTGCGGACCTCCGATTGCCTGCTTCATCCTTCGCATTGCATGTGTATAGAACACGCAGGCGCCCTTCCTCCTCTGCGGCGCAGCCCGAGTAGCAGCCATCCTTATCATGTTCATCCGTCGGCCAGAGCGCCAGATGCGGAACGGTATAGGTGCAGAAATCCCGCGTCTTTGTATGTGCCCACGACTTATTCTTGTGCGCACAGCCGAAGGGGTTCCACTGGTAAAAAATATGGTAGGCGCCGTTGTGATACGTCAGTCCGTTCGGGTCGTTGATGAGGCCAAACGGCATCTCCAGATGAAAGCGGTTGTGCCAGCGGTGCGTGAAGGGAAATCCCTCCGCAAGGCGGGCGTCAATTATGCTCTTGTCAAAATTCTCCACAGTGCTCACTCCTCCGGGCAAAAGAAGGTGAAGGTCAGGCCGAACGCGACGCAGAAGCCGACGGCGTTGACGAGAATATACTCCGCGAGATGGTCCAGATAGAGCAGCGTGCCGGGAAGCACGGTGATGCCCATTCCCGTTCCCGCGAGATGGAGGACCCCCGCAGCAGCTCCCGCACAGGCGCCGCCCGCAAGGCCGCAGACAAACGGCTTCATAAAGCGCAGGTTGATGCCGAAGATCGCCGGCTCCGTGATGCCGAGGAATGCAGGAACGGCTGAGGAGATATAGAGCGCACGCTTCTTTGCGTCATGCGTGCGCGCCGCAACCGCAGCGGCAGCGCCCCCCTGTGCAACAATCGCACCCGTGATGATCGCATTGAACGGATCGACGCCCGTCGATGCGAGCAGCTGGACCTCAAGCGCATTAAAGACATGATGCACGCCGAACACGACAATCACCTGATGCACGCCGCCGACGATAAAGCCGCCGATGCCGTACGGGAGCTCAAGGAAGGTGCGCACGGCGCCGAAGACCCCGATCTCGATCGTGTGCATGATGGGGCCGATGATGAGGAGGCCGAGCAGCATGGAGACAAGCAGTGTCAGGAACGGTGTCACGATGAGGTCGATGATGTCCGGCACAAAGGTCTTAAACCATTTTTGCAGGCGTGCGGCAAAGATGCCAAGCACGAGCGCGGGAAGCACGGATCCCTGATAGCCGACAACGGGAATCGGAATCCCAAAAATCTCCATGCGCAGCGGCATGGCATCGCCCGCCGCAATCGCATAGGCATTCGGCAGCTGCGGGGCAACCAGCATGAGTCCGAGCACAATGCCGATGACCGGCGTGCCGCCGAAGCGGTTCATTGTCGACCAGCAGACAAGCGCAGGCAGGAACGCAAACGCTGTGTCCGTAAGAATCTGACTCATGCGGATGAGGTTTTCGTTCATCTCGATGCCGAGGCTCTGCACCGCACCGCGCAGCCCCATGAAAAGACCGGTCGCAACGAGCACGGGAATAATCGGGACAAAGACGTCACCGAGCGTGCGCGAGATCTTCTGCAGCGCCGTCATCTCATCATATGCCTCCTGCTTGCTGCTGACTGCACCCGCAAGATTTGTGCCCGCAACGAAGGCCTCAAACACCTTGTCGACAAAACCCGTCCCAAGGATGATCTGATACTGTGCAGCCGCAAAGAACTGCCCCTTCACGCCGTCGATGTTTTCAATCGCCTTCTCGTCAATGATCGACTTGTCATTGACAATGAGGCGCAGACGCGTTGCGCAGTGCTCGGCGCTGCGCACATTTCCCGCACCGCCGACATGCTTCCAAATAAGCTTCGCAACGCGCTCCTCCTTCGACAGATTCGGATCAATGCCGTCATCTGCCGGAGCCGCAGGCTCCGCCTCGCCCTCCGCTTGCTGCTCGCCGCCGGAGGAGATTTCCGCATCATCGAGCACAAAGGTGATCTTCCCGTAGTCCACAGCATTCGTAACGAGCACGGGCGTCGTTGTTTCATAGCCCTCCGCACGGATCGCCGCCGGGTCGAATTCGAGCAGCAGCTGACCGCGCTTTACCGTATCGCCCTGTTTGACATGTGCGGTGAAATGCCTGCCCTCAAGCTTCACCGTATCCACGCCGACATGGATGAGGATGTCCGCCCCGTCTGCCGAATGAATGCCAATGGCGTGCTTTGAGGCAAAGAGAACCGTCACCTCGCCGTCCACCGGCGAGACAACGCGCCCCTCGGGGTCGGCAATGGCGGCACCGCGGCCCATTGCACCGCCGGCGAATGCCGGATCAGACACCTCCGAAAGAGGAATGAGACGCCCGCGAAGCGGGCTGTCCAAACGAATGTCCTGCATATCAAATCCCCCAGAAAAGAACGTCTATGAAAATATCCCCATATTTTGATTCCTTTCATTTAGAAGTGTACTAAATTTCCCTTTCTGTTGTCAATCAGCGCGCCGGGGCGAAAAGATTTTACAACGCCAAATGCATGTGGTAAAATAATTAAAGCTATATTGATGCATCGGGATCACCAGTTGGGGAGGCAGCACAAATGAATGTAAAGTATGAGGTCAGCATCACCGCCATCGGCAAGCTGGCACGCAAGTTCCTGGAGTCAAACAACAGCGTCATACTACTGGACGAGGGCGCACATCCCAACCTCGCTGAGATGGTCGTCGAGCATACGCCGAGTGAGTTGAGCAGCGACATTGTTGTCGGCGACACACTCTCCCTCGGAAAGCAGAAATACAAAGTAACCCGCGTCGGTGAGAATGCCAACGACACCATCCGCGAAAGCGGCCACTGCACTCTCCTCTTCAACGCAACGGGTTCAATGCCGGGACAAATCGAACTCGAAGGAGGCAGCATTCCCCCTCTCTCTCAGGGACTGAAATTCATCTTTGCAGGAAAATAATACCGTTCACACAGGGCGAGCCGGACAGATCACGCAGTTTTGCAGAATCTGTCCGGCTCTTTCGTTTGGGAATGATTTTCCTATGTAATTTCGAAAACAGCGCCTTTTTTACATCATTGCATCCATTGCATCAAAGATCGGCAGCAGGAAGGACAGGACCGCAAAGAAAATCAGTCCCGCAACAAACACAACCATCACAGGTTCGGCAAGCGCCTGTATGCGCGCCGAGATCTGCGACGCTCTGCGTCCGCAGTAGTCCGCGCCCTGTTGGAGAAGGTCCTCCAGATTCCCCGCCTCTTCTCCCGCGGCAAGCATTCCGCGCAGCAGGGGCGGCAGATACGGTTCATTTGCAATACTCTGCGCAAAGCTGCGCCCGTGAATGAGGCTCTGCTCCATGCGTTCCAATCGATGAGACAGGACTCGGTTCCCCGTGACAAACTGCGCCAAAGCAACAGCGCGGTCCAAGCGAATCCCGCTGCGCATGAGGACTGCGAGGGTCCGCAGAATCATCTGCCATGCGGCAAAAGAGGCAAAGGAGCCAATCACCGGAATACGCAGGAGCATGCCGTCAAGGCGAAGGCGGACGGCGGGCATGCGCAGAAGTGCCGCCGTGATCAGTGCAAGGCCGCCGATCGCCGCAGGGATGAGATAGGGCTGAGCGGAGACGATGTCAGAGAGCCCGAGCAGCATCCGCGTCGGCAGAGGCAGATCTGCCTGCAGTTCACGCAGGAGTACGGCAAAGACAGGCAGGATGAACATCGTCATAAGTACGAGAGACAGCACCGTTGCCGCAAGCAGAAAGAGCGGATAGGCCAGTGCACTTCGAAGAGACTCCCGCAGGGCATGCTCCTCCGTAAGGAAGTCCGCCGCTTCGCGCAGAACCGTATCGAGTGTTCCGCTCTCCTCCCCCGCACGCACCATACCGATCAGGCTTGGCGCAAACACGTGCGCATGCATCTCCATCGCGTGGGACAAAGAGGTTCCATGCGTCACCGCCCGGTGCAGATCTGCCGCAAGCTGTCCGTATCCCGTATCGGCCTTCGTACTGTCTAAAAGATGCGCAAGGGCTGTATGAACCGGAATCCCTGCTGAAAGGAGTGCCGCCAGCTCACGGAAAAATGCAATGCGGTCCTCTGCACTGATGCTGCCAAACAGCCCCGCAGGGCGAGGCAGGCGGACGGGCCGCTGCTCCGTGATGCGTATGACAATCTTTCCCTCTGCCGCGGCTGCACGCACCGCCGCAGGCGCACTCTCAGCGGCAACGGTCCCTTTCACCTTTTCTCCATTCGCCGTACGGGCACTGTACGAGAATGTCTTCATGCGATCATTCCCTTTGCCCGCAATGCAGCCTCTGCCATCTCCGCGGTCTGCATCCCCTGTGGTGCGCCGCTCATCATCACGGAAGCAAGCTGGCTGTAATTCCCCTGCCGCAGGATATTCTGCACGGCAGGCGTCGGACAGAGCGCCTCGATTGCCGCAACACGTCCGCCGCCGCTGCGGGGCAGAAGGCGCTGAGCAAAGATACCGGCCGCCGCATCTGCAAAACGGGCCCGCACCGCATCACGCACATCGGCCGGAAACATGCCCTCCACACGCAGCGCTGTCTGCACTGCACTGCGCGTATGGAGCGTCCCAAAGACAAGCACGCCCGTTTCCGCCGCCATAAGCGCCGCCTCCATCGTCGCACGGTCACGAATCTCACCCACGAGCAGAATATCCGGATCCTCACGCAGCGCAGCGCGCACAGCATCAGGAAATGCCATAAAATCACGCCCGGCCTCGCGCTGGCTGAAGAATGCAAGGGCCGGCGCAAAGCGATACTCGATCGGATCCTCCAGCGTGATGATATGCGCCCTGCGTGTTCGGTTGACGATCTCAATCAACGCGGCGAGCGAGGTCGTCTTGCCCGCGCCCGTCGGTCCGCAGACGAGGACCAAACCGTCACGCACATCTGCCGCAGCGCGCATGGCATCCGGCATGCCGATCTCCTCCGGCGTCATGATGCGGTCCGGGAGGAGACGCAGGGCAATTCCGACGCCGTCCTGCATCCGATAGGCATTCCCACGCAGGCGGCGGTTCTCATAGGTCCACGAAAAATCCACAGCACCGGTGCGAAGCGCTGCACGCTGCTCGGAGGAGAGCAGCTCCTCCAGCACATGCTCCATAAACGTGCCCGTCGGAACGAATGAGAGCGGCTCGAGTTCACCGTCATAGCGGATCTGTACGCATTGTCCCGGCGCCGCGTGCAAATCGGAAGCGCCCGCTGCAATCATCTCTTGAAGAAGTTCCTTCCACTGCTGCCTCTTATCCATAGAGCGCCCTCCCGACCTCCTCCGGCGTCGTCTCCCCTGCAAGCACCTTTGCTATGCCGTCCTGCCGCAGTGTCAGCACGCCATCTTCCTCCGCCGCACGGCGTAGCGCATCCTTTCCTTTCCCCTGCAGAATCGTCTCCCGCAGACGTTCGGAGACAGAAAGGACCTCATGAATTGCCATGCGGCCATGATAGCCGCTCCCATGACAGTGTGCGCATCCACGCCCGCGCACGAGCGTCATATCCTCGTGGAAAGCATCCCCGAGCAGCATCGCCTCATGCGATCCGGGCAATGGCGTATATTTTTCGGCACAGTGTGCGCACACGCGGCGCACGAGACGCTGAGCAATCACGCCTGAGAGCGTTGCGGCGAGTAGATAGGGCGGCACGCCCATCTCAATCATGCGAAAGACCGCCGAGACGGCATCCTCGGTATGCAGCGTCGAGAAAAGCGCATGCCCCGTCAGTGCAATACGCACTGCCATCTCTGCCGTCTCGCGGTCGCGAATTTCACCGAGCAGGATTTTCTGCACATCCTGCCGCAGTGCCGCACGCAGCCCGGTGACAAAGGTCAGTCCCGCCTCCGGATTTACCTGGAATTGGCTGATGCCCTCAATGCGTCGCTCCACAGGATCCTCGAGCGTCATAATATGACAGCTCGCATCGTTCAGGGCAGAGAGCGCGGCGTAAAGCGTCGTTGTCTTCCCGGAGTTCATCGGTCCGCAGAGAAGCAGCAGTCCCGTCGGCCGGCGGATCAGCCGTTCAAAGAGCTCCTGATTGCGCGGAGTAAAGCCAAGCTCTGCACAGCCGAGGAACCGCTCCGCTGCGTCCATGATGCGCACAACCATCCGCTCGCCGCCCACCACGGGAAGCACGGCTGCACGCATATCGATCGTGCGCCCGCCGCAAACATAGCGAATCTGACCATCCTGCGGGCGGTTCCTCTTTGCCGTGTCGAGGCCCGCCATCACCTTCAGCCGCGCAATGATGACCGACGCCAGCTCCGGCGGATACTGCACAGGGCGTTCCTGCAGGAGGCCGTCCACGCGCATCCGAATACGCAGTCTGCCCTCCATCGGCTCCAGATGAATGTCCGTCGCCTCATCGGCCAGTGCCGTATCCAGAATGGCATTGACCAGCCTGAGCACATGGCTTCCCCGCGCCCCCTCCTCAGGAGAGCCGCGCCGCACTTCACGCGCAGCATCTGCCACGAGCCGCTGTGCAGCCTCCTGATCCATGCTGATCGCTCCCTTCAAGCCATTGTATTCGTTGGATCCTCATAGTCCACAGAGAGGAGATAAAGCCCGCAGGCAGGCGCCGTCGGACTCGCAAGACGACGGTCGCGCGCGGCAAAGATCTCCGCAAACCGCTCTGGCGATATGCGCCCGAGCCCGACACTGACCACCGTGCTGACAATGTTGCGCACCATATGATAGAGGAAGCCGTTCCCGTGAATATAGCAGGAGAGGCATCCCCCGCCCTCTTCGTCGAGGCGGATCTCATCCAGCGTCCGCACAGGAGACATCGGTGCTCCGCCGGCAGCGCGAAACGAGGAATAATCATGCGTTCCGACGAGCATATTCAGTACGTGCCGCATAGCAGGCACATCCAGCGGGTGAAAAATCTGCCACGCATAATTGCGCGTAAAGGGATTTGGCACAGTACACTGTTCCATGCGATAGGCATATGCCTTGCCCGTCGCCGAGTGGCGTGCGCTGAAATCCCGTGCCGCTTCCCACGCATCCGTCACGGCGATGTCCGGAGGCAGGAGACCGTTCGCCGCACGCGGCAGGCGTTCCACCGGGATACGTCCGTCGGTAAAGAAGTTTACCACCTGGCCATAGGCATGCACACCTGCATCCGTACGCCCTGCCGCCGCGAGTTCGACCGTTTCCCCGCAGATCTTTGCCAGCACTGCCTCAAGAGCGTTCTGGACGGCAGGGATGGGCGGCGTCTGCCGCTGGAATCCGCGGTACTTTGTCCCGTCGTACGCAACTTTGAGCGCGATGTTCCGCGCCCGTGCCTTCATCATCTCTACATGATCAGGGCGCAATGCTCAGCCCTCCGAAACTCAGGGCGCAGATCCCCGCTGCACCGAGAAAGAACACGACGATCGCTGCATAGTCGAGCCGTCCCGCACGCAGTTCCTTCATCTGCGTGCGGCCCTCTCCGCCGCGGTAGCAGCGGGCCTCCATCGCAAGGGCCAGTTCATCCGCACGCCGGAATGCCGAGAGGAAGAGCGGCACGAGAACCGGTACAATCGCACGCAGGCGCTGCATGATATTCCCGTGCTCAAAGTCAGCGCCGCGCGCCTTCTGCGCCTTCATAATGCGGTCCAGTTCCTCGAGCAGCGTCGGCACGAAACGCAGGGCGATCGTCATCATCATCGCGAGTTCATGCACCGGAACCCCGACGCGGCGCAGTGGAGAGAGCAGCGCCTCCAGTCCGTCCGTCAGACGCAGAGGACTCGTTGTGAGCGTCAGGAGCGTACTGAGCAGGATCAGCAGGATCAGGCGCAGCCCGATGTAGGCCCCGCGCGCGATCCCCTCCCATGTCGCCGTAAAGGACCCGAGGCGGAACACCTCCGTGCCGGGCGTCATAAAGAGATGTACGCCGAAGGTAAAGAGCACGATCCAAAGAATCGGACGAATCGACCGCAGCTGCATCATGAGCGGTACCCGCGAGACGATCATGAGCACCCCGACACTGACGGCAAGCGCGGCAAATCCTGCAGGATTTTCTACAAAAAAGATAACGAGTAGAAAGAAAAAGAGCAGAACAATCTTCACCCGCGGATCCATACGATGCAGAACAGAATCCCCCGGCAGATAGCGTCCGATCTGAATATCATTGAGCAAAAGCAATCACTTCCATCTTGGTTTTGTTCATTATAGCATCAAAGAAACTCTTTTTCATTTCTTTTTTGCAGGATTTATGTTATAATGCTCTAACACAAATACAACAAACCGTTCATAATTCGATCATCGCCTATGCGGCGGCTCGATTCAAGAATACAGGAAGGTGCCCTTATGGAAGAAGCATTTATCGGACGGCAAGCCATACTCGATCAGAGAAAAAACGTGTATGCATACGAGATTCTCTTTCGCAGCGGCCTCAAGAATGCCTTTGACCCGAGCCTTGACGGAAATATCGCAACCCAGAGCGTCATGGTCAACGCGATGCTCGATTTCGGCATGAAAAAACTGGTCTCGGATAAAAAAGCATTCATCAACTTTACCGAGCAAAACCTCTTGAACGGTGCGCCCAAACTCCTTCCCTCCGAAAGTGTCGTGGTGGAGATTCTTGAGACGGTGCAGCCCTCTCCCGAGATCCTCAAAGCGGTGCGCGAGCTGAAAGATGCGGGATACAAAATCGCGCTGGATGACTTCGTCCTCCTGCCGGGCTATGAGCCTCTCATCGATATGGCGGACATCATCAAGGTAGACTTTCGCATCACGGAGGATCCCAAGGAGCGCAAGCGCCTGCGTGAGGTCCTGCCCAAGCACGTCCGCCTCCTCGCCGAGAAGATCGAAACCGAGGAGGAGTTCCGGCAGGCCCTCGAATACGGCTATGTTCTCTTTCAGGGCTACTTCTTCTGCAAGCCGGCGATCCTGCATCAAAAGAGACTCACGAGCAACGCACTTTCGCAGATACGTCTCCTCAAGGAACTCAACCGGAAGGATTTTGACTTCTCGGGCATCACGGACGTCATCTCCTCGGATACGAACCTAGTCCACAAGCTGCTCACCTATATCAACTCGGTGGGCATCGGACTCACACATCACGTATCCAACCTGCGCCAGGCAACGGTACTCCTCGGGCTGGACGGCGTGCGCCGCTGGGTGACGCTCGTCAGCCTTCAGACCTTCTCTGCGGATAAACCGCCCGAACTCTTCACCATCTCGCTTCTGCGTGCAAAGTTCTGCGAACTCATTGCCGGCGAGCTGAAACGTCCGGGCATCACCCCTGACACGGGCTTCCTGCTCGGCATATTCTCCCTGCTGGATGTCCTTCTCAACCAGCCGATGGAGGAGATCCTCGATGAGGTTGCCCTCACACCGGATCTCAATGCAGCGCTCCTCGGCGAGGACAACGAGCTGCGCCGCCTGCTCGACCTCGTCATTGCCTATGAACAGGGCGACTGGGACAAGGTGGTTGCCTCCTGTGCGCAGCACAATCTTCCGACCTCCTATCTGAAACCCTGCTACGATACCGTGCTCGAGTGGTACAATATGCTTCAGGCAGTTTCCTAAGCAGCATACGAAAAGCCCATCGGATACACATCCATCCGATGGGCTTTTTGCATGGCACAGATTACTTCGGATTGTACTCAAGAATCGTAATATCCGTATTCTCGTTGAGATCGATGATCTCATCCTCTGAGATCGTAACAATCGGGAGCGGCACAACGCCGTGCGGATATGCCGTGATCGTTCCCTCGCGATGATTGCTGAGCAGCACACGCGAGCCGAGGAACGCGTTCTTGATATTTGTCAGCACGGGCATGCAGACCGCAGGATCGAGCGAGGTATACATCTGGCGCGCAATCTCCGTCACCGCATCAAACGGCGTACGGCGCGTGTAGCCCTCGCGCTCGATCGTAATATTATCGTAGAGATCCGCCACCGCAACGATGCGCGCATAGAGATGAATGTCATCCCCCTTGATGTTGAACGGGAAACCGCTCCCATCCATCCGCTCATGATGCTGCAGCGCGGTCAGGCGCACGCCCTCCGTCAGCCCGGCGACACGGTTGAGAATCTGCGCACCGTCCACCGTATGCTGGATATAGCGCTCATAATCATCCCCTTCGAGGGTCTCTATATTCTTCTCGAGCAGACGCTGATCAAACTTCGCCTTGCCGACATCGTGCAGGAACCCGGCAAGCACAACATCCTTTGCCATCTCGCGGTCGAGGCGCATCCACTTCGCAAAGACACCCGCGAGAATTGAAACACGCAGCGAGTGATTGTAGATGTCGCTCGCCAGATGATTGATCTCGTTCAGATAGTCGATTGTCCCGCTGCGGCGCGAGAGCGGCAGGATATCTTTCTGCACCATCTCGTTCGTCTCTTCGACCGGTACATTCCCTGTCCTCTTCGTCTCCTCAAAGATCGACTTCGCCGTTCCCACCACGTTCTCATACTGCTTGATGAAGAGGTTGCTGCGTGAGAAGATGGGCGACCGTGCCTCCCTCAGCTCGGTCTCATCTTTGATATAGACAACAGGGATCTTGAGAAATTTAAGGCGTGTGATATGCGCCTGTGTCAGCTCTGTATTTTCGGATACGACGACAACACGCTTCGCATTAACAATCGTTCGCGCAAGTATCATTCCATTTTTCAGATCCGTCACGGATATTGCACGCAAGGTAAGCCCTCCCTCGGTTTACGTTGTTCATTACGCACGAAATTATTATACCTATAAATATTTCGCCCTTTATGAAAAAAAACCTGCCTTCTTTCTAAATAATTCTTGACTTTATTTTAATCTGTATCGTATAATGTCCTCACGTTAATGCTTTATCATATTAAAGAATTGGAATGATAAGGAGCGATGTTGTAATGAATTGGAAAAGTATCATCACGGGCGCAGCGGTCTTTACACTCTCGGCAGTCTTCCTCGCGGGCTGCGGCGGTGGTGACAAGGCAGCAGCGCCGGATAAAGGCACAGACAAGGGCAAGATTGTCGTCGGACTCGACGATAATTTCCCGCCAATGGGCTTCAAGGATGAGAAGAACGAGATCGTCGGCTTCGACGTCGCCCTCGCCAAGGAGGCGGCAAAACGTCTCGGGCGCGAGGTCGAGTTCAAGGCAATCGACTGGTCGAGCAAGGAGGCGGAGCTCAAGAGCGGCCGCGTCCAGATCCTCTGGAACGGTCTCGACATCACCGAGAAGCGCAAGGAGAACATGCTCTTCTCCAAGCCCTACATGGACAACCGCCAGATCATCTTTGTGAAGAAGGGAAATACCGCCATCACAGATGAAAAGAGTCTCGCAGGCAAGATCATCGGCACGCAGAGTGCCGGCACTGCCGAGGAGTACCTCGACGCGACGGACTTCTACAAGAAAGAGGTCAAGGAGGTCAAGAAGTACCCCGACTACGTTGCGGCATTTATGGACCTCGAAAACGGCCGCCTCGATGCGGTCATCGGCGATGAGATTGTCGGACGCTACTACATGAGCAAGCACCCCGAGGAGCTGGCGGCACTCGATGTCGTGGTCGGTCCGACGAGTGAGTTCGGCATCGCGTTTGCGAAGGACAACACGGCTCTGCGCGACGATGTGCAGAAGGTCCTCGACGAGATGAAGGCGGACGGCACAACGGCAAAGATCTCAACCGAGTGGTTCACCAAGGACATCACGAAATAAAGGAGTCTCTGAATACAGTCTGTCCGATTGGCGCGGATTTTTTCCTGCCGAGCAAACAAGACGGACGCGGAGCGATGCCGCTCTGCGGAGGATTTGCTGCCACAGGCAGGGCATAAAATGCGCTGGGATGGGGCTGCCGCTCCGTGCGGCAGTCCCATTTTTGGCGACTAGGATGAAATGAATGGATAAGATACTCGATACTTCTCTCCTCATGCTCGAAGGCTCTGCCATCACGCTTGAGATTTTCTGCATCACGCTCGCACTTTCCCTCCCGCTCGGCCTTTTTGCCGCGCTCGGGAGGCTTTCGCGTTTTCGCCTGCTGAGCCGCCTGCTTGAGGTATACATCTGGATCATGCGCGGTACGCCGCTCATGCTGCAGCTGCTCTTTGTCTACTTTGCCCTGCCGATGGTCGGCATTATGCTCCCCGACATCGCGGCGGCACTCCTCGCCTTCGTCCTGAACTACGCCGCCTACTTTGCCGAGATCTTCCGCTCCGGCATACAGGCAGTTCCGCGCGGGCAGTTTGAGGCGGCCCGCGTGCTCGGCATGAGTGCGCCGCTCACCATGCGGCGCATCATCCTGCCGCAGGTTCTGCGCATCACTCTTCCTCCGGTCAGCAACGAGACCATCAACCTCGTCAAGGATACCTCCCTTGTCTACATTCTCGCCATGAACGACCTCCTGCGCGTTGCACGCACCATCGTTCAGCGCGAATTCGACATGACCCCGTTCCTCATCGCCGGTGTTTTCTACCTCACGATGACTGCCGTACTCACCTATGGATTCAAAAAGCTGGAGGCATACTATGGCAGATATGAAAGCTGATGAAATCATGCTCTCCATGCGCGGCATTCACAAGTCCTTCGGCGACCTCTCCGTCCTGCGCGGCATCGATCTCAGCCTCGCACGCGGGGAGGTGCTCGCCATTATCGGCTCCTCCGGCTCGGGCAAGTCGACCCTCCTGCGCTGCATCAACCGGCTCGAGACCATCGACCGCGGAGATATCACGATCCGCGGAGAGTGCCTCTGCTGGACGAATGAGGGAGATACGGCGGCGACCTATGCCGCTTCCGGCGACGTACGGCGCATCCTTATGTCCACAGGGATGGTATTCCAGCAGTTCAACCTCTTCCCGCATATGACCGTCATCGAGAACCTCATCGAGGCGCCCTGCCATGTCAAGGGCATGAAGCGGGACGAGATTCTCCCCTACGCACGTGAGCTTCTCGCCAAGGTCGGACTCGTGGGCCGCGAGGATTACTACCCGAGCCAGCTCTCCGGCGGACAGCAGCAGCGCGTCGCCATCGCGCGGGCGCTTGCCATGAAGCCTGACATCATGCTCTTTGACGAGCCGACCTCCGCTCTCGATCCCGAACTCACAGGCGAGGTGCTGCGCACCATGCGGGCCCTCGCCGCCGAGCGCATGACCATGATCGTCGTCACGCACGAGATGGCATTCGCACGTGAGGCAGCAACCGATGTCATCTTCATGGAGAACGGCGTCATCGTCGAGCAGGCCCCGCCCGCAGAGTTTTTCACCGCACCGAAGGAAGAGCGAACGAAGGAATTTCTCAGGAATATGCTTTGAACCTCTTGAAACAGCAATGCGGCTGCGAAAATCTATTGTTTCCGCAGTCGCATTTTTTATGCCCTATTTCATTGTGCCGCATGCCGCAGCGTTTTCTCTGTCCAGAAATACGCAAGCACAACGGGAACGGCGGCGCCGATCCATGCGAGAGGATATGCCATGCACGCACCAAGGAAGCCGAATGAACTGCAGAGGAAAATAGCAGCAACCGCACGCATGATGAGCTCCATCACGCCCGCAATGGTTGGGATGACACTCTGCCCGAGCCCCTGCAATACGTTGCGGTAGACAAGCAGGAGCGAGAGGAGTGTGTAGGTCGAGCCGGTGACAATGAGATAGGTGCGCCCATAGGCGATGACCTCCTCCGCGCCCGCTGCATCTGCACCGACGAAGAGCGCAAGCACATGTGTGCCGAAGGCAATGAGGAGAATACCGATGCCGACGGCGAAGGCCATCGACATTTTGAGGCACGCACGCACCCCCGCACGGATGCGCTCATATTTCTGTGCACCGTAGTTCTGTGCAGTATACGCTGCCATCGCATAGCCGAACGAGATCAGAGGCATGACGGCGACGGCATCGATCTTTTGCGTCGCCGCATACGCCGCAACGGGCAGAGCGCCGAGGTTGTTCAGCGCGACTTGCACGATAATCGCGCCGATAGCGATGACAGAGGCCTGAAATGCCATCGGCAGTCCCATGCGCAGATGCGCTATAAGGACGGCACGATCCGGCTTCCAGTCCGTCCAACGCGTATGAAGGACGGGCACACGGCGTCGAATGTAGATGAAAAAGACAAGCGCGCCGATCGCCTGCGCAAACACAGTCGCAAGCGCCGCGCCGGGGATTCCCCACTGGAGAACGAGGATTGCGATTGGCTCAAATACTATGTTGAGAGCGAGCGTGATGCCGAGAAAAATCGTCGGTGTTTTGCTGTCACCGAGCGCACGGATCAGGCAGTTCTGCAGATAGAGCAGGAGAAAGATCGTCAGCCCTGCAAAGACAATCGAGATAAAATCCTGTGCCCCGTCAATGATCTCGGGCGGGGTCTCCATCAGAACAAGCAGCGTCCGCGTCAGTGGGAGGACGATCGCCGTCAGTGTGAGCCCCACAAGCAAGCCGAGCTGGACACAGGCTGCCGCGCTCTTTCGCACACCCGCAGCATCGCCTGCACCGAACCGCTGCCCTGTATAGATCGTAACGCCCGTACAGAACCCCATGATGAAACCGAGTGCAAGGAACATGAGGCTGCCCGTACATCCGACGGCTGCGAGTGCGTTCACGCCAAGGAACCGCCCGACAATCAGCGTATCAATAAAGGCGTAGAGCTGCTGCATCATATTCCCTGCGACAAGCGGAAGCGCAAAGAAAAAGATCAGCCGTGCGGGGGCGCCTTCGGTCAGATTCTTCGTCATTCCAGATACCTCGTCACAAAAATGCGCAGCTTCTCCTGGAGGTACACGGTATTCGTCAGGAGCGCCGACGCGTTTGGCGCAAACTTGATTGCGTAGAGCTGCGAATTGCCGCTGACCCAAAAGTCTGCGGGATAGGGCGTGACGGCAAAGCCCTCCTTCTCAAAGTTGAGAACGGCACGCGGCAGATGGAACGCCGATGTCACGAGGATGGGATGTGCATAGCCCTCGCGGCGCAGAATCTCTGCCGAGTAGTGTGCGTTCTGTCCCGTGGTGAGGCTGCGCCCCTCCACATAGATCATCTCATCCGGAACGCCGAGCGAGCGCAAAACACGCCGCGCGATCTCCGCCTCCGAGCCGGTATCGCTGAACACCTGCCCGCCCGAAAGGAGAATCGGCAGATGATGGAGGCGGTGCAGGCGAAGCGTGGTAAGGAGGCGCGAGGACGGACTCTGCGCGAGCATTCCCGTGCCGTCCACATCCTGCACATCCGCGATTGCTCCGCCGCCGAGCATGACAATGATGTCCCCCTGCGGGTGTTCCGGCACTGCATACGTCTGCTCGAGATCTCCCATCAGACGGTCAGACACCGCACCGATCGAGAGCAGATAGAGCGCAAGCGAAAGGACGGCGAGTGCAGATGCCGCCCGCCGCTGGCCATGTTTTTTCCAAAGGAAAACGGCAATCCCGAGCATCGCAAGAATAAAAATGCCCGGCGGAAGAATCCAAGCCGCCCCGAATTTCAAAATATAGATCATTGTGTTATCCATCCAAATTAACTCTGCTGATCGTTCCTTATCTATCTTACCCCGAGAACAGTATGTCTGCAAATAAAAATTGCCACTACACATAATCTAGAAAAACACACAATGTGTGTTTTCTATTGACAAAAACATCTCATTGTGTGTATATTTGTTATACGAATCGAGGTGCCATATGAAAACCTCTGAGCTTTTGAAACTGCTCAAAGCCAAAGGTTGCTTACTAGTCGAGCACGGGGGCAGACACGACAAATACTTCAGTCCAATCACGGGGCAAATATTCCTTGTCTGGAGACATAAGAAAGAAGTTCCAACTGGTACAGCCCAAAATATCCTAAAGCAAGCAGGGATCCAACAAATACAAAAAAATTAAAAAGAAACGGAGACATAACAATGAGCAAGTACGCATTCCCCGCCATATTCCGCTGGGATGATAAAGAGCAATACTATGACGTAACATTTCCTGACCTTGAGAATTGCTTTACTGCAGGCAAAGATCAGCTGGAGGCACTTGAAAACGCTACTGATGCACTCAATCTAGTTCTCTGCGATCGGGAGGAAAGAAAGCAAGAAATTCCCCTGCCGACACCACTTCATGCGTTAATCTCCCCCACAGCGGGCTTTATTAATCTTGTTGCCGCTGATACGACGGCCTATCGCGAGGTTATTGATCGTGAGAACAACCCTATCAAGTATGCACGAAAAAAAGCGGGGCTGAATATCAAAAAACTTTCTGAGCTTCTTGACGCTCCCTATCGTACAGTACAGGAATGGAACGCCGGCCGCCGCATGCCAGCAAAGTGGGTGCAACGCCTCATCATCGAAAAAATTGAAGCAAACAGTTAAGATAGCCAATAAATATCTATCTTTTCTGTATTTTAGGAAGTAAAAAAGGGGGATACCTCATGAGCATTAACAGCGAAGATATACTCAATATGTTTTTTTCTTATGATATTTTACGAACAAATCGCATCAAAAACGATAATATTATTTTTGCTCACTACACCAACGCCTCTACCGCAAGAAGAATTTTATCCAGTGAGGAACTTTGGCTGCGAAACGTCTCTGATATGAACGACTTTAGTGAAATTGAACTAGGTCAATACCTTCTTTTAAAAATATTAAAAAGCCCATCTATTATTAATGAGTTCAATTCTGTTTTTAGGGAAATAAGCATAAGCACATTTTCTTTTAACGATATTATCAGCCATATTGAAAATAACTTTTCTGACATGAAAAAATTTCTGTATATTGCATGTTTATCAGAGCACCAAGACGAAGATAATGCCTATGGAAGATTATCTATGTGGCGTGCCTACGCACCACAAAACGGAGTAGCCCTTATCATAAATCCTAATTTTCTTTCCGATGCACCAGCTCTCAATGGTATTTTTTTTATGACCTCACCCGTTCGCTATTCCTCCCATTCTCAGATAAGATATCTAGAAGATGATATACATGCCCTCATAGTTCAATTAAGAGCTATTTCGTTTTCCCATTCTCCTCCTCAGGAGCATGAAGAAAGCGCTTTGTTTTTCATATTTCTTAATAAATTTTATTCTACAATTGCATCTATAAAGCATATTGGATTTCAGGAAGAAAAAGAATGGCGTATTATTCTTTCTACCCAGGGAGAAATCTCTCCATCACTATCAGAGCATAAAGATATTTTAAAAAAGCAAGTTGTCGATATAAGAGGTATTCCACAGCAGATATATAAAATAAACCTGCCTAGACTTTATAATATTTCACAAGAAGAATCCATGATCCCTCACCTACTCAACAAAATTATAATAGGTCCATCACATAATCCTGAACTTATAAAAGAGGTTTTCTGTGATATACTTCGGGAAAAGAATATTGATCTGTCAACAGATAAGATCGTAATATCAGATATTCCCCTACGTATATAAAACACCTAAATAGAGTAGGAATACATTCCAACTATGATTCTTTCTGCAAACACTCAGAATGAACAAACCTTATCCCCTTAATATATTGCTTCCCCCATTCTATCAAAACATGACATAAATTACAAAGGAGAGATCATCGCATGGCAATCATCGAATCCGAGCACATCGACGCCGAGAAACGGTTCGGCGGCAGCGGCACGATCCACATTCAGAAGCTCCTCAGCCCTGCTGAACTCGACGGCAAATGCGCGATGTACGCGCGCGTGACGATCCCGCCCCATGCATCGATGGGCGTGCACAAGCATGAGGGCAATACCGAGACCTATCACATCCTCTCGGGACGCGCACGCTACAACGACAACGGCACAGAGATCGAGATCGGCCCCGGTACAACGACGTTCTGCGCGGAGGGTGAGGTGCACGCCATCGCCAACGCCTCCGACACCGAGGACCTCGTCTTCATGGCGCTGATCATCAATAAGTAGATATGCGAAAGCCCGCAGCGGAGTACACTCCCCTGCGGGCTTTTTATGTCTGTATCAAACCTTACTCATACCGCAGGGCGTCGATCGGGTCGAGACGCGCGGCCTTGCGTGCAGGATAGATGCCGAAAAAGAGGCCGATCCCGACAGCAAAGGAAAAGGATACGAGGACGGGCAGAATGTCGATGGTGGTCGTCAGTCCGCCGAATGCTCCGATCACCTTTGAGAGCGAAACGCCCCCCACAATCCCGATAACCCCGCCCACGATGCCGATGACCATCGACTCGATCATGAACTGCATGAGCACATTCGACGAGGTTGCACCGAGAGCCTTACGGATGCCGATCTCGCGGGTGCGCTCGGTGACGGAGACCATCATGATGTTCATGATGCCGATGCCGCCGACGAGGAGAGAGATGCCCGCGATGGAGCCGAGAAGCAGTGTGAGCATGTTTGTATTCTCGGTAAAGCTCTCCATGAGGCTCGTCATGTTGCGCACGGTGAAGTCGTCTTCCATGCCGTTCCTGATGTGATGGCGCTGGCGCAGGAGGCTCTCGATCTCCGCCTGTACCTGATTCATCTGTTCAGGGCTGGAAACCTGTATATTGATCGAATGCACATGCGTAATCGCAAGCATGCGCTCCTGCGCCGTAGTCAGCGGGATGTAGATCACATCGTCCTGGTCCTGTCCGATGGACTGTCCCTTGCTCTCCGTGATGCCGATGACCTTGAACGGCTGATTATTGATGCGGATGCTCTGCCCGACGGGATTCTCCGTGCCGAACAGATTTGCGGCGACGGTCGGACCGATGACGGCAACACGGCTGCGCTTAGCCATATCGCTCGCCGTGATAAAGCTGCCGTTCGCAACCTTGAGCGCACGGATCTGCATGAGTTCCGGCGTGACCCCCTCCACAGAGGTATTCCAGTTGAGATTGCCGTTCACGACCTGATAGGCGCTCGATACGGTGGGCGACACATAGTCAATCCCTTTGATCTTGCTCTCGATCGCCTTTGCATCGTCGTACTTCAGTGATTTGCGCGAGCCTGCCGCGCCGCGCACACCGCCGTGATTGCTTGAGCCCGGCATGACAATGAGCATATTCGAGCCGAGGCTGGCAAAGGAATCTGCAACACTCGTGCGCACGCCCATGCCGATGGAAACCATCGCAATGACAGCGCCGACACCAATGATGATGCCGAGCATCGTGAGGAGGGAGCGCATCTTGTTTGCAAGGAGGGCATTCAGCGCCATGCCGAAGCATTCCTTAAACAACATCCATCACCACTCCCTTCCCCTCATCGCGCGTGATTTTCCCGTCGCGGACGAGCAGCTGACGGCTGGCGCGCACGGCGATCTCGGGCTCATGCGTGACGAGAATGATCGTATGCCCCTTCTCATGCATGCGCTCAAAGATGTCCATGATCTCCTTTGTGGATTTTGTATCCAGGTTTCCCGTCGGTTCGTCCGCCATGATGATGTGCGGCTCATTGACAAGGGCGCGGGCAATGGCAACGCGCTGACGCTGCCCACCCGAGAGTTCGTTCGGCAGATGCTGTCCGCGGTCGGCAAGGCCGACGGAGGCGAGCACCTCCTGTGCACGCTCCGTGCGCTCACGCCGGCTCACCCCCGCATAGACAAGCGGCAGAGCGACGTTCTCGAGCGCTGAGATGCGCGGGAGCAGGTTGAAATTCTGAAAGACGAAGCCGATCTTCGTGTTGCGCGTGTGTGCAAGTGCATCATCACTGAGCCCTGCGACCTCCTCCCCGTCGAGCATATAAGAGCCTTCTGAGGGGCGGTCAAGGCAGCCGAGGATATTCATGAGGGTGGATTTTCCTGAACCGGACGGCCCCATGAGCGCGGCAAACTCACCACAGCCAATGTCAAGGTCGATCCCGTCGAGTGCGGCGAGTGTCTCCCCTCCGATGCGGTAGAGCTTCCGGATGCCGTGCAGCCGAATCATCGGCGTCTCTTTTTTATCCATTGCAATCCCCCCGCATCAGAACGGCGGCGGACCGCCATCAACCCCAATCACGGCGGCCTTTGCCGTGTAGGTATTGACAACGCGCTCTCCCTCGCTGAGGCCGGACAGAATCTCTACATATTCATCGCTGTAAATGCCGGTCTCAACGGAGCGCTGCTCCTGTGTACCGTCATCCTGCAGCACGAGCACATAGGCTCCCGCCGAGTTCGTTTTGAGTGCGGAGAGCGGCACGACAAGAGCATCGTTCCGATCTGCCGTATTGATGATGACGCGTGCGGTCATGGCGGGCAAAAGGAGATTTTCGGGGTCATCCACATCGAGCGTTACATAGTAGTAGATGACGCTTGCGCTCGAGGACGAGGAGCTGCCGGTCGATGAGCTCGTATCCCAGGTGTTTGATACGTCGGTCTGCGAGATCTTGGAGACACGCGCCGTAAACTTCTTATCCGTATGGGCATCGACCGTGAAGGTGGCCTCCTGCCCGATGCGGATGTTGCCGATATCGGTCTCATCGACCTTTGCCTTGATCTGCTTCTTAGAGAGATCGGCGATGCGCATGATGACGGTCGGATTGTCCGATCCCTGCACAGCCATCGAGCCGACGGTCTTCGGCTCGCCGACCACAACGCCCGAGATAGGCGCCGTGATGATGGTCTCATTGGCATCGGAGTTCGCTTCCTCGAGCGTCGATTTCGCCGTATCGTAGTTATACTCCGCATCCTCGAGATCAGACTTTGACTTCGCCCCGATGCTCTCCAGGTAATTCATGCGGTTGTACTTTGCCCGCGTGTTCGTGACGCGATACTGCGCCTGATCACGCTTTGCCTCGTAGTCCTTGCCGTCCAGTGTCGCAACGACCTGCCCCGCCGTAACGGTATCATTTTCCTGCACGAGGACAGAGTTGATGCGGGCCGTAATCTTCGAACTGACCTCAACAGAGTCCACGGGACGGATTGTTCCCGTCGCCTCAACGGTGGATTTAATATCCATGCGCTGTACAGCGACGGTCTCAACCTTCTGCGCATTCTTGTCCGCCTCGCTTGATGCATACCAGAAATATCCGCCGACTGCAATCAGGACGGCAGCCGCAGCACCGATGCCGATGATGGTCCTTCGTTTCATTTGTGCGCCCCTTTCTGTGCGGCAGCCTCCGACCCGGACTCAGCGTATGCTGCCTGCGCAGCCTCGCGTTCCTCCTGCGTCACAGAGGGCAGCCGCTCTGCCGCCGCGCGTTCACTGTCCGTCAATCCCTCTCCCATAAGGCTCTCCACCTGAGCACGGCAGCGTGCATAGTCATAGCGCGCGCTGATCGCATTTGTCTCGGCAGATGTCAGAGCAGCCTGCGCATCGATAATATCGAGCAGGATGCCCTCGCCTGCGCGGTAGCGTTCGTTTGCGATATGATAGTCTTCACGTGCCTGTGCCGCGGCATCTCCCGTTGAGGTGAAGCGCTTTTCCGCTTCACGCATATTGAGATATGCCTTGCGGAGCTCCAGATCAATGGACTCCTCGGTCTTCTTTACATTCAGCAGTGCGATATCCCGCTCTGCCTCCGCCGCATCGATCTGACCGCGCGTCACGCCGCCGTCAAAGATGTTCCATCGGACGCCGACGGACGCGGAGACGTCCGCGCTCGTATCATGACGGGGACGGAACTGGCTCGTGAGTCCGGACCCGACGGTCAGGTCTACGGTCGGCTTCCGGCCCGCCTTTGCAATATCCACGCTGAGTTCGCGCTGACGCAGCTTCTCCCTCGCGGATGCAAGATCGAGACGGTTGCGGTAGGCATAGGAGATGCAGTCCTCCATCGAGGTCTCAAAGGGCTGGTAGGAAACCTCCGTCGTGAGCTGTATCGGCTCTGCACGGTTGATATTCAGGAGATTGCGCAGTGCTGCAAGGTTCACCTCGTACGTGTTCTCCGCACGGATGAGATCCTGCTGCGCATTCGAGAGTTCAACCGAGGAGCGGAGGACATCAATGCGCGCCTGTGCACCGGCGCCGTAGAGTGCCGTGACATTCTTCAGATGCGCATCATATTTGTTCACGGTATCGCGTTGAACATCGATCTTCTTGAGTGCCTCCGCCGCATTCCAGTAGGCGGAGATCACCTCATACTTCAGCTCCTCGCGCGCCCGCTCGGTGGCAAAGCGCGCAGTGCGAGCTCCGATCTCTCCGGATTCGATGCTCGCCTGATTCGCGCCGCCTGTGTAGAGCGGGAGACTCGCCGAGACGTTCGCACTGTTGCTCGCCTGTGCGCTCTCATCCCGCGCCTTGCTCGCGCGAAGCGTATCGCTTGCCGAGACTGAGACGCTGTTCTTTCCGCGTGCCTGCCGCAGTTCCGCATCTGCTGTTCGCTCGCCCTCATGTGTGATGCGCAGCCCCGTGTTCGCAGCGAGCGCCGTATCGATCGCCTCTGCCAGACTCAGATTCATTGCATGCGCAGGATACGGGAGAAAGAGCGCCGCACTCAGTGCAAGTGCGGTGAACCCGCGGCGGCAGCGCCGCCTGCACGGTAGATCGTACATAAAAACCTCCGCTTGGAATTTAGGAAATATATCCATAATAATGCGCCCATGCTAACGCAGGGGCGCTAAGTCTTTCTTAGACTCCTGTTATTTTTATATTAGAGTGTCGGATGCTCCAGAAGCCATTGCTTTGCCGTCTCGAACTGCACATCTGAGGTATCCTTCGGCGAACGCTCAACGACAATGTCGGGCGTAATGCCCACGCCGTCAATGGAGCGTCCGCTCGGCGTCATATACTTAGCAATCGTGAGTTTCAGCCCGTCCTCGTGCAGGAGCGGCAGGACCGCCTGTACAGATCCCTTGCCGTAGGAGGTCATGCCGATAATGACCGCCGCCCCCGTATCCTGCAGTGCACCCGCAAGAATCTCGGAGGCACTCGCACTGTTCTCGTCGATGAGCACGGCAATCGGGTATTTCCGCTCCGCAAGATGCGACGTGTAGACCTCCTTGTCGCCGTCGCGGTTGATGACCGAGACAATCGTCCCCGCAGGCACAACCTGCTCGGCAACGGCAACGCAGCTCGTAATAAGCCCGCCCGGATTCTCACGCAGATCAATCATGAGCGCGGTCATTCCCTCGCCTGCAAGACGGTTCATCTCCGCCGCAAACTCCTCACCCGTACGCTCGGCAAAGGACCCGATACGGATGTAGCCGATCGTCGTCCCGTCAATCATCACGCCGCGTACGGAATGCACCTGGATGACGTCGCGCGTGATGGTATACTCCTGCTCCACGCCCCCGCGCAGGATGCGCAGGACGACATTCGTCCCCGCCGCACCGCGGATGCGCAGCGCGACCTCTTCGTTCTGCATCTCACTCGTCGGCGTGCCGTCCACGGCAAGGATCTCGTCCCCCGTCTGGAGGCCTGCCGCCTCGCCGGGGGTCCCCTCAAGAACGGAGATGATCTTCACCGTTTTATCTTTGAAGCCCATCGTCACGCCGATGCCGCCGAAGGCACCCTCGGTATGCTGGCGCAGCTCCTTGAACATCGCGGGGGGCATGTAGACGGAGTGCGGATCGCCGAGTGAAGCGACCATGCCGTTGATCGCCCCGTCGATGAGCAGCGTCGTATCCGGCGCATTTACGTAGCGCGCCTGGATGAACTTCATCACACCGAAGAGACGCAGCACGTCGTCGGCGTAGAGTCCCGCCATGCGCAGGACTCCCCCCGCAAGCAGAACGGTCAGTATACTCCCGAGAAGCATGGATACCGTGACAATGAAGGCCAGTTTCTTTCTGTTCATATTCTCTTTCGCTTAATCAAAGGTAGGCAAGCGGGTTGACCGGTTCGCCGTTGACACGCACCTCAAAGTGACAGTGCGGGCCCGTCGAGTTTCCTGTGGAGCCGCACTCTGCGATCAGTTCCCCCTGCTCCACACTCTGTCCCGTGCCCACGTCAAGTGACTGGCAGTGTCCGTAGAGGGTTGAGATTCCACCGCCGTGGTTGATGATAACAGCATATCCATATCCCGAGATCCACCCCGCGTACTCAACTGTCCCCGCCTGCGCCGCGTAGATCGGATCGCCGTAGTCGCCGCCGATGTCAATGCCGCTGTGAAAGCGCTGCGCGCCCGTAATGGGGTGTGTGCGCCAGCCGAAATCCGATGTGATGGATCCCGCAAGAGGCCAGATCATCGCCCCCGATCCCTGCACCGGCAGGTTCCGCAGGCCGCTGCGCTGGAGCATGCGCGTGATGCGTTCGGAGGCTGCACGCGACTCATCCTGTTTGCGGTCGATCGTCGCCTTGTCATACTTCATCTGATCGATGAGTGCCTGCTGCTGTGCGACCTTGTCTTCCATTGCAAGGCGCGCCTCACGGGCCTTTTTCTCGAGCGGTTCCTGTTCTGCCCGATCCTTCTCCAGCTCCTCCTTAAGCGCAAGCATCGCGTCGCGGTCTGCCAGCACGGCATGCACGAGATCATAGTCCTGCTTGATGACGCGCTTCAGGAGATCCATGCGCGTGAGGAAGTCCGAGAAATCCTTCGCGCCGAAGAGGACATCGACATAGGAGACCTGTCCGTTGATGTAAATATCGCGCACGCGCTTGCCGAGGGCGGTACTCTTGCGCTCATATTCGCGCTCCGTAACCTCAAGCTTTTCCTCATTCTCCTCGAGGCGCTCGAGGGTCTTGTTCAGGTCGGCGCGGCGTGCCTTATGCTCGGCGATTGCCGTATCTGCAGATTCGTCGAGAATCCTTTTCTGTTCGGAGAGGGAGTCGATCTTGCCGGCGAGTTCATCGCTCTGCCGTCCGAGTTCCTCGACCTGCGCATCGTAGCTGTCGCGCTCCTCCTCAAGGGTTGCCGCCGCTCCCTGCCCCGCGGCAAGGAACGTGACAGCAAGCGCAGCACAGAGTGTCTTTTTCATCGCTGATCTCATCGCATCACACCTTCAGGAAGCGCTTGAGCGACACCCATGCGCCCACGGCGCCGATCGCCATGCCGAGCAGGATGATGACGAGGCTCACGTAGTTCATGAACGGCGACTGCGGGATCAGCGGGAAGAATGCAAGCGTATCATAGACCTTGTTCGTTACGCCTGCGTAGAAACTGCGCAGCACGAATGCCGAGATGATGCCGCCGATGCAGCCGAGAACGATGCCCTCGAGGACAAACGGCCAGCGGATGAACTCATCCGTGGCGCCGACGTATTTCATGATTGCGATCTCGCGCCGCCGTGCAAACACGGTCAGACGGATCGTATTGGCAATGATAAAGACGGTCGCTCCGCCGAGCAGGAGGATAAGCATGACACCGAAAATACGCACAAGACGCGTGATGTCAAAGAGATGCTCCACGACATCCTGCCCGTATTTCGCGGACTCCACTCCGCTCATGCGTTCGATCTGCTTTGCTGCCGTCTCAACCATATCCGGCTGGCGCACCGTCACCTCATAGGCGTTCGGGAGCGGGTTCTTGTCACCGAGCGCATCCAGCAGATATTTCTGCTCACCCAGGCGATCGGAAAGACGCGCCCGGGCCTCCTCGCGGCCAATGTACTTGACCGACTCGATTCCCTGCAGCGCACGGATCTTATCTCCCAGGGCCTCCTCTTCTTCCTTGTCCAGATCATCCTCCATGTAAACGCTGATCTGTACCTGTGACTCGAGGAGCGACGCCGCGCGGTTCATGTTCAGCGCGAGAATGAGGAACACGCCGAGGATGAAGAGGGATACCGCGACCGTACCGACAGCGGCAAACGTCATCCAATTGTTGCGGCGCAGCGAGCGGAAAACCTCCTGCACATAGTATTCGGCGGTTCTAATCTTCATATCCGTAGCCTCCGCGCATCTCGTCGCGCACGATGTGGCCGCCCTCGATGGCGATGACACGGCGCTGCATCGTATCAACGATATTCTTGTCATGCGTTGCCATGACAATTGTCGTACCGGAGGCATTGATGCGTTTGAATATATCCATAATATCCCAGCTGGTCTCGGGATCGAGATTGCCCGTCGGCTCATCTGCGATGAGGATCGCCGGATCGTTTACAATGGCGCGGGCGATCGCCACGCGCTGCTGCTCACCGCCCGACAGCTGTGAAGGGAAGTTGCGGTATTTGTCGCGCAGCCCAACCACGTCGAGCACGGCATTGACGCGGCGCTGAATCATCTGGCGCGGCGCCTCGATGACGCGCATCGCGAATGCCACATTCTCATAGACCGTCTTGTCCGAGAGAAGACGGTAGTCCTGAAAGATAACGCCGAGGCCCCGCCGGAGATACGGCACATCCTTGAGGTCCATATGAACAACGTCATGCCCGTTGACGAAGAGTTCTCCCTCCGTCGGCAGTTCCTCACGAAAGAGCATCTTGATAAACGTGGACTTGCCCGCGCCGCTCACACCGACAACAAAGATGAACTCACCCTTGCCGATCTCGATGTTGATGTGATCAAGCGCAACGGCGCCGTTATCGTATGTTTTCGAGATATTTTTCATCCGAATCATTAGGTTGGTCTCATTCCTCTCCCAAATGGAACCCCACGTACTAAATCGGGACTCCATGAAAACCGTTTTTTATTATACCACAAATCAAAAAAACTACAAAATCTCACGTTGCCATTTTCCCGCTCTCATGCTATCCTCTTTCACATGAGAATATATTTCATCACAAAGGGAAACCGATTTTATGATCCTTAAAAAAATTTTTTTCGCAGCGCTCGGGCTCATCAGTCTCGGACTCGGTGCCCTCGGTGCTGCGCTCCCGGTCCTGCCCACCGTTCCGTTTGTCCTGCTCGCCGCATACTGCTTTGCACGCAGTTCCCGCCGCCTCGACCGCTGGCTGCGCACAACGCGCATCTACCGCCACACGATGATCCTCATGCGGAACGGCCGGCGCGGCATGACCTTTACGCAGAAACTCCGCATCATGCTCCCCGTCACGACCCTCATGGGCATCTCCTTCCTCCTGAGCAGTCATCCGCATGCACGCATTGCAATCGGCGTCATGTGGGCGGCGCACATCATCTTCCTCCTCTTTCGCGTACCGACAAAAAAATAAGCTGCTGCGGCAGCTTTTTTTGATGCTTCAGCCGCCCCGTTCCCGCACGCGCTCCATTTGACAAAAACAAGCGGATTCGCTACAGTATAGCTGTATTATCACATGTAAATACAAGGAGAATGCCCATGACAAATTGCAAAGAAGTGAATTGGCATAGTACGCGGCTCGACCGTGTAATGAATATACGCATCTACGGGAAGCCGAACGGCGTTCCCATCCTCGTATTCCCAACGCAGGACGCGATGAGCGACAACTTCGAGAACTTCGGCATGATCGAGACGATGGCGGGCGATCTGGAGCGCGGACGCATTCAGCTTTTCTGCGTGGACACGGTCGATACAGAAACCTGGTCTCATATCTGGGGCGACAAGGAATGGCGCGCGCAGCGGCAGGAGCTGTACTACGGCTACATCATCGACGAGGTCATTCCGTTCATCCGCATGGAGAACGCCTCCGGCCGCATGCCTGTCGCAGCGGGGTGCAGTCTCGGCGGGCTGCATGCGGCGATTGTATTCTTCCGCCGTCCCGACCTCTTCGACGGCGTACTCGCCCTCTCAGGCGTCTACGATGCAAAGTTTTTCACGGGCGGCTGGGTGAACGACACACTCTATGACAACTCACCGCTCGACTTTCTCGCGAACATGCCCGGCGATCATCCCTACATCGACCTCTACAACCAGCGCCGCATCGTCCTCTGTGTCGGACAAGGCCGCTGGGAGGAGGAGGGCCGCCGCACAGCAGCACTCATGGGCGATGTGCTGTACAGCAAGGACATTCACGCATGGGTCGATTTCTGGGGCTACGACGTCGATCATGACTGGGAGTGGTGGAGAAAGCAGTTCGTCTACTTCCTCCCCTTCGTCCTGCGCGAACAGGAATAGAACGGAGGCGACCGTATGAACTTTCTCTTTATATCTCCACAGTTTCCCCGCACCTACTGGAATTTCTGCGATCGGCTGAAGAAAAAGGGCGTCAACGTCCTCAGCATCGGAGATACTCCCTACGACCAGCTCGCCCATGAGGTGCGCGAGGCGCTGACCGAGTACTACTTCGTCCCCTCGCTCGCCGACTACGACCAGATGCTGCGCGCCGTCGCATTCTTTACCTTCAAATACGGGCGCATCGACTGGCTCGAGTCCAATAATGAATACTGGCTCGAGAGCGATGCCCGCCTGCGCACGGATTTCAACATCCGCACGGGCTGGCAGAGCAGCGATATGGACCGCATCAAGAACAAGTCCGCCATGAAGCCCTTTTACAAGCAGGCAGGCATCCCGACCGCGCGTCTCTCGAAGGTGACCACGCTCGCTGCCGCCGAGGACTTCCTCGCCGAGGTTGGCTATCCCGTCATCGTCAAGCCCGATTCGGGCGTTGGTGCAACGGATACCTACCGCATTGACACCCATGATGAGCTCTGCCATTTCTACGCATCAAATCCTGCTGTCCCCTACGTCATGGAGGAGTTTGTCACGGGAGACATCTGCTCCTACGACGCAATCGTCGATGCGGACTGCAGCCCGATCTTCGAGTCCATGACCGTCTGGCCGCCGTCTGTCATGGACATCGTGCTCTACCAGCTGGATCTGTCTTACTATACGACGGACCGTGTGCCTGATGCGCTGAAAAAAGCAGGCCGTGCGACACTCAAAGCATTCGGTGTGCACAGCCGCTTCGTTCACCTCGAGTTTTTCCGTCTGACGAAGGCAAAGCCGGGACTCGGCGACGTCGGCGACTTCGTTGGGCTCGAGGTCAATATGCGCCCGGCGGGCGGCTATACCACCGACATGATGAACTACGCCCACTCCACCGATGTCTATGAGATCTGGGCGGATATGATTACGGCAAACCGCCGCCTCCTCCCTGAGCCAAGCGAACATTACTACTGCGCATATGCGAGCCGCCGCGACTTCCACCGCTACGTTCACACCCATGAGGAGATCATCGCGCGCTATGCCGGAAAGATCGTCATGTGCGAACGCATGCCGGAGATGATGTGGCCGCAGATGGGCAACCATATGTATACGGCAAAGCTGAACGGACAGGCTGAGACGGATGAGTTTATCCGCTTCGTACAGGAACAGCAGAACTGACCGCAAAAAAAAAGACTGCACGTGCAGTCTTTTTTTGATTTACCGGGTTCCGCAGACGGCAATCCAGTACTCGCCGTCCTTGAGATGTATATGAACCTCATGGAATCCTGCCGCACGGAAGAGCTGCTCAAACTCCTCCGGGGTCGGATTGGTCAGCGCATAGCCCGCGACCTTCTCCTGTATGTCCTTGGGCAAATCGTCCCGCCCATAGATGTCCGCAAGCAGGAGGAATGTGCCGCCCGGCTTCAGCACGCGCGCGACCTCTCTGAGGCTCTCCTCAGGATTCGGCCAGAAATAAAAACTCTCCACCGTTGTGATCTTGTCAAAATGTGCATCAGCAAACGGCAGAGCCTCCACCGAGGCATGCAGGATCTCCATTCGGCCTGACTCAACGAGCTGTGCATTGAACGCACGCGACGCCTCTACCGAGGCTTCGGCGTAATCGATGCCGACGAGATGTCCCTCCGTCACGCGCTCCGCCATCCGCGCGAGCGTATTGCCGCCGCCGCAGCCGATGTCAAGCACCGTATCCGCTGCATTGAAGTCCATCTGCGACAGTCCCCAGTCGACAAGATGCGCATGGCTCTCATTCATGCGCGCGAGCATCGCACGCCCTGCCTTGCCCTCCGGACGCCGCGGATTCCCTTCTGCTGTCGTACGGTCTGTCTGCTGCCAATCTGCTTCTGCCATCTACTCTACCCCCATTGTCTGTTTCGACAAATCAAACCCGAACTGCATTGGATCGGCAGGATCCCAGATGCGCGTCTTTTCATTGTAGCGCACAGGTACATAGAATGTCACCGTTCCGATCGGCTGCAGTTCGCGATATGCCTCCGCGGTCGCTTCAACCGCCATATGCCGCAGTTCCTCCGGCGAGGCATCCAGTTTGACCTTCTGACGCAGGAGCGCGGACGCCTTATCCCGTGCCGCTGTCATATTGAACCGCGTCACCGTCACCTCAACCGTCGCCATCTCCCTGCCCTGCTCTGCTACAGCGGTCTCTACCACAGCATTCTGCAGAGACTCCATGTAGGCATCGCCGATCTTAGATGCCTCCTCCGGCGAAAGCATTGCCCCGGCGGTCTGAAGCGCATTCGAGAACGCCATCTTCATATTGAACGAATCCGTCGGTGCGCCGTAGGATACAAGCCGCTTCTGCGCTTCCTCATCCTGCCGTACAAAGGCATCGCAGTAGAGTTTGATGCTCTCCGCCGCATCCGCCTTCTCCATCTTACCGATGGTTGCGGCATAGAGCGCAATCAGAATGGCCGCCGCAAAGACACCGATGAAAATCACAGGAAATCGTATCTTAGATTGTATCAATGGCTTCACTCCTCCATACATTCTATCGGAAAAAGCCCCGTACCGTATTAGGAGCGGATTCATCTTTCATGAGAATATAATATGTCTATCGAAGAGGATCGATGCATATTTCATAACAGCCCCTGTTTTGTGAAATCTGAATATAGCAGTCCGCCCGTTTCCCCTGAATCATATTTTTCTCCGAGCGAATATCGGACCACCCTGCCTGCAGCATCTCCTTCTCTGCAAAGACCGCGTGCATATCGCCCTGCACCTTGATTTTCAGCTTTCGATCGCCTCCGGGAACATCGATCTTCTCAATGTCAAGTACCTTCTCATGCTGAATCTCTTTCAGTTCATGCAGCGCATAGATCAGCATCTGCTCCTGCACGGGAGTATTTGCTCCCTGATGGCGCTCGTAATATGTGTATCCATTGTACCAGAGGAAAAATAATATAACAATGAGGAAAGCCCTCAGCACAAGCTTCTTGTCCAGCCGGAATTTATCAATGCCTTCCATTTGAGATCCCCATCCGATATTCATCCCCCTGTTTCGCCAAAGAAAAATGAAGCAGCCCGTTGGACGAATGACCAGCATATTCTCTGTCATTCGCTTTTTCCATGATGAGCTGTTCCCGCTCCAACATGGGCCGGTATCGCTCCAGCTCACGCGCCATATCATTCTGGCTGCGATACACGAGACGGATCCCAAAAGGGCTGCCAACTCTATCCAAAATGTCTGTTTTGATGACATCTGCTCTGTCAGGAAGTTCAATTCCTTGAAAAAACTCCATAAAGTTTGTCCAGTTGGAGGCTTTTTTGCTGCTGACATCGTAAACGTCGACACCAACGCCAATTACAAGACAGATTGCCCAGACAAGCGAAAACAGATGCACTTTTTTCATGCGGCAAATTCTTCTGAAGTACTCTTTTCCCAATTTACAAAAATCATACATCTGCAAGTCAATAAAAGCCCTTTCTACTTCATATAGACAGCGTATCTAAATACACTGTATCCCCTGTGGACAGCTTAGCCAACACCAAACACTTTTCCATGTATGACATGCTTTTCAGGATCGCGCAAAGCCGCAGTCCGTTTCTTTCGTCAAGGGGGGCTCCACGCCCCTCTCATGTCAGGCGCGCGACTTGCCTGTCATGATGCGTTCATACATCGCATGGATTT
Organism: uncultured Selenomonas sp.; assembly: GCA_963521685.1. Classification (GTDB taxonomy): domain Bacteria; phylum Bacillota; class Negativicutes; order Selenomonadales; family Selenomonadaceae; genus Centipeda. Next base: position 37,474 of record CAUQVG010000005.1, read on the forward strand.
CATCGGACGATGCACCTCTTTCCTTCGCCGCTTTCACATGGATCATGGCGCTGCGATATTTCGCATGGGCTTCGTCCGTAGGAATCTTATCGATGTCCATGGGATTAAAGTTCATGACCTGCTTAAAGATCGCATGAATTTCTGCTGAACTTTTTCCCGCTTTTTTTGCCGCCTCCGCATGCTTTTTTGCGCGCTCGTAGCGCAGCTTTCCATGCGGATCCGTCGGCACCTCGAACTTGGGATGTTCCACTCTCCTCACCTCCTTTCGCCATGGGGGCAGTCTTTTATCCCCCGATTTTCTGCCCGAATCTGACAAACACCATTTGAGCAGTGATTCCTTTAAAATATATTATAAACGATATGGCTATCATACTGTCAAGAAAAGAAATCGGAGACTCTTTGTTATTGGTTTCTGCATTTCCATCATCGTCCCCCTGTCCATATTTCATACAGAATGATCGTCCCATGCTAAAATAATCCAAAAATCTTTGCCCGGCATAGTGCATTCTCTTCCCAATATAAAAACGATCCCATATAAAAATACGGCTGAACCCAGCCGTATTTTTCATTCTAAGTCCTCAAATCCCAAGCGCCGCAATCCACGAGTTGATCGCCATCGGCGTCTCTCCCATCTCGAAGCGGCGTCCTTCCTTCACCTGCGCACCCGCAGCAGAGGGACGCAGATGTGCCGTCGTCTGCCCCATCGCGCTCCCGCCCGAGGTGGCAAAGGGAACCACCGTCTTTCCCGTCAGGTCAAAACTCTCGAGGAAGGTATTGATGATGTGCGGCGCAGTGTACCACCAGATCGGAAAGCCGACAAAAATCGTATGATATCGGCTGAGATCGGGCAGCTCGCCCGCGATTTCCGGGCGGCTCTCCGGATCATTCATCTCCACACTCGAACGGCTCTTGCGGTCGTTCCAGTTGAGATCCTCCGTCGTATAGGGAATCGCGGGCACAATCTCATAAAGATCGGCACTAATCACATCAGCGATTTTATGCGCTGCCGTTTCCGTACGCCGCGAAGGCGACGGAGAGAAAAAGGCGATCAGATATTTCCCGGCCATGTCTACTTCCTCCTTGCAAGGAAATCATGTGCAAAGCCGCGGTCCTCCGGCAGAATATCGGATTCAAACATCCGATTCCACGGGAAGGTCACCTCAACGGCATTGATCTCTGAGATCGGGGGCAGATTCTCCTCAATGAAGCTGTTCATCATGCGGGTCGAACGCACAGCGACCGCATCCATCTTGGAACCGAGGCTGCCGTAGAATCCGTCTCCGCGCAGCCAGGTGAGCTGGCGCGCGATGGTATTGCGCACATTCGCCTGGTATGCCCAGTCATCGAGATAGCGCGTCGTCAGCAGATGGTCGACCGAATCCGGCTCCATATGGCGGACGAGCATTCCCTGCCCGAGGGCAAAGCCCGAGCTGTTCGTCGGGGTATTCCAACCCGCATAGGCGCGGATCTTATACAGGAGGCCCCTGCGCTGAAGCTCTGCCATGAGCGCATTGTCCGAGCCGTTGGCAAAGGCAATGTCTGCAACGGAAACGGGATATCCCTTTGCGGCATAGTCGGCCACAATATCGGCAAAATACATCGTGCCGTCGCGCGGCGTGCCGTCATTGACCATGGCATTGGCCTCATAGGTTCGTCCGTCCGGATTCGTATTCACCGTAAGGACGACATCCGCCTTCTCCGGCGCACGGACGATCATTCCGCCGGCAGCGAGAACGGCATCGACGACCGAGTCGCCGATCTTTTCATCCGAGTAGGCAGGCACGGTATCTGCACCGCGCCCCCAGTTGTAGCGCGGATAGACAAACGGCACCTCACGGCGCTGCTCATTGACCGCGCGCGTCAGCATAAGCAGGCCGATTTCATCAATGCCCGCCATCGTCTGGAATCGTGTCTTCCCGAGATCCGCCCCTGCCTCCGCGAGATGACGGCTCTCCATATGCGTCTGCGAGAACGGCGCGTTGTCGTCGCGCCCGAGCGCGAGATAGCGGAATGTCCCGCGCTCGCGCATGAGATTGATCAGATACGCGTTGACCGCATAGTTCTTCTCACGGCGCCCCATCCAGTCGGCGAGCGCCTCCTTCGGAATCAGGCGTTCGAGGAAGGCATATTCCTTACGCTCGCGCCGAGTCAGTCCATCGACCTCTTCCTTGTCGCGCAGGAGGGTATAGCGAAAGATGTCCGCACCGTAACGACGGTAATACTCCGGCTCCTCATGCCCCGAGGCCTCACCCGAGCGCGGCGTCCGCATGATGGAGCCAAAGACGTACATGGGGGTCTTCGGCTGCGCACGCTGCAGCTCGCTGAACCGGACGGCGCGGGCGAGCACCTGATCGCGCGTATAGCTGTGCTTGCGCGAGCCGACAAGACTGCCGTAGATCATGGCATCGGAGGAGATCACCGCAGCCTTTACACCCGGCTGTGCCATATTTGTGCGGACCCATGTCCAGAGCTCGTCCGGATGTCCCCAGTCATCCCGGCTGCCGAGCAGCTCCTGCGGCGGCATAACGACATCGTAGCCGATCTGCCGGACCACATCTGCCGTCTGCTTGCTCGAGATCGGGCGGCCGTCGTGCGGGACAAAGATGATCTTCTCCGCGGCCGGCTCCGCCTTTGCCGCATCAGCCGTCTGCGGCATGAGCAGGATCGTCAGTACAGCCGTGCATAGTGTGCAGATAATATTTTTCGTCAAGAGGCTCCTCCTTCCGCTGCATGCTCTTCCTCATCGGAAGAACGCTTCTCCTTCAAAATCGCCCGAAGGCCTTCCTTCACGTCATCGGGCACGTTTAATTTTGTATCAAACATGATGCCGCCCTCGCGCACCTGTGCGCCCTCAATCTCGATCATATCGATCAGACGATGTCCACGGAACTCCGTCGCCCCCAGTTTTGACACTGCAAGCACCTCGTGAAAATCTACGAGCACCTTATTTCCCTTAATGTCTACCGGCAGACGGTCAGACACATCGAGGTGCCCCACCATGCGCTCCACCATCGAGAGCGATATGCGCGAGAACACCCACGACACGAGTCCGTGATCCGGAATATTCTTCTTGCGGACGCGATAGACTGCATAGGACTTCGCGCCGTCGTGGACGAACTCCTCGATGGTTCCGGACAGCTCGATCTTCTTGTATTTTTTCGTCGTGGTACAGACCATATCGAGCCTGCCGTTCTCATGAGATGTAAGCACGATACTCCGGATCGAGCCCTCCGTTCCGATGTTGTGCGCGATGGCTTCATTCAGCACAGAGTCCCGTACGAAAAGATGTCCTTCGGCGATCTGCGCCAGCGTCTCGCGATCCCATGTATCACGCAGAACGGTGAGTGCGGGTCCATAGTCCTGCACAGCCTCCCGAACTCTGCTCCAGTCAATGTTCTGTACCTGTTCAATGACGTGTGCAGGAATATCAACAGCCATCAGCTTCCCGCCTTTTCTGCAGCAGCCTTCTTCGCACGCAGATCCGTCCAAAGGCTCTGTGCACGGTCAAAGAGTTTCTTGTCGTTCTTGCGCACGTCCTGATCGCTCATGATCTGCGAGAGCATCTGCGTCGCCTTTTCGAAATCGCCGATGCGGTAGTAAGCCGCACCTGCAATGTACATGGCCATGTTGTCGGTCATTCCGTGGATCGGATAGTGCTCGGTCATGACGGATTTCTGATAGAGCTCTGCGGCACGGCGCAGCATCTCCTCTTCCTTTTCATGCTCCTCCGTATCGCGGTAAACCCACGCCATCCCCATGCAGTACCCCGCCTGCTTCTGAAGCGACCAGCCGAGGCGCTCCGCGAAGAAAATACCCAGTTTGTAGGCGCGGATCGCCTCCTCCACCGTGCGTTCCTCCGTATACGGCAGGTTGATTTTATGTCCCTCAAGCAGCTCCTTGATCTTGGCCTTATCGCGCACACTGATCGGCTCCTCGGTAAACTGCTTTTCATCCGCAGCAAAACCGCAGTGCTCACACATCCAGATGCGGTATCGGTAAGGATTGACGCCCTTGTAGTGCACGCAGAAATCTTCATCCGTCTCCAGCGTGATGAGACGTGTCTTCAGCTTTGTCACATGTGTTTTCTCTCCGCAGATCGGACAGTCTTTTTCAACGGTGTATATATACTCTGACATAACTCTTCCTCCTGCAAAAAATCTCTTTGTAGGATACCACAAAACACTGAAAAAAGAAAGAAGAGCCCGCCGCGCCCAGTGGCGGCGGGCTCCTCTCAGCCGCTCGGCTGCCGCATCATGTGCAGAGGCATCACCGATGATACCGCATGCAGAGTGCCTGCAGTTTCTTCGGATCGAGCTCGAGGAGGTAGTCCTTCTTGAGGCTCCAGCGCCAGTTGATGCCGACGGTGCCGGGCGTATTCATGCGGGCGCGCTCGTCAAGAGCGAGCAGGTCCTGCATCGGGATGATCGCCATGCGTGCGCGCGAGGCATAGGCCTTCTTGATGAGTCGCTTGCAGATGGTGCGCGGGCGGTCGGAGGTCGTTCCTGTGATGTTGGCGAGTGTCTCGCGCAGCACCTCATCGATATCGCGCTTAAACCAACCAACCGTTGTGTTGTTGTCATGCGTGCCCGTGTATACGATACTGTTCTCAGGCACCGTGAATCCGACGCGGCCGGACTCGTTCGGTGCAAGGAGGAACTGTACGATCTTCATCCCCGGGAAGCCGCATTCATCGCGCAGCCGCTCCACGTCTGCCGTAATGATCCCGAGATCCTCGGCAACGATGTCGAGTGTGCCGAGCTCCCGCTCGATTTCATCAAAGAACGGCTTGCCCGGCCCCTTGATCCAATGCCCGTTAACCGCGGTCTCTGCCTTGGCGTCGATTGACCAGTAGGACTCAAACGCACGAAAATGGTCGATGCGGATGATGTCGACCTGCTCGCGCAGTTTTTGGAAGCGCCGCTTCCACCACGCATAGTTCTCCGCCTTCATAGCCTCCCAGTTGTACTGCGGATTGCCCCACAGCTGGCCGTTCGCTGCAAAGTAGTCGGGCGGAACGCCCGCGACCGTGCGCGGCGATCCGTCTTCGTTCAGGTCGAAGAGCTGCTGATGCGCCCACGCATCCGCGCTGTCCTGCGCAACGAAGATCGGCATGTCGCCGAGGATTTCAATCCCTTTCTTCCGCGCATAGTCGTGCACGCGGTTCCACTGCAGATGAAAGACATACTGCTTGAAGCAGTCAAGCTCCACCTCGTCACGCTGGCGTTCGGCAAGCGCCCTCAGTGCATCCGGATCGCGCCGGCGGATTTCCTCCGGCCACTCCATCCACGCAGTTCGCCGGTACTCCTTCTTTGCCGCGTGAAAGAGCGCATAGTCATCGAGCCAATACGCCTCCTTTTCACAGAAGGCGCGATAATCCGCGTCGTCTGCACTCGTCTTGCGGAACACGCGGAATGCCTTTTCCAGCAAATCCTTTTTGAACTGCTTGACCCTCTCAAAGTCAATGAATGCGGTATTTGCCTCATACGGAAGGAAGAGATCCTTTTCCGTCAGCCACCCGCGTCCGGCAAGATCTTCAAGATCGATCATCATGATGTTGCCCGCAAAGGCAGAGATCGACTGATAGGGCGAGTAGGTGCAGCCGACAGGACTGAGCGGCAGGATCTGCCAGACCTTCTGCCCCGCCTCCGCAAGGAAGTCGAGGAAGCGGTATGTCTCCCTGCCGAAGTCGCCGACGCCGTACTTCGACGGCAGCGAGGTCGGATGCAGGAGGACCCCCGCCTTGCGCTCGTAGCGGCGCGGTTCCTTGCGCTCGCGCAGGAGGAGTCCGAACAGCGGCGGGATCTTGATGCGCAGATGTCCGCGCTCGACCTCGTAGGTACGTGAGGGCTTGAATGCGTCCTCAAAGATGCCGCCGGCAAAGTCGCTCACATCCACTTCGATCGTCAGTGTCTCGGTGAGATTGCGGTTGAATGCGGCGATAAAGACGCCGTCCTCCTTCTCCCGGCTGAACACATCGTAGCCCGAACGGATCGTACGCGCATACGCGATGACATCGCCCGCACCATAGAGAGGGATAATATCTCCTGTACGCAGGGCATCGTTCTCGTTGCGGATCGCAATAAACCGCTCAAACCAGCCGCGAATCTCTTTGTTCCCGTGCTCCCAGTCGTACGGACGGCGGTTGAACGGATCCTTGAACCCCTGCATTCCGATTTCGTCGCCGTAGTAAATGCTCGGCACACCGGGGTAGGTCATCTGCCAGAGCGTTGCCATGAGGAGCCGATGCGAGCCGAGTGCGAACTGCTCGTGGGTCATGCGCATGCGTGACTGCTCAACTGCGGGCATGCCCTCATAGTAGGGCACGCCGGCGAGCACCGTAATCGCACGCTGCACGTCATGACTGCCGATGAGGTTCATCATCGCATAGAGATTTTCCTTCGGATAGTTCTCGATCTGGCTCGACAGGCGCCGCATGGTCTGCCGTCCGTCCGCTGCTCCGGTAAGGAAGTCGAACATCATCGTGCGCAGCGGATAGTTCATCGCTGCGTCCATCTCATTGCCGGAGAGGTATTCGCGCGGGGTCCCGTAAGCGACCTTGTTCGACGCATCCTCCCAGACTTCGCCGATCATAACGGCATCGGGATCGGTCTTTTTAAGCTCTGCAAAGAACGCCTTGGAGAAGGTCGGCGGCAGCTCATCGATCACGTCCAGACGCCAGCCTGCGATTCCCTCCTTCATCCAGTGATGGAGGACGCTGTCCTCGCTCGTAATGATGAAGTCCATATAGGCGGGATCGGTCTCGTTGACGTTCGGCAGCGTGTCAAAGTTCCACCAGCAGTCATACTCGTTCGGGTAGCTGCGGAAATGGTACCACGAGTAGTACGGCGACTCCTGCGACTGGTAGGCACCGAGCGAGCTGTACTGCTGCTGCCGGTTGAAGTAGATGCTGTTGCTGCCCGTGTGACTGAAGACGCCGTCGAGGATGATGCGGATGCCGCGCTCCCGGGCAGCTGCGATGAGGCTGCGAAAATCCTCGATATCGCCAAGCATGGGATCGATCTTGTGATAATCTCCCGTATCATAGTGATGATTGCTCTCGGACTCAAAGACGGGGTTGAAGTAAATGCACGAGATCCCAAGATTCTGCAGGTAGTCCAGTTTTTCGGCAACCCCGCGCAGATTCCCGCCGAAGAAGTCATAGGCAACAATCTCCTTCGTGTCGGGGTCCTTGATGTACATGGGGTCATCCGTCCAGTCCGTGCGGATGACTGCGCCTTTCTTCCGTACAATTGTGTCTCCGGAACGTGCAAAACGATCAGGGAATATCTGGTACATCACGGAATTCTTGAACCAATCGGGCGTCCGTGCACCCTTGTTGTAAATCGTAACCTGGTAGGATGCGGGCGCCGTATTGCTCAGCATGCCGACGCCGCCAAGCATCTCCTCGTTGTTCCCATAAAAATAGGTGCCGCTCTCTGTCGTGATAATGAAGTAGTACCAGAGCAGACATCCGTAGTCCGGCAAATCGATCCAGCAGGTGTAGAAGTACTGCTCCCCCTGCGTGTCCCGTGTCTCGAGCGGAACCAGGCGCTCCCCCGTCTGGTCCTGCCAGAGGCGCACAAGCACCTGGCGGACAGGCTCATCGGTACGAATGCGGATACCGAGACGCATCCGGCTGCCGGCCTCCGCCGCTCCAACAATGGAACGGTAGTATATATCCTGCGAGTTGTGCTCCGCTTGATACGATTCCAGCATGATCTCTCCTCCCCCAAAATAAACACACAGAAACCACTGGCGAATCAAATGTTCTTGTTTGAACAAAGTTCACCAGCGGTTTCATGGCAGTGTTTCCCGTTCGATTCACACAGTCCTTCTATGCAGGAATCAGCGCCCCCTGAAAAATCCCCTCAGTTTTCAAGCAGGAGACGGTCATAGAGAACCTCGTACTCCTTCGCCGAGCGCGTCCAGCTGAAGTCACTGTGCATCGCCGTAAAGACCAGCTGCCGCCACTCACGCAGATTGCCGTAGGCAGCAAGCGCACGCTTCAATGCATACATCATCTCATGCGCATTATACTCGTAGAACAGGAAACCGTTCCCCTTGTCTACATCGGAGCGGTCAAACTGAACGACGGTATCCTTCAGTCCGCCGGTTTCGCGTACAACCGGAATCGAGCCGTAGCGCATGGCAATGATCTGGCCGAGGCCGCACGGCTCAAACATGGACGGCATGAGGAAGATATCCGATGCCGCATAGATGCGCTGCGCAAGCTCATTCGAGAAGCGGATGTTGATCGAGGTCTTGTTCGGATAGCGCCACGCAAGCTCTTTGAACCAATCCTCATAGCTGCGGTCACCCGTGCCGAGCAGGACAAACTGCACGTTCTCGTGCTGGAGGATCTCATCCAAGACGCGTACGACGAGATCAAGGCCCTTGTTCGCAACAAGGCGCGTAACCATGGCAATCATCGGTATGCGGCGGTTCTCGGGCAGCCCCAGATCGCGCTGCAGATGCACCTTGTTGTCGCTCTTCCCCTCAACAGCATTTTTCACCGTGTAATTGACGTAGAGGTTCTTGTCCGTCTTGGGATTGTAGACATCGTAGTCGATGCCGTTGACGATGCCGAAAAGCTCACCGCTCCGCTTGCGCAGCAGGCCGTCGAGATGCTCGCCGTAGTAGTCATACTGGATCTCCTCAGCGTAGGTCTTGCTGACGGTCGAGATATAGTCGGCGTAGATAATGCCCGCCTTCATGAAGTTGATGGCATCAAAGAATTCAAAGTCCCCGTTGTTGAAATACTGCCAGTCGAGCCCCAGCACATCCTCCATGACATCCTTTGGGAATACGCCTTGGTACTTCAGATTGTGGATCGTGAAGAGGGTCTTGATCCCCGTATAGCGCGGATCCTCCATGTGCTCCAGACGAAGAAATACGTTGACGAGGGCAGCGTGCCAGTCGTTTGTATGAATGATGTCCGGCCAGAAATCCAGTGCAGGAAGGAGATTGAGGACAGCGCGGCTGAAGAAGGAAAAACGCTCCGCATCATCCGGGTAGCCGTAGTAACCGTCTCGGTTGAAGTACTCCTCATTATCCACGAAATAATAGGTGACGCCGTTCAGGATATACTTGTCAATGCCGACAAATTTGTCCCGCCATGAGACGTTCAAAATGCCGTCATAAACATGCTCCATGGAACTTCGAATTTCCTCGGAAATCGTCCCGTATTTCGGCAGGATGACGCGGCACTCCACCCCATCCTTGACCAATGCGGCAGGGAGCGAACCCGCCACATCTGCAAGACCGCCGGTCTTCACAAATGGAACTGCTTCCGATGCTACATAAAGTACCTTCATCCCAATATCCTCCTTCTCCCGCAGCGAATGCCGCAGTCATCCGCTCTGCAGGTCTGTCTTTCTGTTTGTCGCAGCCTTCGTCATTCTCCTATCAGTATTGCACGGCCGGCTCAGGCCTTGGCCGTGCGTGTCTTTTGGTTTTTTTCTTCGCCTTCCTGCGCTGCCTTGCGGACAGGCTTCTTCTTCGAGGCTGTCATGCCGGCCGTCTTGGTACTCTTGGCAGCGGCCTTTGCGGATTTTTCCGAAGCCTTCACGGCGGATTCGACAGGCTTCTTTGCGGTACTCTTGGCGGTCTTTTTCACCGCCGGCTTCTTCGCCGGCTTTGCTTCCGCAGCATTCTCCGCAGCAGCTTTCTTTGCCGTTTTCTTCACCGCCGCTTTTTTCTCAGCACCGTCCTCGCCCTTCTTAGCTGCGGTACGCGTGCGCGTTGTCTTTTTCGCCGCATCCTTTTCCGCGGTCGGCTTTGCAGCGGCGGTCCGCTTCTTGGGTGCTGCTTTCTTTGCGACGGCGCCTTCGTCTTTTTTCTTTGCAGCGGCGGCACTCCGCTTTGCGGGGACCTTCTTTTCCTTTGCAACGGCATCCGCCGTCTGCATCAGCTCGCTGACGGGAGTCCCTGCCCCGCTCTGGCGCTTGAGGCGATAAAACGCCGCAGCAAGCGGCGGCACTGTAATGACGATGGACTGCTCGCGTCCGTGGAAGGCATAGTCCTCGCTCACAATATCGCCGGCATTGAGCACGCCGCTGCCGCCGTACGCCTCCTCATCCGAGTTGAACACCTCAACATAGGTGCCCTTTGTCGGCACGCCGATGCGGTAGCTGTGACGCACCTCGGGCGTAAAGTTGTGCACGCAGATGATAAAGTCGCTCGGATCCTCTGCGCGGCGAACGAGTGCAATGATGCTGTTCTCACTGTCGTTGCAGTCAAGCCACTGGAAGCCGTTCCAATCAAAATCGACCTGCCAGAGGGCCTTGTTGTCGACGTAGAACTTGTTGAGTGCTTTGGAGTAGGCGAGCATCTTCGTATGCATCGGATACTGCTCAACGAGATGCCAGTCCATGCTGTCGTCGAAGTTCCACTCGATGAAGTGGCCGAACTCGCCGCCCATGAAGAGCAGCTTCTTTCCCGGATGCGCCATCCAGTAACCGAAGAACCCGCGCAGACCCGCGAATTTCTGCCAATAGTCGCCCGGCATCTTGCTGATGAGCGAACACTTGCCGTGCACAACCTCATCGTGCGAGAGCGGCAGGACAAAGTTCTCGGAGAACGCATACATGAGGGAGAATGTGATCTTGTCCTGGTTCCACTTGCGGTAAATCGGATCGAGGCTCATGTAGGCGAGCATATCGTTCATCCAGCCCATGTTCCACTTGTAGTTGAAGCCCATGCCGCCCATGTAGACGGGCTTTGAGATGAGCGGCCACGAGGTCGACTCCTCCGCGATCATGAGCGCGTGCGGATGGTACTTGAAGATCGTCTCATTGAGCTTCTTCAAGAAGTCCATCGCCTCAAGGTTTCCCGTGTCGCCGTATTTGTTCGGCTGCCACTCGCCGTCCTTGCGGCCGTAGTTGAGGTAGAGCATGTTCGCAACCGCGTCGATGCGCAGGCCGTCAATGTGGAACTCCTCGAACCAAAACAGGGCGTTCGAGATGAGGAAGCTCTGCACCTCCGTGCGGCCGTAGTCGAAATTGGTCGTCCCCCACTCCCAGTTCTCCGCACGTGTCTCATTATCTGACTCGTAGAGATTCTTGCCGTCGAAATGGCGCAGTCCCTGCTCGTCCTTGCAGAAATGGCCGGGCACCCAATCCATGATGATGCCGATGCCGTTCTGATGCGCCGTATCGACGAGATAGCGGAAGTCATCCGGTGTGCCGTAGCGGCTCGTCACGGCAAAGTATCCCGTCGCCTGATAGCCCCACGAGCCGTCATAGGGATGCTCGCAAAGAGGCATGAACTCGATGTGCGTGTAGTTCATGTCCTTGACATAACGGATCAGCTGATCCGCCAGCTCCCGATAGGAGAGATATTCCCCCTCGAGCGTGCGCCGCCATGAGCCTGCATGCACCTCGTACGTGAGCATCGGGCGCTCGTAGGAGGATTCGCGTTCCTTGCGCTCCTGCCACGCCGCATCCTGCCACTCATAGTGATTCATATCATAGGTGCGCGACGCCGTCTGCGGCTTTTTCTCCGCATAAAAACCGTAAGGATCCGCCTTCATAATGCGGGGACCGCCCCACTGCGGCTCAATTGCGTATTTGTAAGTCTCTCCCTCGCCGAGGCCCTCGACAAATGTCTCCCATATCTCGCCGTCGCCGATGCGGCTCATGGGGTTGACGAGTACGCTCCAGTCGTTGAAATCACCGACAACACTGACGGCATTGGCATTCGGTGCCCACACCGTAAAGCGGACACCGCGCCTGCCGTTCTGTTCAATGAAGTGAGCTCCCAGCATTTCCTGGGCATGATAGTTTGTACCCTGATGAAAGAGGTAAAGATCAAATTCACTGAGCGCTGATGTTTTCATACGATCCCCTCCTGTATGTCCCGGAAAAGACGGAAGCTTCCGCCGGTCCCTGCATGCCTATGAGATAATGACGGGACGGATGTCCCAGATCTGCCGTGCATACTCATCAATCGTGCGGTCGGACGAGAAGCCGCCGGAGTGTGCGACGTTCATTGCCGCCGTACGCGCCCAGCCCTCTTTGTCCCGGAACCGCCGCATAACCTCGATGCGTGCGTCATCGTATGCATTGAAATCCTTTAGGATAAAGAACTCATCGTTCGCATGCAGCAGATAGTCATACAGCGAACGGAAGTCTCCATAAGTGCCGTCAATGAGCTGGTTCATCACCGTCCGTATCTTCTCATTCGTGTGGTATTCATCCCACGCCGAGTAGGCTCCCGTCGCGTAGTAGTTCATGACCTCCTCGGCCTTCAGGCCGAAGATGACGCAGTGCTCGCTGCCGACGGCATCGCGGATCTCAACATTGGCGCCGTCGAGCGTGCCGAGGGTGATGGCTCCGTTCATCATGAACTTCATATTGCCCGTACCCGATGCCTCCTTCGACGCCGTCGAGATCTGCTCGCTGACATCGGCCGCAGGGTAGACCAACTCGCCGATCGAGACGCCGAAGTTCTCGATAAAGATCACCTTCATGAACTCATTGACGCTCTTGTCCTTGTTGATTTGCTCGGCAACTGCATTGATGAGACGGATCGTTTCCTTCGCGATGTAGTACCCCGGCGCCGCCTTGCCGCCAAAGAAGTAGGTCACAGGCTGTGCCAGGAAGGACGGCTCGCTGAGGGCACGGTGATAGCGGTACATGATGTGCAGGATATTCATCAGCTGCCGCTTGTAGGAGTGGATGCGCTTGACCTGAATATCAAACATGGAATCCGGGTTCAGCTTCACCCCGTTGTGCTGCTCGATGTAGTGCGCGAGTCCTTCACGGCGCAGACGCTTAATCTTCATGAGCTGCTCGAGGAAATTCTTGTCCTCCACATGGTCATGCAGGCCGTCCATCTTCTCCGGATGGCGGTGCCATGTGCGGCTGCCAAGCATGTCGTCGATGAGCGCGGAGAGTTCCGGGTTTGCCCCCATCAGCCAGCGGCGGTGCGTGATGCCGTTCGTCTTATTGTTGAACTTGCGCGGCGTGTAGTCGTAGAAATCCCGGAGCGTTGTGGACTTCAGGATGCCTGTGTGGATCTTCGCCACGCCGTTGACGCTGTGCCCGCCGACAATCGACAGACGCGCCATGTGAATCACGCCATCCTGGATGATGGAAAGTGCATGCACCTTGTCCTCATTGCCCGGATAGCGGCGGCGCACTTCCTCGAGATGGCGGCGGTTGATCTCGTCGATGATCATGTAGATGCGCGG
>CAUQVG010000006.1:0-44514 GCA_963521685.1 uncultured Selenomonas sp.
AGGCGATGGCAAAGGGCGATCTCTCTGCATCGGACCGTGCTCTCGTTGACCGCCTTGCTGCTGAGTTCGCGGATGAGCTCAACAACCTCGGCGTCCGCGTCTCGAACCTCGAGCGCAACGCTGACATGGTGAAGTGGACGGGTGAGCTCCGTTATCGCTATTGGAGCCGCCGCGACAGCAATGACCATACTGCCGGTGTGGATTCGAAAAAGGCAAACACGAACCAGCTTCAGCTTCGCCTCTTCCCGACGGCCGAGGTCAACGATCACTGGAAGGTCAAGGCTCGTCTGACGGCAAGCAACAACATGAAGACGGATGAGAGCGGCAATGTTTCTCTGAGCTATGCCTATGCACACGGCTCCTACGACAAGTTCGATGTGAAGCTCGGCAAAATGCCCCTCTTCTCGAGCGTCGACGACGGTCTCGTTGCGGATGACTTCTTCTCCGGCGCACAGGTGACCTTTGGCAATAAGGTCAAGGTTGCTCTTGAGGCCGGCCGCTGGAATCTTAAAAATGCCAACAAGGGGATTGCTGCAGCGACGGATACGGCTGCAAACTACCAGGGCATTGAGCTGAGCTACAGCAACGGAAAGCTCGTTAACAGCGGTGTTTCGTATCGCCACTTCAAGAGCGATGCATTTAAGGCCGTAACGAATGGTTACAACACCACGGGGACGCTTGAAGATACGGCTGCAATCTGGTCGGTCGGCGCAAAGTATGCGTTCGACAAGAACATTGCACTCAGCGCTGCCTATGCGAAGAACACGAAGGCAGACAAGCTGGATCATTCCAGCAGCTTCCAGCTTGACTACAAGGGCACGAAGAAGTCTGACATGGGTTCGTGGGGCGCATACGCTGCATACCGTTATGTTGCAGCAAACGCTTCGCTTGCACCGACCTACTCCACGGATCTTCTGAGCACCCTGACCCCGTATGGTACGAAGGGCTGGGACTTCGGCATCGGCTATGTTCCGTTCAAGAACGTCCTGACGCAGGTCCAGTACTTCCGCGGCAAGGAACTCACGACGAAAGACAAGGTTCAGACCCTCTATGGCCGCGTCAGCTTCTTCTTCTAAGATACGCTGATATCTGCGGACAACCGCATACAAAGACGTGCTGCAGCGCAGCACGTCTTTTTTGTGTATTCTTTTCTTGCGGCAATTGATGATTGACAAAAGTCGAAAGGTCAAATATAATAGAGAAAATCACAATTGAGGAAGACACAGAGAAGGTGATACAATGAGTAACATTGCCGATATGATCGAGTCCTATATTCTTCGCCAGCTTGCCACGCGTCAGGATGGGCAGGTGGAGCTGCGGCGCACGGATATTGCAGATGAAATTTCGTGCGCACCGTCACAGATCAGCTATGTGCTCTCTACGCGGTTCACGCAGGATAAAGGCTTCGTCGTAGAGTCCCGGAGAGGGCTCGGCGGATTCATCCGTATTGTGCAGGTTCCGCTGCGCGACCTTGTCTATCAGGATATGCTGTCGGAGATTGATGAAGACACAGATATGGAAACGGTGCAGTCCATGGTGCGCTACCTCGCGCAGCACGGCATGATCGAAACACGTGAGGCTGCGCTTTTAATGCAGGTCGTGACCGGACTGTTCCACTCGGAGACCCTTGCGGCAAAGGAGCGGGTGCAGATGCTGCGCACAATGCTGCTGACACTGGAGAATTTTACGTAATCGTTCGATATAAAGGTAAGACCGGCTGTCTCATTCGGGACAGCGGAAAGGGCTATTGTCATGATTTGTGAAGAATGCGGACGCAACGAGGCGATTGTGCACATTGTGCAGATCGGTCCCGGCGGACGAAGCGAAAAGAATATATGCATGAGCTGTGCTGCACGGTACGGGGCATCCATCCTCCGCGCACAGCAGCAGAATGTGTCGGCGGATGACTTTCTGAAGGGGATTTTCGGCAGCAATCAGCAGGGGGATGCTTCAGAGGAGGATACCCCCCATATCACATGTCCGAACTGCGGCATGCGGTTTCAGGATTTCCCGCAGACGGGGCAGATCGGCTGCTCGGTCTGCTATGAGACCTTTCACCATGAACTGACGCCGCTCCTGCGCCGGATTCACGGCGCGAGCGTACACCGCGGGAAGATACCGCATCGCTCCGGGAGCTCCATCATGCTGCGTCAGGAGGCCGATCAGCTGCGCGTGCGCCTGAAGGAGGCGGTTGCGCGAGAGGAGTATGAGAAAGCGGCAGAGTACCGTGACCGCATCCGCGCACTGGAGCGGCAGATGGAGGAGAGCGGCCATGGCACTTGATGATCTCTTGCGCGCTGAACGGCTCTCGTGGTTCGGTACGGGAGGGCAGGACGGCGATGTCGTGCTCTCAAGCCGTGTGCGGCTTGCTCGCAATCTCGTGAATCTCCCGTTCCCGGGCCGCGCAGATCGCGGTCAGCTGGCTGAGATCCAGCGGACGCTGGACGGTGTCTTTCCGGATGTGGCAGAGGCGCTCGGACAGCCTCTTGAACGGGTCGAAATTGATGAGCTGACCGACCTCCAGCGCGCTGTCCTCATTGAGAAACGCCTCATCAGCGAGAAGTTTGCGGAGGAGCAGCCCCATCGTTCGGCATATATTAGCCCAGATGCCTGCATCAGCATCCTCGTCAATGAGGATGACCACCTGCACATTCAGTCGATGGCTCTCGGGCTGTCTTTGACAGAGGCCTTTGAGGCAGCATCGCGCATCGATGACTGTATCGAGTCGCGGCTGGATCTTTCCTTCGATGAGACGATGGGCTATCTGACTGCGTATCCGACGAATCTCGGAACGGGGCTGCGTGCCTCGGTCATTCTTCATTTGCCGGGACTCGTCTATACACGCAACATCGAAAATATTGTCAATATATCTCCGCAGCTGGGTCTTGCCGTTCACTCACTCGAGGGCATCGGCGAGGGAGCACATCTCTATAAGATCTCAAATCAGCTCACGCTCGGTTATTCAGAGGCCGAGATGCTTGAGAATCTCCGTACGGCGGTGGGGGAGGTCGTCGGACATGAGCGGCGCGCGCGCAAGGCGCTTTCCTACTTCGGGAAGGACGGCGTTGATGACGGCGTATGGCGTGCCTTCGGGATTCTGTCCTATGCGCGCTCACTGACGGAACAGGAGGTCTTTGATCTCCTCTCGCGCGTGCGTTACGGCATTGACCGCGGGATCATCACCGCGGTGGGGCCGGAGTGCTATGACGAGATTCTCGTTTCGGCACGGGACAGCTATCTTAAGTATGCGGCGGAGAACGAAAATCTATCGACGGGGGAAATCAGCGCCATGCGTGCATCACGCGTGCGTGCCATCTTGCATAAGTATCGAATGCAGGGATAAGGAGGGGGACAGTTTGAACTACCGGCAGTTTTTTACACAGACGGCGATTAAGGCCGTAGAGTTTTCACAGTATATCGCGCAGCGGCGCGGAAAAGGATATATTGGAACAGGACAGCTTCTGTTGGGCATTCTGCATATGCGTGACACGATTGCAGCAGAGGTGTTGGATAAATTCGGCGTAGACTATGACAGCGCAGAGCATGCGATTCGCCGTTCGGACAGATTTCAAGATGTTCTGCAGCCGGAGGAAACGCCCTACTATACGCGGCGTGCTCAGCGTGTTATGCAGGGGGCGATTGATGCCGCGCGAGAGGAACGCTCTTTTGTGACCACAGAGCATATCCTGCTCAGTCTTCTCACAGAGGCCGAAGGGACTGCCGTTCAGACGATCGAGGAACTGGATGTTGACGTCGAGGAACTGCAGAGCGAGGTGCTCGAGCGCATGAGTGACGCAGAGGAGGAGCCCAAGGAGAAGTCGGTCCGTAAAAAGAAGGGAAAAAACGAACGGAGCGGTCTGCCCTCCTCCCTCAAGAAATTCGGACGTGACCTGATCGGCATTGCGCGTGCGGGAGGACTTGATCCGGTCATCGGCCGTGATGCTGAGATTGACCGCATCATTCAGATCCTTGCGCGCCGCACAAAGAACAACCCGATCCTCCTCGGCGAAGCGGGCGTCGGAAAAACAGCCGTTGCGGAGGGGCTTGCACAGCGCATTGCCGATGGCGAGGTGCCCTTCCTGCTCGAGGACAAACTTGTTGTTACGCTGTCGATGACGGCGCTCGTCGCCGGGACAAAGTACCGCGGTGAGTTTGAAGAGCGGCTCAAGAATGTTGTGGATGATGTGGTCAAGGCAAAGAATATCATCCTCTTCATTGATGAAATTCACACGCTTATCCGTGCGGGCGGAGCCGAGGGATCGCTGGATGCGGCAAATATTTTGAAGCCCGCTCTTGCGCGCGGGGAGATGCAGATTATCGGCGCGACCACGCTCAGCGAGTACAAGAAGCACTTTGCCAAGGACAGTGCACTTGCACGACGTTTTCAGACCGTCATGGTGGAGGAGCCGAACGAGGAGAGCGCGGAGCAGATTCTCCGCGGACTGCGCAGCAAATATGAGGAGTTTCACCGTGCCCGCATTGAGGACGCTGCCGTCACGGCGGCGGTGCGTCTCTCAAAGCGCTATATTACGGACCGCTTCCTGCCGGACAAGGCCATCGATCTGATCGATGAGGCAGCCTCGCGTGTACGCATGAAAAAAGTCGGCGGGAAGGATCAGCTCATCGAGCTGCGCATGGAGATCGCCGAGACGGTGAAGGAGAAGGACGATGCGATCAGCGGGCAGGACTATGAGGCGGCAGCACGTCTGCGCGACCGCGAACAGGACCTGCGTGCCCGGCTTGAGGCATCGCGCCGTGGCGAGGATCAGCGGGCAGAGATTCTCGTTACGGAGCATGACATCGCAGATGTTGTGGCCCAGTGGACCGGAATTCCGGTGCAGCGTATTGCCGCAAAGGAGTCCGATCGTCTCCTTGCGCTGGAAAAGCACATCAGACGCCGTGTGGTCGGTCAGGATGAGGCAGTATGCGCCGTCTCCAAGGCAGTCCGCCGTGCGCGCGCCGGGGTCAAGGACCCGCGGCGTCCCATCGGCTCGTTTCTCTTCCTTGGTTCGACCGGCGTAGGCAAAACAGAGCTTGCACGGGCGCTTGCAGAGTCTGTATTTGGCTCAGAGGATGCGATCATTCGCTTCGATATGTCCGAGTACATGGAGAAGCATACGACGGCACGGCTTGTCGGCGCGCCGCCGGGCTATGTCGGATACGAGGAGGGCGGTCAGCTTACGGAGGCCGTCCGGAGGAAGCCGTTCTCCATTGTTCTCTTTGACGAGGTGGAGAAGGCACACCCCGATGTATTTCATATGCTCCTGCAGGTGCTTGAAGATGGCCGCCTGACAGACGGACAGGGGACGGTTACCGACTTCCGCAATACGATCATCATCATGACGTCGAATGCCGGTGCGAATCATCTGCGTTCGACGACTGGGGCCATTGGCTTTTCCATTGGACAGCAGGCGATGGGGACGGATGAGGAGCGCGCGAAGAAGCGTGTGATGGAGGAGGTCAAAAAGACCTTTCGTCCTGAGTTCCTCAACCGCGTGGATGATATGATCGTATTCAATGCGCTCGGTGAAGCGGAGCTCACGAAGATCGTCGATATTCTGCTGCGTGACGTAAAGGTGCGTCTTGCGGAGCAGGAGATCAACATCGAAGTCAGCCCGTCGGCGAAGCGTGTCCTGATCTCCAAGGGAACCGACGTCAAGTTTGGGGCGCGGCCGCTGCGGCGTGCCATCCAGAAGAATATTGAGGATGCGCTGGCCGAGCGTATTCTTGCACGCGATTTTACAGCGGGAGATGTCATCTCTGTGCGCAAGTCCGGCGACGGACTTGACTTCGTGAAGAAGGACACGAACCGCAACAAACGTGTCAAGGGTGACAAGCAGGCATCCTATCATGAGATTTGAGAACCACAGACGCAATGTTCTTGCGCCTGCCACGCGCAGAGGCCGCATCGGTGATTTCCTCCTCAATCTGGGGTGGTCACTGTACTGGCTCGCGCGTGCGGGTGTGCGGACGCTGAAATATCTGCAGGAGAAGGGACTGTAACAGGCAGTCCCTTTTCTCTGCAGTTCTGGGAGTTTTTATGGCAAAGAAGAAAAAGACGGTATATGTCTGCCAGGAATGCGGTTACGATACGGCAAAATGGATGGGGAAATGCCCCGGCTGCGGTGCGTGGAATACCATGGCAGAGGAAATTGTTGCTCCTGCCGCGGAGGAGCGCAGAGGAATCGGCTCTGTACAAGGGGAAGCGCCGCAGCCGATCGGCAGAATTGCCGTTGAGGATCTGCCGCGGTTTTCGACGGGGTCGGGGGAGCTCGACCGTGTCCTCGGCGGAGGGGTGATCCCCGGCTCGATGGTGCTCATTGTCGGCGATCCGGGTGTCGGCAAATCGAGCCTGACACTGCGCGTTTCAGCGGATATTGCGCGTGCGGGACGCCGTGTTCTCTATGTAACAGGTGAGGAGAGTGCACGCCAGATCAGGATGCGTGCCGACCGTCTGCAGGCCGTCGCGGATGACCTGCTGGTCGTCAGCGAGACGAATCTCGATGCAATCTGCGCGCATGTGGAACGTGAGAAGCCGGCCCTCTTCATCATCGACTCGATCCAGACGATGTACCGCCCGGACATTGAGAGTGCGCCGGGCAGTGTCTCGCAGGTGCGCGAGTGCGCGATGGAACTCATGCGCGCGGCAAAGACCGCGGGAATTGCCGTCTTTGTCATTGGCCACGTGACGAAGGAAGGGAGTCTTGCGGGGCCCCGTGTTCTTGAACACATCGTTGATACGGTACTCTATTTCGAGGGAGAACGCAATGCCGAGTATCGTGTGCTGCGCGCAGTGAAAAACCGTTTCGGCAGTACGAACGAGCTCGGCCTCTTTGAGATGCGCGATGTCGGACTTGTCGACGTGCCGGACGCATCGAAACTCTTTCTCTCTGAACGGATGATGGAGAGCGGATCTGTCATTGTGCCGACGGTGGAGGGGACACGCCCCCTGCTCGTCGAGGTGCAGGCTCTTGTTGCGCCGACTCCCTATCAGCCGCCGCGCAGGACGGCGGACTCCGTGGACGTGAAGCGCATCCAGCTGCTTCTCGCTGTGCTTGAGAAGCGCGTGAAGCTGCCGATCGGCGCGGCTGATGTCTATGTCAAGGTCGCAGGGGGAATCCGGCTTGATGAACCTGCGGCAGATCTTGCACTCAGCGTTGCAATGGCGTCGAGTTTCGCGGGGCGGATGCCGCGTCCGCAGATGGTCGTCTGCGGTGAGGTCGGACTTTCGGGCGAGGTGCGTGCCGTATCGCAGGCGGAACTGCGCGTAGCGGAAGCGCGAAGACTGGGATTCCGCACGGCGGTGCTGCCCATGAAGAACTATCGGCAGTTGGAGGGGAAGTTCGGCGATATGGAACTCTTCGGTGCAGAGACCATCGGTGATGCACTGAAATGCGCCATGCCGAAAAATGTATAGGCGGTATCAATAAAATCCGCGCCTTTTCTGTGTAAATGCTTAAGAAAAGATAAATTTGTTCCGATAAAAACATAGAAGAGGTGATGTGTAGATGAATGCTGGTAATCTCATGGCTGCAGCGACAGCAGATGTGAGTTCCGCGGGAGCAGGCGTGCAGAAGGCGCGCAGTGCGGCCGCAGGAAACCGGACGCAGGAAACCTCAGGGAAGAATTCGTTCAGCGATACGTTTGGCGCACTGCAAAAGAACATGGATGCGGAGACGTCAAAGACGGAGAAGCGTGATATCGCTTTCGCGGCGGTACAGGCGGAGTCTGTGCCGAAGACGGAGAGCAGCGCACCGTCGCAGGACACACAGGATGTGACGGCGAAGACGCCGAAAAATGCCGATGAAAAACAGGTGCAGACAGAATCGGCACTGTCTGATGCTGCGGACGCAGCTACACTTCCGAACGCTGCGGCAGCGATATTTGCGGCCCTGCTGAGCGCAGACGCCGTCCCGGCGGATATGGATGTAAATGAGGGCCTGGACGGTTCTCTTGCTGAGATCCTTAAACGCTACGGCCTGACAGCGGAGCAGCTTGGCGACACGAATGTGAAGACGGCTTTGCAGAGCCTTTTGCAGCAGCTGCCTGCCGATGCACAAAAGAGCCGGAATTTCTTGCTCGCTCTTTCGGGACAGCCGCTTGCCAAGGAGAACATGACGGATATGGGCGCAGTTCTGCAGACGGCAGAGTCCGTACCGCAGGCGATGCCGCTGACGGAGCTCAGTGCGGTGCTGCCTGCTCAGATTCGTGCGCTGCTGAATCCTGAGGCTGCTGAAACGGGCAGGCCTGCAGCAGCGGAAGCGTCCGCTGTGCCGGTTACGGCCTCCGGAGAGAATGCGCAGACGGCGATTCCGACCGGATCGGCGGCCTATGCTTCGGAACAGATAGAGACCGCACAGACAGTGCAGGAGAACCCGTCTGTATCAACCCTGCAGGCAGAGATGTCTCCGCAGCGGGGCAGATCGGCAGCGGAACTCGTAGGCGATGCGCTGATGGCGGATGAATCTTCAGATACGCTCAGCCCGTTGACAGTTCTTGCACAGCGCACTATGCGCCATGATGCAATGCAGCAGGATACGACGGCAGGACAGGGATCGCAGCAGGAGCAGATGCAGACGGAGCAGCCTGTGCTCTCACGCAGTACTGCCGCTCCTTTTGAGACGGTTGTACGCCCTGCAGAGACAGCTCCGCAGAGCACACAGCCGGCCGCAGTACAAACCGGTATGGGGGCGCTTCCGGCACAGGAGATCATTTCTCCCGATTCTGTACAGGAGCCGCAGACAAGACCGCAGCCGGACTATGAAATTCCGCGCCAGATTGTGGAACAGGCGCGTCTCCTGCGTACACTGACAGATACGCAGATGGTGATCCGGCTGAAGCCGGAGCATCTCGGCGAACTCACGCTTCGCGTGGCAGTCGGCTCGGACGGCGCCGTGCAGGCGTCGTTCCACAGCGATAATGCCCATGTCCGCAATGTCATCGAAAACTCGCTCATTCAGCTCCGTCAAGAGCTGAATAACCAGGGGATCAAGGTGGACCGTGTCGGTGTCTATACCGGACTTGCGGACGGACAGATGCCGCAGGGACAGGGCCAGGAGGCATGGCAGCAGGGCAGCAGCCGCAATGACGCACAGATCTATGCACGCGGCGATGCCGATGACTATCTGGATGAGATGGACGGCATTGTGCCGTCAGCAATTCAGGAAGACGGCGGCACAGCCTCAGCAGACGGCGTTGACTATCGTGTCTGAGCGATTTGAGGAGGAACTATTGTGGCAAGTACAAACCCACTGAATACAATCAACGTCGGCGGCATCGTGCAGAAGCTTTCTGACTATGAAACGGCACAGAATCAGGCCAAGGCGAAGGACAAGAAAAACGATGCGCTCGGGAAGGATGCATTCCTGCAGCTGCTCGTTACCCAGATGAAGTATCAGGACCCGCTTGATCCGCAGGACAACAGCGAGTACCTTTCCCAGCTGGCGCAGTTCTCTGCGCTCGAGCAGATGACAAACGTCTCCAAGGGGCTTGCTGATGTGTCGAAGATCGTTGACAATATCAACTCTTCCGTCCTCATTGGGCAGCTCAGTTCCATGATTGGCCAGCCGGTTCAGTGGATCGCAGAGGAGAAAGCAGCAGACGGCACTGTGACGAAGCAGAGCTATGAGGGCAAGATCATCGGTGTCAGCATTACGGACGGTCAGCCGAGTGTGATTGCCGATGTGAACGGCAAGACGCATCAGGTCGATGTTTCAAAGATCGTGCGCGTTGGCCGCCTCACGGCGGAACAGCCGAAGCCCTGAATAGACGCATAGAAATGAAAACACCGCTGAAGAATTCCTTCAGCGGTGTTTTTGGTTGTTTAGCCGGATTGTGCAGGTCAAGATGCCGGTGCGGTGTCGAATCGGCGAAGCAGGAACTGCTGAAAGCGTACGGCGGCAGGAGGCAGCTGACGTCGTGTGTTCCATGCGATCCCGACGGCACGCTTGCAGAGGGGGAATGAAACGGGAATGTAGCGAAGGCCCGGATGCTCGACCCCTGCGAGTTTCGGCAGCAGACTGACGCCGAGACCTGCCGCACCGAGGCCGGAGACGGTTGAGATATCGCTGCCCTCGAATGTAATTTCCGGATGAACCCCTGCGAGATCAAAGAACTGATCGACCAGGATGCGCAGACTGTAGTTGTTCTTCAGCGCGATGAGAGACTCATCCTCCAGTGCATGGAGGTCAATGCTCGTGCGTGCGGCAAGAGGATGATCGAGCGGGACGGTTACGAACAGCTCCTCGGACCAGAGATAGACCCACGCGCTGTGTTCGGTGGTCGGCAGCGTGGAGCAGAGACAGAGATCTGTTTCCCCGGCAGCGACAATCTGTGCGAGGGTCGGGGAGTCGTGTTGGTTGAGCTGTACGCGAATATCGGGGTAAGCCGTCCGAAAATCCTGCAGAATGTGTGGAAGCACATAGCTGCCGAGTGAATGGATGAATGAAAGCTTAAACTCCGTAGATGATCCGGTGTCATGATTGGAGGCCTCTTCGCGTGCACATTCCACTTCATGCAGAATGCGGTTCACGCGGCGCAGAAGCCGTTCGCCCTCCGGCGTCAGTTCGATTTCTCCGTCGCTGCGTTTGAACAGGCGGACATCGAGATCCTTTTCCAGCTTTGACATCGAGCGGCTCAGCGCCGGCTGGGTGACATCAAGCATGCGGGCAGCACGCGTAAAATGGCGCACGTTTGCCATAACTTGGAAATACTTTAGCTGCGCAAGTTCCATTGCTTCAATCCTTTCTATATCTTTTCTTATTATATCTGTCGAAAGGTCCGTGCACAATAAAAAAATGTTATTTTTTTCATATAGCGCTTGCATATTTTTTGATTCACATAAAACCTCATTGCGTTTGAGGACGCTGCGCATGGGCTGTACCGATTTTTGTCTTGACAAGCCCCATATGTTCTGCTAATATATCTCATGTCGCAGATAAAGCGAGAAGTGAATATGGAGTGGTACTCAAGAGGCTGAAGAGGACGGTTTGCTAAATCGTTAGAGTGGGTAACCGCTGCGAGAGTTCGAATCTCTCCCACTCCGCCATTTTTATACCTGGCCTGCGTCGGGCTTTTTTAGTTTAAGGAGATGCTTACATGGAGATGCAGGGGACGCCTCCGTCCTTTATTGAACGGTTCTTCAAGGTGCGGGAAAAGGGATCGACCCTGCGCACCGAGCTGCTCGCCGGGATGACAACCTTCATTGCAATGGCGTACATTTTGTTCGTTAATCCGAACATTCTTGCGGATGCGGGCATTCCAAAGGAGGCGGCAATTGCCTCGACGATTTGGATTGCTGCGATTGGTTCGATTGCAATGGGGATATTCGCAAACTACCCCGTTGCCCTTGCACCGGGCATGGGACTCAACGCGTTCTTTGCCTACTACGTCTGCGGCGTGCTCGGGCTGCATTGGACGGTCGCACTCGGTGCGGTGTTCTTCTCGGGGGCTCTCTTCCTGATTCTGACCGTCGGCGGAATTCGTCAGGCGATCATCAACGCTGTGCCGCGTGATCTGAAGCTGGCAATCAGCGTTGGCATCGGTCTCTTTATCGCATTTATCGGCCTTAAGGGGACAGGACTCATTGTGGAGAACTCCGCGACCTATGTCGCGCTCGGACATGTGACGTTGCCGACGACGCTGCTCTCTCTCTTTGGTCTGCTCTTTACAGCGGCGCTGATGGCGCGCAATATTCACGGCGCAATTCTCATCGGCATCTTTGCAACGACAATCCTTGGGATGGCGCTCGGTATGACACCTGCGCCACACGGCATCGGGGATATTATCAGCACTTCGTTTCCGCATATGGGAGAAACGTTTGGACAGTTGGACCTTGCGGGTGCATGGCATTACGGTCTCGTATCGATCATCTTTACGTTCACGGTCGTTGAGCTCTTCGACAATATGGGAACGCTGATCGGCGTGACGACGAAGGCGAAGATGGTAAAGCCCGACGGGCACATTGAAAACATTGACAAGGCGCTGACGACAGATGCCGTCGGCACGATGGTTTCGGCCGTGTTCGGAACGTCCACGTTCACCTCCTAGGTCGAGAGCTCAGCGGGCATTGCTGCCGGCGGACGGACGGGACTCACTGCCGTCGCCGCTGGCGTGCTCTTCCTCGCGGCACTCCTCTTTGCTCCGCTCATTGGTCTCGTGCCCGCCTTTGCGACGGCACCCGCGCTGATCCTCGTCGGTGCGCTGCTTATGTCTGAGGTGGGCAAGATCGACTTCTCGGATTTTACAAATGCGCTTCCGGCATTCCTGACAATCATCATGATGCCGCTCACGTCGAGCATTGCGAACGGCTTCGCATTCGGCTTTATCAGCTATACCGTCATGAAACTTTTTGCCGGGCAGTACAAGAAGGTCAGCTGGATCATGTATCTGGTCTCGATCGCATTCCTGATCAATTTGGCGCTGCGCTCGTAATCCCTGCGCGGAGGAGGATGCCATGCAAATCAAACAGCGGATGCGCGCCGTCCTTGGAGCATTCATACTTTTCTGTGTGTCCTTCTTTTCCGGGTGTATGGGAACTGCAGCTCCTGACGGGGCAGGCACTCATGCAGAGCAGGGGAACATCACGGTCAAGGTCCTCAATGTCGGACAGGGAGATGCGATCCTCATTCAAACGGGAGAGCAGAATGTTCTGGTCGATACGGGGGATCTGGATGAGCGTGACAAACTCCGTGCCGAACTGCGCAAGGCAGAGGTCAAAAAGATCGACGCTGTGATTCTGACCCATCCGCATGCAGATCACATTGGCGGCATGGGGATGCTCCTCGATGAGTACACAGTGGGAAAGGTCTATGACAACGGGATGCCATCGACCTCGAAGATTTATCTCGGCTATATGAAGCAGCTGAAGGAAAATCACATCGAACGCAAGGGCCTTGCGGCAGGCGATCGGGTTGATCTCGGCGGCGGTGCCGTATTCGAGGTGCTTGGCCCCGCGGCAGAGCTGGTCAAAGAAGGCAGCGTCAAGGGCTATAAGCACGATCCGAACAATGAGTCTGTCGTCGGACGGCTTGTATTCGGCAGCTTTACCATGATGCTTACGGGCGACGCGGAGAAGAAGGAGGAACAGGCGATCCTTGCCGGGGGCGGGAACGTCCAGAGCAAGATCCTCAAGGCGGGGCACCACGGCAGCAAGACCTCATCCTCTGCGGACTTCCTGCGTGCCGTTCGTCCTGAGGCTGCACTCGTCTCCTGCGGCGTCAACAACGACTATGGACATCCGCATAAAGAGACAATGAAGAAGTATCATGCCCTGAATCTCCCGGTCTATGTGACCGCAGAGAACGGGACGATTACAGTGACGAGCGACGGGAAAACCTACAGCATTTCAGTCGAACAGGGGGCGAAGCAATGATTTCGGCTTATCTTGACCGTTTTGAAGGAAACTGTGCGGTTTTGCTGCTCGGTGATACAATGGAAAAGGTAAATTTCCCGCGCTCTTTTCTCCCTCCTGATGTTTCCGAGGGAGATTATCTGTCAATCTCCATGGAGCGCGATGCGGCTGCCACAGAGGCGGCTGAGGATGCAGCACTGGAGCTGCTGAAAGACTGAATTGGAGGTGTTATCGGCATTGACTGCTCAGAACGGAACCCGTCAGTGGATGAAAGTGCTGCTCAGCTTGGCAGCAGTTTTTGTCTGTTTTTGTACTCTGTTTGCACATACAGGCGAGGCAAGGGGAAAGCTCCATCGCCTGACCCATATTGAAACCTCTGTGACAGAGGTGGACGGCCGTGCAGCACTGCGTATCGAGATCGCAGTGAAGCGCCCCGGACTTTCTTATGCCTTGTCCGAGCGCTGGCATCCGGAGGATCAGCTCCTCATCGAGCTTGAGGATGTGGAGTTTGACAAGAAGTTCCCAAAGGAGGTCCTGCTCAGCGGCGGGACAGCGGAGAAACTTGCGGTGATCCCGCGCGAAAACAATCGCGCAGCCCTGCGCATCTATGCCGGGCAAAACCTCGCCCGCGCGGATGCCTATCGCATCTATACCATTCCGGAGGATACACAGGCAAAGACGCCGGAACGCCTTGTCATTGAACTCTTTGCCGATGGCGGAAATGTCTTCGGCAGGGCCGTACAGGGGCATACTGTTGTGATCGATCCCGGGCACGGAGGCAGCGATTCGGGGGCCATCGGCTTCTCTGGCGTGCGCGAGAAGGATGTCACACTTGCCGTTGCACTGCGTACGGAGGCACTGCTGCGTGCTGCCGGAGCGGAGGTCGTTATGACGCGCACGCATGACACAGATGTCGCACATGCGGGGAGTTCGGCCTCCGGCGAACTGCAGGCGCGCGTGGATGTCAGCCGCGCGCATCCGGAGGCGGAACTCTTCCTCTCGATTCACTGCAACGCGTTCTCGAATCCGGAAGCCAACGGCATGGAGACGTACTACTATCCCAAAACGGATGCGGATGAGCGGTTTGCCGCGCTTCTCAATCAGGAACTGGCAGAAGCCGGCGGCCTTTACAACCGCGGTGTCAAATATGCAAAATTCTATGTGATGCGCCACTCCGAGATTCCCGCCTCTCTTGTGGAGCTCGGCTTCCTCTCGAATCCGCGCGAGGAGGCTTTGCTGGCGAGTGCGGAGTACCAAGAAAAGATGGCGGAAGCGATCTTTCGTGCCATCGTGCACTATTTTGAATGAAGGGGAGAGACAAGATGTTCATGCGATCAAAGAAGATGAGGTACACGATTGGCGCATTTGCCTGTGCAGCGGTTCTCGTCTCTGCGGCAGGCTGCTCAGATGAGCAGAAGAATGTGCAGCAGCCTCCGGCGGCGCAGACAGAGCAGGCGAAGGATGAGAAAGCTCCCGCGCAGGCAGCGCCGAAGGAACTCCAGGTGAATGTCTACTATCCGAAGAATGACGGCATGGGGCTCGTCGCAGCTTCCCGCACGGTTAATACGGAGAAAGACGACAAGTATACCGCAGCAATGAAGTCCCTTCTTTCCGGAACAAAGGAGAAGGATCAGACAAATGTCATTCCGAAAAAGGCAAAACTGCGCAGTGTTGCAGTAAAGGACGGCATTGCCACGGTGGATTTCTCGAAGGAGTTGGCGCAGAACTTCAGCGGCGGCTCGACGGGAGAGGAAATGCTCGTAGGTTCGATCGTCAATACACTGACGGAATTCCCCGAAGTGGAGAAGGTCCGTATTCTGATCGATGGCGCTGCCGTCGAGACTTTATCGGGGCATATGGACCTCTCTGAGCCCCTCTCGCGTATGACGGAACTGCTCAAATAAGGCCGCGTTTCCACGGCTTGTCATTTTGCCGCTTTTGTGATACGATACAAAATACAATAGCGGGGGATGCGCTCTTTGCGTGCCCGCAGATAGGGGAGCGTGCAGAAATGCATGCTGCCATAGGAAAGAAGCAGGAGGTTGTTTCATACAATGAAGGTTACGGCAGAGCATGGTGAGAACCGCGAGATCACTCTGACGATTGAGGTTGAACAGGCGAAGCTGGAAAAGGCGGCGGAGGGTGCATCGAAGCGCATCTCCGGCCGTGTCAATATTCCGGGGTTCCGCAAGGGCAAGGCGCCCCGCAGGATTGTCGAGAATTTTGTCGGCAAGGAGGCCATCATTCAAGAGGCGTTTGAAGGGGTTGCCCAGCAGGCGTTCGAGGAGGCCTTGACCGAGCAGAATATGGACCCGGTAACGCGCCCGGAGATCGACATCGTTACGCTCGAAGAGGGGAAGGACGTCGTGTTTACGGCGAAATTTACCCAGCGTCCGGAGGTCACGCTTGGCGACTATAAGGGGCTGAAGGTGGAAAAGCCGGAAGTTGCGGTTGCCGATGAGGACGTCGAGCGTCAGGTTGAGGGCATGCGCCAGCACCAGGGAACGCTCGTGGATGCACCGGCAGATGCTGCCGTTAAGAAGGACGACTTCGTGACGCTCGACTTTGAGGGCTTTGTTGACGGCACCGCATTCGAGGGCGGCAAGGGCGAGGACTACCCGCTTCAGATCGGCTCCGGCAGCTTCATCCCCGGCTTCGAGGATCAGCTCATCGGCGCAAAGATCGGCGAAGAGCGCGAGGTGAACGTGACATTCCCTGAGGAGTACCACGCTGAGAATCTCAAGGGTAAGCCGGCCGTGTTCAAGTGTACGGTCCGCAGCATCAAGTCCCGCGAACTGCCGGAACTGAACGATGAGTTCGCGAAGAAGGCGAGCAAGTTCGAGACGCTTGCCGAGCTTCGCGAGGATATTCGCAAAAATCTGCTGACCGCTGCAGAGCGGCAGGCAGAGACTGACCGCCGCACGAAGGCGATCGATATGGCAACGGACAACTGCACGATGGAGATCCCTCCCGTTATGGTTGAGAACCGCATCACGGCGATGATCCAGGAAATGGCGATGCGCCTTGAGCAGCAGGGAATGAGCCTCGAGCAGTATCTGCAGTATGCCGGCCTTGATATGGCACGCATTCGCGATGAGTACCGCGAGACGGCGGAAAAGAACGTCCGCACGGATCTCATGCTCGAAGAGGTCGCCAAGGCCGAGGGCATCAAGGTTGAGGGCCGCGATCTCGATCAGGAGGTCTATGCAATGGCTCTTTCCTACGGCGCAACGCCGAAGCAGGTTCAGAAAATTATTAAGGAGCAGGGGCGTGTCAGTGACCTTGCCGCGACTGTTCTGCGCAAGAAGACGGCGCAGTTCATCGTTGACAATATTACGGCATAAGGGATCCCCTGCGGGGAGGAATATATGAGTTACTATGTGCCGATGGTGGTGGAGAACTCGAGCCGCGGGGAGCGTGCCTATGACATATACTCCCGCCTGCTCAAGGAGCGCATCATCTTCCTCGGCGGACCGATTGACGACAGCGTGGCGAATGTTGTCGTTGCACAGATGCTCTTTTTGGAATCGGAAGATCCTGACAAGGACATCCATCTCTACATCAACAGTCCGGGCGGTGTCGTAACGGCGGGGCTCGCGATCTATGATACAATGCAGTACATTAAGCCCGATGTTTCGACGATTTGCATCGGGCAGGCAGCCAGCATGGGTTCCATCCTGCTCACGGCAGGAGCAAAAGGGAAGCGCTATGCGCTGCCGCATGCCCGCATCATGATTCACCAGCCGCTCGGCGGTGCACAGGGACAGTCCACGGACATCCAGATCCAGGCAAAGGAGATCCTGCGTCTGCGCGAGGTCGGCAACAACATCATTGCCCGTCATACGGGGCAGGATGCAGACAAGATCAATGTCGATACGGAGCGTGATAACTTCATGTCGGCAGAGGAAGCGAAGGCATACGGATTGATCGACGAAGTCGTTGTCCGTCCCAAGACCAAGTCAGCAGAGAAGAAGGGCTGAGGAGGTGTGACGCGATGAAATTTGGAGAGGAAGACAAGGGGCAGCTCAAATGCTCGTTCTGCGGCAAGACGCAGGAACAGGTGCGCAAACTTGTGGCAGGCCCCGGTGTCTACATCTGCGATGAGTGTATCGAACTCTGCAATGAGATCATCGCTGAGGAGTTCAGCGATGATCTTGAGATCGGACTCAAGGATATTCCAAAACCGAAGGAAATTCGCCACATTCTTGATCAGTACGTCATTGGACAGGATGAGGCAAAGAAATCACTGTCCGTTGCTGTCTACAACCATTATAAGCGCATCAATGCGGGGCAGAACAAGAACGAGGATGTAGAACTGCGCAAGTCGAACATCCTCATGCTTGGGCCCACGGGCAGCGGAAAGACTCTGCTCGCGCAGACTCTTGCACGGATTCTGAATGTGCCGTTTGCGATCGCGGATGCGACCGCGCTCACTGAGGCGGGGTATGTCGGCGAGGATGTCGAAAATATCCTGCTGAAGCTGATTCAGGCGGCAGACTACGATATTGAGAAGGCACAGCGCGGCATCATCTACATCGACGAGATTGATAAAATCGCACGCAAGTCGGAGAATCCCTCCATTACGCGCGATGTCTCAGGCGAGGGCGTTCAGCAGGCACTGCTCAAGATCCTCGAGGGAACGATGGCCTCGGTGCCCCCGCAGGGCGGACGCAAACATCCCCAGCAGGAGCTCCTGCAGATTGATACAACGAACATTCTATTCATCTGCGGCGGTGCATTTGACGGCATCGAGGAGATCATCGAGTCGCGCCTTGGGAAGAAGCAGATGGGATTCGGTGCGGAGGTGCGCTCGAAGAAGCGTGTCTCCGTTGGTGAATCGCTCAGCAAAGTCATTCCCGAGGATCTCATGAAGAATGGTCTGATTCCCGAGTTTATTGGACGTCTGCCCGTTGTTGTGACGCTGAACTCGCTGGACGAGGCGGCACTCGTGCGCATCCTGACCGAGCCGAAAAATGCGTTGGTCAAGCAGTTCCAAAAGCTTTTGGATCTGGACGGCGTACGTCTGTCTTTTGAGGATGAGGCACTGCATCTCATTGCAAAGGAAGCACTCACGCACAAGACAGGGGCACGCGGTCTGCGCTCCATTATCGAGGGCATTATGCGCAATGTCATGTACGAAGTGCCTTCAATACAGGGTGTGACGGCATGCCAGGTCACGAAGGATGTTGTGGCAAATCACAGCGACCCGATCCTGACCATTGACGGTGCCGGCAGCCAAAAGATGGTGGCGGCCAACTAACACGACAATCTATGGAAGGAGCCCTGCGCTGCGGTGCTCCTTTTTCATTTTAGGGAATCTTTCTTGATGGATACGGAAGGAAATACTATGTCCGAGAAACAGACGCTTCCGCTGCTCCCTCTGCGCGGACTTGTGGTCTATCCGCATATGATGGTCAACCTCGATGTCGGGCGTGACCGCTCGGTTGCTGCGATTGAACACGCCATTGCCGGGGACAGCCGCATCCTTGTCGTGTCGCAGCGGGATCCGGAATGTGATGACCCGGCGGCAGATGACCTCTTTGATGTCGGAACAGTCGCTGAGATTCGGCAGTTCCTGCGCATGCCGGAGGGCGTGCTGCGCATTCTTGTCGACGGACAAAAACGTGCGGAGATCTTGGCAGTCCGCGAGGGCGAACACTATGCCGAGGCGGACGTGCAGGCTGTGGAGGAGGAGGAGGAACAGGCGCCGGCAAAAGACGTAGAGGCGCTTGTTCACGGTGTCACAAGCAAATTTGAGGAGTGGGTAAAGCTTTCCCACAAGATACCTCCGGAGGCCCTGGTCTCCATTTCCATCATGGAGGACACGGGCCGTCTCGCGGACATCATTGCAAGCCATCTGAGCCTCAAATATGATGTCCGGCAGGAGATTCTCGCTGCCGTTGATGTGCGTACGCGTCTTGAATGCCTCTATCAGGCGCTCGTGCATGAACTGGATATCATGGGCATCGAGCAGCAGATTAACCGGCGTGTCCGCAAGCAGATGGATAAGGTTCAGCGCGACTTCTATCTGCGTGAACAGATTAAGGCCATCCGCAAGGAACTTGGCGATGATGCGGATAAATCGGCCGAGGTGGACCGCTATCGCGAACTCCTGACATCGAAAGCCTTTCCGTCTGAGGTGCGGGAGACCATCGAGCGCGAGATTCGCCGCCTCGATATGAGTCCTGCGATGAGCGCTGAGGTCGGCGTCATCCGCAGCTATCTCGATACGATCGTGGAGCTCCCGTGGATGGAGATGACGGAAGAACGCGTTGATATGGGCGAGGCACGTGCCGTTCTTGAGCACGATCACTATGGTCTTGAGAAGATCAAGGAACGCATCCTCGATTATCTTGCCGTCCGCCGCCTTGCCCCCGAACAAACCGCCCCGATCCTTTGCCTTGCCGGTGCACCCGGTGTCGGCAAAACCTCACTCGGGGCATCGATTGCGCGCGCCATGGGGCGCAAGTTCATCCGCATCTCACTTGGCGGCGTACGCGATGAGGCAGAGATTCGCGGACATCGGCGTACCTATGTCGGAGCTATGCCGGGGCGCATTATTGAGGGCATTCGCCGTGCGGGAACGAAGAACCCCGTATTCCTGCTGGATGAGGTCGATAAGATAGCCATGGATTTTCACGGGGACCCGTCCGCGGCTCTTCTTGAGGTGCTTGATCCGGCACAGAACTGTATGTTCAGTGATCACTTCGTTGAGCTCCCGTTCGATCTTTCACGTGTGTTCTGGATCGTCACGGCAAATAATCCGGCACGGATTCCTGCGCCTCTGCGTGACCGCATGGAGATCCTGACGCTCTCGAGTTATACCGAACTCGAGAAGATCGAGATTGCACGGAGGCACCTCCTGCCGCGCCAGCGCACGCAGAACGGACTCAAGGCAAAAGACATCCGCGTGAGTACCGGGGTCTGGCCGGAACTTGTCCGCTCATACACCCGCGAGGCAGGCGTGCGCGAACTCGAGCGCGTCATCGGCCGCCTTTGCCGTAAAGCGGCACGCCGGATTGTCGAGGGAGAGACACCGCCCGTTGGTGTGACGAAGGCAAATCTGGC
The DNA here is from genome assembly GCA_963521685.1 of uncultured Selenomonas sp. Lineage (GTDB taxonomy): Bacteria > Bacillota > Negativicutes > Selenomonadales > Selenomonadaceae > Centipeda. The sequence goes on from CAUQVG010000006.1 coordinate 20,420, forward strand.
AGACTTCCTCGAGCGTCCGAAGTATCGTTCGGCAAAACAGGAGAAGAAGCCTCTTGTTGGTGTCGTGACGGGGCTTGCATGGACGGAGGTCGGCGGCGATGTCCTGCGGACCGAGGTCAATATCCTGCGCGGCAAGGGGAAACTCATTCTCACGGGGCAGCTTGGCGAGGTTATGCAGGAGTCTGCACAGGCAGCGCTCTCCTATGTGCGCAGCCGTGCTGATGTGTTCCATCTTGCGGAAAACTTCTACGAGACGGACGACATCCACATTCATTTGCCTGAAGGGGCTATTCCTAAGGACGGTCCATCCGCAGGCATTACGATGGCAACGGCGATGATCTCTGCACTCACGGGGCGCAAGGTGCGCTCTGATGTTGCCATGACCGGAGAGATCACCCTGCGCGGGAATATCCTGCCGATCGGCGGGCTCAAGGAAAAGACCCTCGCAGCCTATCGCGAGGGTGTAAAGACCATCGTTCTCCCGCAGGAAAACGAGCGCGACATCGAGGATATTCCGGATGCGGTACGCGCATCGCTCGAATTTGTGCCCGTTGCACATATGGACGAGGTGCTCAAGGTCGCTCTGTATAATTAGGAGGTGTACCCATGCCGGAACCCGTTGTGATTACAAAAGCCATCTACCTTGCCTCTGCTGTGCGGCGGGATCAGTACCCGGAGGAGCGGCATCCGGCGGTCGCCTTTATCGGACGGTCTAACGTCGGCAAGTCGTCGCTGATCAACTCGCTCACGCGCATTCGTCAGCTGGCGCGCGTTTCATCGAAGCCGGGCAAGACGCAGACGATCAATTTCTATGAGCTGCTCCTGCGCATTGACGGCGGTGAGGAGCGTCATCCTGTACATCTCGTGGATTTGCCGGGGTACGGCTATGCCAAGGTTTCCCGCGACAGCAGAAAGGTCTGGGCGAAGTTCATCGAGGAGTATTTTCTGCATGCCGAGGAGCTTCGTTTTGTCTGCCTCCTGCTTGACATCCGCCATATCCCGATGGACTCCGACCGCAGAATGTTTGCGTGGTTGGTCGAGCATGACATCCCCGTGCTGGTCATCGCAACGAAGGCGGATAAGATTGGGAAGAATGCGCGGCGCGCACAGATTGCAGCGATACGAAAAGCACTTGGTGTAGAGGAGCTGACCATCCTCCCGTATGCTTCGCCAAAAAATGAAGGGCGTTCAGAATTGCTTGACGTGATGAAGGAGTATCTGCTAGAATAGGTACATAGGAAAGTGAACCCGGTTCACCTTCGTGCCCCCATAATGCGCATGATGCTGATGCATCTATGCTAAGCCCCTGAGCAAGGCGAAATTCTGCGGGTGCAGAAGGGACCGCGCTGTGTATTATGGGGGGATGTTTGCAATGACGGCACTGACGGATTTTGACAAACGGCTGCTGAACCTCCTGCAGGGCAACCTGCCGGTGTGTTCACGGCCGTTTGCGCGTTTGGGAGAGATGCTGCAGACGACGGAGGAGCATGTGCTCAGCCGCTTGGAGGAACTGAAGCAGAAAGGCTATCTTCGGCACATCGGCACGTTCTTTAACTCGGAGCACCTCGGCTACCGCGGCACCCTCATTGCTCTGCGTGTTGCGGAGGAGCATCTGCCCTCTGTGGCGCAGGCGGTCAATACCTATGCCGGAGTGACGCACAACTATGAACGGGAGGGGAAATATAACCTCTGGTTTACACTGCTGACCGCATCGCCCGCTGCAGAGGAGAGAATCCTATCGGATGTTGCAGCGCTGCCGGGCGTCGAGGCTCTGATGAGTCTTCGAGCAAATCGGCGTTATAAGATCAACGTTCAGTTTAAACTCGTGTAGATGCAGGAAGGCATAGGCGATTATTATGACAGAAGCAAGCACGATCGGCGAACTCGATCAAAAAATCATCCGTCTCCTGCAGGGGGCGTTTCCTCTCGTCGCCGAGCCGTATAAGGCGATGGCGGAGGAGATCGGTGTTACAGAGGACCAGTTGCTCGCACGCATCGAAGCCCTGCGTGAGGAGAAGAAGATCCGTAAGATGGGGGCGGTTCTCCGGCATCGCGAGGTGGGGTTCACTTCGAACTGCCTCTGTGTGTGGAATGTGCCGGACGAGCGCGTGGACGAGGTCGGAGGGCGGATGGCAGAGCATCCGCGCGTCTCACACTGCTATGACCGCAATCGCACCCCGGACTGGCCCTACAATCTCTATACCATGATTCACGGATACAGCCGCGAGGAGTGCGAGGCCATTGCAGCGGAACTTGCCGCCACAGCCGGCATTGAGGACCGCTGCATGCTCTACACCAAAAAAGAGTGGAAAAAGGCCTCCATGCGATATTTTATGGAATAACCGATATGGGACTAAAAAACCGGAAGGGATCAAACCCTTCCGGTTTTCCTATGTCTCTTACAATGCGAGAATCTGATCGTGTAGGCCTGCGAGCTGCTCAGCAGAGGGGACGTAGAGCATGCGCACCTTGTCCATGACGATCTCGCAGCCGCCTGCCTTGAGTTCGTCCTCGATCTGCTGGATGCTCTGCCCGCCCCAGCCGTAGGAGCCGAATGCAAACGCCTTGCGGCCCTTCGGCGCAAGCCCCTTCATATAGCAGAGGAAGCCGGCAATGGTCGGAAGCATCTGGTTGTTGAGGGTCGGCGAACCGACGGCGAGGTAGCGGCTCGTGAGTACGTCTGTCATGATGTCGGCATGTGTGTTCTTTTGGATGTCGTAGTAGCCGACGGAGAAGCCCTTGTCGATGAACGCTTCAGCAATGGTGTGCGCCATTGTCTCCGTCGAGTGCCACATGCTGTCAAAGACGATGACTGCACGGTCTTCCGTTTCGCCCAGCGACCACTTGTTATAGAGGCCGAGGATCTCGGGAATGTGCGAGCGCCAGATAATACCGTGTCCTGTGGCGATCATTTCGATGTCAAGCTTGTGGACTTCCTTGAGTGCCGTCTGTGCCTGCTTGGCATAGAGGAAGAGAATATTCGCATAGTACTTCTTTGCCTCTTCAATGACGATGGAGAGATCATTGTCATCGTCATAGCGCTTGCCGGAAGCATAGTGCTGGCCAAATGCATCGTTCGAGAAGAGGATCTTTTCCTCGGGGCAGTAGGTCACCATGCTGTCCGGCCAGTGGAGCATCGGCGTCGGGACAAAGGCCAGTGTGCGCTTGCCGATGGAGAGGGTGTCGCCTGCCTTGACCGTTTCATAGGGGAGTTCCCCGTAGTAGGCACGCAGCCCTTTCAGACCGTTCGGAGCGCTCGTGACGACCTTCACCTTCGGAGCGAGCGAGGAGATGAGCGGGACGCCGAAGGAATGATCCGGCTCGACATGGTTTGAGATGATATAGTCGATCTGTGACGGATCGATGACGGAGGAGATGCGTGTAAGCATTTCCTCCTCGAATCCGTGTTTCACCGTATCAATGAGCGTAATCTTGTCGTCGATGATGAGGTAGGCATTGTAGGTCGAACCGCGCTGCGTGTCATAGCCATGGAAGCTGCGCATAGACCAGTCGATGGCTCCGACCCAGTAGATGCCGTCGCGTATTTTAATGGCGTTCATGCAAGAGACTCCTTTCGCTTTCAGAATCATTTATACAACTTATAGTTTCTGTCTACAAATAAAGACTATATTTATAGAAGTATTCTAGCTTAATTTCAAGTCTTTTGCAACAGGAAATTGAATGTAATTTTCAGCGTGAAATGTGAAGGGAAGGGCACTTTTCTTGACAGATGATTTTGCATACGGTATAATATTTACAACGAAAGCTGTGTGAAATTGGGAGAAAATGACTAGAAAAGGAAGGACTTTAATGCTAGAAAAAATTCTGGTCTTTGACACCGAGACAACAGGTTTTCGCAGCGATGACGAGGTGCTGACGCTTGCCGTTGTGAACGGCACGGGAGCAACCGTGGTAGACGGCATGTATGCTCCGGCGCGCAAGACTGCGTGGCCGGATGCGGAGAAGATCAACCGCATATCCCCGGCGATGGTTGCAGAGTGCCCGCCGATCCTTGCCAAGCAGGCAGAGCTGGAGCGGATGTTCAATGATCCGGACACGCTGCTTGTCGGCTACAATATTGAGTTTGACATTCGTCTGCTCGGGCAGTCGGGGATTCGCATCACAAATCCGAATCGACATGATGTGATGCTTGCCTTCTCGGAGTTCCGCAAGGTTCCGGATGCGCGCCGCGGCGGGTATCGATGGTGGAAGCTGACGGAGTGTGCAGACTACTACCGTTACGACTGGGGAACGACGCAGGCGCACGGAGCCCTTGCAGATACCCTTGCGACGCTCTTTTGCTATCAAAAGATGAAGGAGCCGGTTTACGAGGAACAGAGCTTATTCTAAGCGCTGCCGGATATTTTCCGGTACGTGAGGAGAGGAGTGGCCGCTGTGCAGAGACATCCGCATATGCAGGAAGATCCGGCAGCAGCGTTGCGTGCACATGAGCAGCAGGAACTGGAGAAGAGCCTCGCGCGTGTCAGGCAGCAGCGGCGTTCTTACCAGCGAAAGATCATTGCCGTGGCAGTCCTCACATTTCTCATTGTCATTATCGTATGTGCCTTGATTCCCTCAGATGATGAGGCGGGTTATGAAGAAAAGTGGGATAAGCCCATCAATTCACGTCAGGAGAAGATATTAAAAAGCCTGGAAGAAAATTTTAAGTAGGTCTTGAATTTTTGCGAAAACCGCGTATTCTTAATTGAAGAGAACGCGGTTTTTTGTTGGAGGAGTTGTTTGCATGAAATTTCAGGAGGTTATCCTCGCGCTGCAGGAGTTCTGGTCAGGGCAGGGGTGTATCCTGGCCCAGCCGTACGATGTGGAGAAGGGTGCGGGGACAATGAGCCCGTGGACGTTTTTGCGCGTTCTGGGGCCGGAGCCTTGGAACGTTGCCTATGTGGAGCCATCCCGCCGGCCGGCCGACGGACGCTACGGGGATAATCCGAACCGCCTCTATCAGCACCATCAGTTCCAGGTCATCATGAAGCCCTCGCCGGACAACATTCAGGAGCTCTATCTTGAGAGCCTGGCGCGTCTTGGGATTCACGCGGAGGAGCATGACATCCGTTTTGTTGAGGATAACTGGGAATCTCCGACCCTCGGCGCATGGGGCCTCGGCTGGGAGGTCTGGCTGGACGGGATGGAGATCACGCAGTTCACCTACTTCCAGCAGGTCGGCAGTCACGATGTGAAGCCGGTTTCCGTCGAGATCACCTATGGCCTTGAGCGCCTTGCCATGTATATTCAGGGCGTGGAGAACGTCTACGACATTGCATGGACGGATGATGTGACCTACGGTGATGTCTTTCACCAGAATGAATTTGAGCAGTCCACCTATGCCTTCGATCTCTCGGATGAGGCGCTGCTGTTTGATCTCTTTGACAAGTACGAGGCAGAGGCTGTGCGCGTGATCGGCGCGGGCCATGTGCACCCTGCCCATGACTATGTGCTGAAATGTTCCCACGCCTTCAACCTGCTGGACGCACGCGGTGCGATCAGCGTTTCGCAGCGGACGGCGTTCATCGGGCGTGTGCGCAAGCTTGCGCGTCTCTGTGCAGAGGCATATCTTGCACAGCGCGAGGCACTCGGCTATCCGATGCTGAAGAAGGAGGGGAAGGCATGAGCAAGGATCTTCTGCTTGAAATTGGAACGGAGGAAGTCCCGGCGCACGTGATGCCCCATCTCCTCCTTGATCTCAAACGTTTGGCGGGCGATATGCTGGCAGAACGCCGCCTCGCCTATGAGAGCCTGCGTACCGTCGGCACACCGCGCCGCGCGGCCCTCATTGTGGAGGGGCTTACCGAGCGTCAGGAGGATGTTAGTACGGAGACGCGCGGCCCCTCGGTCTCAATCGCCTTTGATACAGACGGGAACCCGACGAAAGCGGGCGCAGGATTTGCACGCGGACAGGGGATTGATCCGGCGGCGCTTATTCAGCGAGACGGATATGTCTATGCCTCCGTTCATGAGGAGGGGGCAGAGACGGCGCAGCTGCTCACCGAGCTCCTACCGGAACTCATCCGTGCGATTCCGCTGCCGAACAGCATGCGCTGGGGGGATTTGGACTTCCGTTTCATCCGTCCGATCCGCTGGATCGTCGCGCTCTACGGGACGGAGATCGTGCCCTTTACGCTTGCAAACGTTACGAGCGGCAGCACCTCGCGCGGACACCGCACGCTTGCGCCCGAAGACTTTGTCATTGCTGCGCCTGCCGACTATGAGGCGGCGTGTGAAAAGGCGTATATCATTGTCGATCCGGAGCGGCGCCGCGCCATGATCTGCGAGCAGATTGCTGCAGTTGCGCAGAAATGTGGCGGTACGGCAGAAATCACGCCCGACCTTCTCGAGGAGGTTCTCTATCTCGTTGAGTACCCGACGGCGCTCAGCGGCTCCTTCGAGGAGAAATATCTTGCGCTCCCGGCGGAGGCAGTCATCACACCGATGCGCGATCACCAGCGCTATTTCCCGGTCAAGGCGGCAGACGGCAGCCTGCTTCCCTTATTCATCACGGTACGCAACGGCGGCAGGGAACACCTCGACGTGGTGGCGCACGGCAATGAGCGCGTCCTGCGGGCGCGTCTCGCAGATGCGCAGTTCTTCTTTGACGAGGACCGCAAGAAGTCGCTCTCAGAGCACCGCGAGAAGCTGAAGACCGTTGTCTTCCAGCAGGGGCTTGGATCGATGTACGAAAAGACCGAGCGCCTGATGGGGCTCGTCACGGCAATCGTCGAGGAACTTGCGCCCGATGCGGCTGCATATGAAGCGATGGAGCCGGATGCGTGCCGCGCGGCAGAATTGTCAAAGGCGGATCTCGTGACGGGCATGGTTACGGAGTTCACCGAGCTGCAGGGGATCATGGGCCGCGCGTATGCGCTCCTCGACGGCGAGAAGCCGGAGGTTGCACGCGCGATTGACGAGCAGTATATGCCGCGGTTCGCGGGCGATGAACTCCCGAAGAGCGATCTCGGCTTTGCACTCAGTGTTGCGGATAAGATTGACAACATTGTCGGTACATTCAGCCGCGGCAAGATTCCGACGGGCTCACAGGACCCCTTTGCCCTGCGTCGTCAGGCACTCGGCCTCGTGCTTATGCTGATCGAGCATGAGAGCGGGCTGCTGCTCTCCGATCTCGTCGATGAGGCGTATGATCTCTATGCCTTGGAAGAAGTGTCACGGGATAAAATGCAGGCAGATGTTGCCGACTTTATCCGCCTGCGGCTGAAGAACGTGCTTACGGAGCGCGGTGTGCGCTACGATGTGCAGGAGGCGGTGCTCGCAGATGTGGACTTCGTCGCGGATGTGCCCGTGCGCGCCGCCTATGTTGAGCGCTTGCTTGCGGTGGACGGCGCAGATGCACTCGTGCAGTCCTTTGTCCGCGTGGGCAATATCGCACGCATGACAGAAACCGGGATTGTCGACCCTGCGCTCTTTACGGCGGAGGCGGAGGGTCTGCTTCTCTCTGCATACGAGAGTGCAGTTGTGGCACGCACTGAGGGAGCGGATACGCTTCCGGCAGAGCAGGCGCTTGCAGCGGCAATCGACGCATTCTTTGACACCGTCATGGTCATGGACAAGGATGAGCGTGTGCGTGCGAACCGCTTGAAACTCCTCAAGGCAATTGATAACTATCTGCTCTGGACTGCAGACTACAGCAAGATTGTACTGAACTAAAAACAAGCCGATATTGTACTCCATATGGAATTTTCTGTATGGAGTACTTTTATTTTTAACTGGTAAAACAGGGGGCTTTATGTTATTATGTGCAAGTTAAAATGATATGAGCTGTCACTATTGGGGAAATCTACTTGGGGAGGTGAGGATCATAGACGTTACACTGAAGGAGAAATATCTCTCATGGGGAGCATCGCTCGGCATCCACTTCTGTATTCTGACCGCAGCGGCGGCAATGGGCCTGTTCAGTATTGCCGCAGAACCGGAAAAGCGTCCGATCGATGTGATCATCTACGATGCAGCGGCGCCGGAGAGCGCGCCTGCACCTGCGGCAGAGGCTGCGCCGCCGATACCGAGCATTGAGGATATCCCGGATCCGCGGAAGGATCCGATAAAGGAAACCATGGAAACGCCGAAGGATACGCCGAAGACGACGGCGTCAAGCAGCCCTGCCGCATCAAGCACTGCAGGGACGAGCGACAAGCCGAGTGCGGCTCCCTCGGATAATGCCGGAACAGGAAACGGTGAGGGGACGGGACGTGATCCTGATGCCGCACAGAGGCCTGCAGTCCAGCCGCAGCTCATCTCGGGAGCAGCACCGGTCTATCCGCCGGAACTGGAGCGCAATGGCATTACGGGAACCGTGCGGGTGCGTTTGATTGTCGGTACAGATGGCGGGGTGCAAAGCGTCGAGGTGACGAGTCCCTCAGGGCACTCAGAGCTCGACCAGGCGGCGATAGCAGCGGCACACACTTACCGTTTCGAGCCTGCGCGCAATATTTACGATGAGCCGGTTGCCTGCCGCGTCAGCCGCTCATTCTCGTTCTCTTAGGAGGATCAAGGGAATCTGTATTCTTGCTGGATACAGATTCTTTTTATTTGACAAACAAAGTGTTCATCTTTAGTATCATAAAATATGAATGGAGGAGTCACGATGCGGGTCAAGATGTGCGGAATGAAGACACTCGCGGCAGCGCGTGCGGCAGAGGCGGCAGGAGCCGACTATATTGGCTTTATCTTTGCCAAGGGGAGCAGGCGGTATATCACACCTGAGGCAGCGAGGGAGATCGTACGCGAGATGAGCCGAGTGAAAACGGTCGGTGTCTTTGTCGACGCTCCGATGAACGAGGTCAATGAGATCGCTGCATTCGTCGGGCTCGACTATGTGCAGCTGCACGGCCATGAGAGTGCTGAGGCGGCGCGGCAGGCAGAACATCCCGTGATCAAGGCATATCGCTATGGCGATGATTTCGGCGTGGAGGAGGCGAATGCCTATCCGGCTGAGATCATCCTTGTGGACAGCTACGTTCGGGGGGCAGCAGGAGGGACGGGCACGGTGTTCCCCTGGGAAGAGGCAGCCCAGGAGATCGCACGCGTAAGGAAGCCTGTACTGATTGCTGGCGGAATCACAGCAGAGAATGCGGGGAAAGCGATGGCGATGTTTCGGCCCTTCGGGCTCGATGTATCGGGCGGTATCGAGGAAAACGGCGCGAAGTCCGAGGCGAAAATCAGAGCCTTTATGGAGGCCGTGCGCGCGCTGCGTGATTGACAAATACGCCGTCCTCCACTAAGATAGGAGAATACGCGCCGAATGGCGCAACATCCAGAAGGAGGTGCAGCGTGCGCGATATACTGGCTGAAATCGTGGCAAAGAAGCGTGCAATCGTAGCGGAGGCAAAGAAAAAACATCCGCTTGATGAGCTGAAAGAACAGCTCTCATGCGGTACGTTCCGCATGGCGGAGCACTTCCGATGGCGGGGCTGGGGACTGATTGCAGAATGCAAACTGCAGTCGCCGGCGAAGGGGCGGCTGACAACGAGCCACAGTGTCACAGAACTGGCCGATATTTACACGGCGGCAGGCGCAGCAGTGCTCTCCGTGCATACTGATCCGCACTTCCTCGGGAGCAACGAGGACTTTGCAGCGGTGCGTGCGCGTGTGGATACGCCGCTCCTGCGCAAGGATTTTATCATCGACCCGTATCAAGTCTACGAGGCGCGTGCCCTCGGTGCGGACGCGGTGCTGCTGATCGTACGCATCCTGATGCCCGAGGAACTGAAAGAACTGCTCTACCTCACATGGAGCCTCGGGATGGATGCCCTCGTCGAGGTGCATGACCGCGCTGATCTTGAGATCGCGCAGGCGACACCGGCGGAGTTTATCGGCATCAACAACCGCAACCTCGTGACCTTTGAGACGAGCGTTCAGATGACGCTCGATCTCCTGCCGCATGCAGACATGAGCCGCACCATCATCAGCGAGAGCGGTATTTTCTCGCGGGAGGATGCTGTGCTCGTCCATGAGGCGGGCTGCAAGGGCGTCCTTGTGGGCGAAGGGCTTGTGCGTGCTGCCGATATCGGTGCATTTGCGAGAGAGCTATCCGAAGTTGGAATAAAGGAGCAATGATATATGAGCAAGAAGGGAAGATTCGGCAGCTATGGCGGACAGTATGTGCCCGAGATCGCGATGCCTGCCCTGAATGAACTGGAAGAGGCCTATCTGAAATATCGTGAAGACGGGGAGTTTCTCACAGAGTTCCGCGGCTATCTGAGAGAGTATGCGGGACGTCCGACGAATCTGTACTTTGCTGAGCGGCTGACGAAGCACTACGGCAAGGCGAATATCTATCTCAAGCGTGAGGATTTGCTGCATACGGGCGCGCATAAGATCAACAATGCCCTCGGGCAGGCGCTCCTCGCCAAGCGCATGGGCAAGAAGCGCATCGTCGCGGAGACGGGCGCAGGCCAACATGGTGTTGCGACGGCAACGATCGCGGCCCTCTTCGGTATGGAGTGCCACATTTTCATGGGAGTGGTCGATGTCGAGCGTCAGCGGCTCAACGTGTTCCGCATGCGTCTCCTGGGGGCGACGGTCATCCCCGTATCGAGCGGCACGGGCACGCTCAAGGATGCAACAAGTGAGGCGATTCGCTACTGGGCGACGAACATCACGGACACCTACTATGTCATCGGTTCTGCGGTCGGTCCGCATCCGTATCCGGAGATGGTACGCGACTTCCAGAAAGTTATCGGTGAGGAGATCCGCGCACAGGCAAAGGATACGTTCGACGGCAACCCCGACTACCTCGTTGCCTGCATCGGCGGCGGCAGCAATGCGATCGGGACCTTCTACGATTTCCGCAATGATGCGGATGTGAAGAAGTTCTGCGTCGAGGGCGGCGGACGCGGCGATGCGGACGGAGACAACGCCAAGACGCTCAGCGGTGCGGGTACGCCCGGCATTCTCCATGGTGCATACAGCTACCTCCTGCAGGATGCGGACGGACAGGTCGTCGAGGCGTACAGCATCTCGGCAGGACTGGACTACCCTGGTGTCGGCCCCGAGCACTCCTTCTTCAAGGATGAGGGGATTGTTACCTATGTTTCTGTAACCGATCAGGAAGCCCTTGCGGCGTTTCAGCGTCTGTCGCGCATCGAGGGCATTATTCCTGCGCTTGAAAGTTCACACGCACTTGCATATCTCGAAAAACTCATGCCCGAGACGAAGGCGGGCGAGAATATTGTTGTCTGTCTCTCGGGACGCGGCGATAAGGATGTGCAGATGGTTGCAAAGGAACTGGGGGAGGAGATCGTATGAGCAAGCGGTTGGATGAAAAACTTGCAAAGCTCCGTGCCGAGGGGCGTACGGGTCTTTATATCTACGTGACTGCAGGCTGCCCGAGTGCAGAGGCGACCGTGGACATCGTGCGCCGTGCAGAGGAGGCGGGCGCAGACGTGATCGAACTCGGACTGCCGTTTTCCGATCCGATGGCGGATGGCCCCGTTATTCAGGAGGCAAGTGTCATTGCGCTGAAGAACGGAATGACGATGAAGAAGGCGCTCGAGATCGTCAAGGAGATTCGGAAACACTCCGAGATTCCGCTCATCGGCATGGGCTACATCAACATGGTGCAGCACTACAGCTTTGAGAAATTCGTTGAGGATTTCAAGGCGGCGGGCATGGACGGCGTGATCTTCCCCGACGTGCCGCATGAGGAGTCCGAGGACATGCGACGCATCTGCGCTGCGCATGACTTCACACTCACGGAGTTCATTACGCCCGGCACGACCGAGAAGCGCATGGAGGAGACGTGCCGCGATGCGCACGGCTTCATCTACTGCATTTCGAACTATGGCGTCACGGGCGTCAAGGAGATCGACTACTCCATCATCGGAGATGTCTGCAAGGCCGCCCGCCGTTATACGGACGTGCCTCTCGCCATCGGCTTCGGCATCGGTACGCCTGAGGCTGCAGCGCGCGCGGGCAAGCAGGCGGATGGTGTCATCGTCGGCAGCGCTGTCGTCAAGCGCATCATCGACGGCGACATTGACGGCGGCATTCAGCTGATTGCCGATATGCGCAAGGCACTCGATGCGTAAATGAATGAAAAAGCTCACCTGCCATTGGTCGGGTGGGCTTTTGTGCTTATTTTGAAAGGGCTGTGACAATGAAATATCTACTCGACACTGCAAACCTCGACGAGATCCGCGAACTCTCCGAATATCTGCCCATTGCGGGCGTGACGAGCAACCCCACCATCGTGAAGAAGGAAGGTGCGGTTCCGTTCTTTGCGCATATGCGTGAGATTCGCACAATCATTGGCAGCCTGCGTCCGCTGCACATTCAGGTGACGGCACGGGACTACAACGGCATGATGCACGACGCGGAAGCCGTGTTCCGTCATGTGGATGAGAAGGTATTCATCAAAGTTCCCGTCGACTTCGCGGGCGTCAAGGTTATCAAGGTACTGAAACGGCAGGGGGCGAATGTCACAGCGACGGCGGTCTACGGAATGGATCAGGCATTTATCGCACTCGAGGCAGGGGCGGACTGCATTGCTCCCTATTTCAACCGCATGGAAACACTTGGACTTGATGCAGCGAATGTCATCGGCAATATCGCCGGTATCATCAATCACTACGGCTATGAGACGGAAATCCTCGCCGCGAGCTTCAAGCAGCCCGCTCAGATCGACCGCGCCATCCTCGCAGGCGCGCATTCCGTCACGGTCAGTCCGAGCGTCCTGCGCGAGATCTTTGCTAAGAAGGTTGTAACAGATGCCATTCAGGCATTTGCGGATGATTGGTCAGATCTCTACGGCGGCAAGATGCTGGCCGAGCTGGATGGATGAGATAGAGACCTCGTTCTAGATTTACTCCCTTGAATGTCTTACACGTATGTGAATTGAAACATTTGGACGATATATTGCGTATTTGTCCCTGGTTGCGCTTCGAACGGAATGTGTGGGTGCTTATTGCATGAGGTTCCTTTTACATTTAGGATAAAGCGGATTACTTTATGGTTGCGAGGGGCGAAAAAGATATTGACGAAGTTAACCTACATCTGATATATTTTTAGTAATAATTAAAACAATAGATGGGAGTATCAATTTATGAGCAACAACAGTTCACCACAGCATTTTCAGGTTGCGGTAGCAGATCCGACACCGCTCGGGCTCATGGGGCTTGCCGTTGTCACGATGGTGGCATCTGCGGCAAAGCTGGGGATTGTAAGCAATGTGGCATGGGTGCTGCCGTGGGCGCTCTTCTGCGGTGCTGCGGCCCAGGTGGTTGCAGGAGTCTTGGACTATCTGCACAAGAATATTTTTGGCGGTACGGTATTCTGTGCCTTCGGCTTCTTCTGGTTTGGTGTCGGCATGAGCTGGATGATCAAAGCGGGGGCATTCGGCGAGGGGCTTGCTGCCGGCGTCGACCCTCTGGCAATTGGCTTTGCATTCTTTGCATACTTCCTTTTTTCCGTTGCAGCGACAATTGCAGCATCTTCTGCGAACCTCTTCCTCTTTGTTGACATGCTTTTGATTGACATTCTTTTGCTTGGCCTTAGCCTTGATGCATGGGGGATTGGCGGACATGCGCCCCATCTGATTGCTGCCTATGCAGAACTTGGAATCTCGCTCCTCTCGATGTATGGTGCGGGTGCAGCACTGCTCAACGGCTTCTATGGGCGGGTATTCTGGCCGCTTGGGAAGCCGGTAAACAACTGGAAGTCATAACAACAGAACAATCAAAATTGCGCTGCCTGCATCGGGCGGCGCTTTTTTTGTCGGAATTAAAGTTTTGTGTTAAACTATGCCTGTGAAATTTTTGTGGGGGAGGTGTGGACGTGCTCTGCTTTCAAGGGATATCTGTTGACTATGGGACAGGTGCCGACACGGTGCATGCGCTCGCAGACGCTTCCCTGTGTGTGGAGCGCGGGACGGTGCTTGCGCTGATCGGTACATCCGGCAGCGGAAAATCCACGCTCCTGCGCGTAGGGGCAGGCCTCCTCCGTCCAATGGCAGGAACGGCGACGAGCGACGGCGTCCCTGTTGATCCACGTGCGATGCGCATTGGATTCCTTCCGCAGAACTATGGTCTGCTCGCGTGGAAAACGGTGCGTGAGAACATTCTGCTTGGCGTGCAGATCAAGGGAGAATGGCGTGCTGAACGCAGGAAGGCCTTTGAGGAGCTTGTCACTGATCTCGGATTGACTGATCTTTTAGAACGCTATCCGCATGAGCTCTCGGGCGGACAGCAGCAGCGCGTGGGGCTCGCACGCGTCTTTCTGCTTGCTCCCGATCTCCTGCTCATGGATGAGCCGTTCTCTGCACTCGATACAATCACGCGTGAGTCTATGCAGGAGGTCTTTCTCTCGCTCTGGAAAAAGCACGCCGTCACAACCGTGCTTGTGACACATTATGTGGAGGAGGCACTGACGCTTGCGGGACGGATTGCTGTCATGGGCGGAGTCCCTGGGCGTGTGACTGAACTCATTGATAATCCCTTTGCGGGTGATCTTGCGCACCGCTCCTCACCGGAGTTCTTCGCGATGGGGCAGGAACTGCGCGCAAAGATCGCGCGGGGAGGCGTGTGATGGCAAAGATTTCGCTGCGAATGTTTGCATGCGGCATTCTCCTATGTCTTGCACTCTGGTGGGCTGTTGCGCAGCTCTTCCAGATGCCTGTGATCCCTTCGCCTGAGCTGGTGCTCCTGCGTCTGGTGCAGAAATTCCCCGACGCGATCGCCGTTCACGCGGGATACAGTCTCCTGCGCATTGTGTTTGGTCTACTCACTGCTGTTGTCGTGGGTTATCCCGTCGGTGTACTGATGGGATATTTCCCTCGCGTGAATCAGCTGCTTGCACCCATCCTCTACCTGACTTATCCCGTGCCGAAGATTGCACTCCTGCCCGTGGTCATGCTGCTCTTCGGTGTGGGGGAGACGAGCAAGCTGCTTTTGGTCTTTCTCATCATTGTCTTTCAGGTTGTCGTTGCGGTGCGCGATGCCGTGGCGGCAATCCCCGCGGAGACATATGCACCTCTGTACGTCCTGGGTGCATCCTTCGTGCAGATCGTACGCCACATCATCGTGCCTGCCTCGCTGCCAAAGTTTATCACGGCGGTTCGGGTGGCGATGGCGACGGCAATCTCTGTCCTCTTCTTTACCGAAACATTTGGGACGCAGTACGGTATCGGCTACTACATTATGGATGCGTGGCTGCGTGTGAACTATCTTGATATGTACGCGGGCATTGTTGTTCTCAGTACGATGGGGCTCCTCCTCTTTGCTCTGCTCGACTGGGCGGAGCGGCGGCTGTGTGCGTGGAACCGAATATAAGGCTTTGCGTTGCTCATCTTTTTATTCTTGCAAACAGACCGAGAGAAAATGGAGAAAGCACTTTTCTTCTTCCTACGAATGTCCTATAATATAAATTAGGGAAATTATGGAAGCACAGATAAGCGGTGCTGAACTTATCAGTGCTTCCTTATGTATGTGAGTCGGCAGGGTTCTTTCGTATGAAAGGTACTGTAGTCGCTACTTGGATTAGCACATCACGTCAACTGTGGGGCAGTGCATTGGTTGATGGGGTTATGCAGGAGATGGGATGGGAGCCGGATCGGCTCTTTCTGCCGCTTGAGGACGTCGATGACGGAACAATCAAACGCTTGATGGATACGCTCAGCAAGGCGAATGGCCTGTCCGTTCGAGATGTTTGGTATGAATTGGGCCGCGATAATATTAAGTCCTTTGCACGTGTGTATCCGTCGTTTTTCGCGAATAAAAATCTATATACATTCTTGGCATCGACGTATGATATTCATGTGGAGATCGTGAAAAAGATTGCGGGTGCAAAACCGCCTCAGCTCATTATGACGCCGATTTCGGAATACGAGGCGGTATTTACCTATGACTCGAATCGCGGGCTTCTGGACTATTTTCGCGGGCTGCTCAATGGTTCGGGGGAGTATTTCAAGGAAAAGCTCGGGGTCGAAGTTCAGGAACAGACAGCCACTCATATGAAGCTGAAGCTCACCTTTGAAAAACCGATCTTCCGAGAGAAAAGTTTTGGCATCAATAAGCTTCTTGGCGTTACCGGTTCGCTGTCGGGCGGCGTTGGTTTGCTGACATTTGCAGGGACGCTGATTTTATCTGTGCTGCTAAGCCTCGGCGATGTTTCGTGGAAGACGTTCGTCATTCCTGCGTGCGGCGCTCTGTTTGCCGCGCTCGGCACTGGTATCCTCCTGCGTCCTCTCGGAGCAATCGAAAAAGAAATTGATCAGCTGCTCGAAAACAAATATTTCGACGCGCTGACGCTTCGTTCAGGCGACGTGTTTGAGCGGATCAATGACAAGCTGATCAAGTATCGCAAGCAGGCGCAGGCGAACTTTACGGGCTTCAAGGGAACAGGGGACGAGCTGCGGCGATATGGCATCGACTTTGACGGATTGGCAGAGAATATGGGGAGTGCCTCGGGGGATATCGCAGGCGTTATCAACGAGGTTGCTGCCAGCGCCACGACGGGGGCGGAGAATACCGTATCCGTGGCGGACTTCCTCAACGATAATATGAAAGCGTTGCAATCGGTCGTCAATGAGCAGGTCAAGAATAATGATGAGCTGAATTACGCCGTCAACAGTATTCATGAGGGCTTCAGCAAGGTGCGGATGTCCAGTACGAACCTCAATCACAGCATGGAAAAATTCACTGAAGTGAAGCAAGAGGTCGAGTCCCTCAGAGAGGCGACGGAGAAGATCATGGCGATCACGGGGCTGGTGACGGATATCGCAGGGCAAACGAACCTGCTCGCCCTCAATGCAGCGATTGAAGCAGCGCGGGCAGGTGAGCAGGGACGAGGGTTCAGCGTCGTCGCCGAGGAAGTCCGAAAGCTTGCCGAGCAGTCGCAGGGACACGCCGAGATCATCACGACCGATGTCATGGCGGTAACGCGCATCATCAACGAAGTCGTCGCTTCGGTCAACGAGGAATATGAGGTCTTGGAGCGTGAGAGCAATCAGCTCGTCCGCGTTGTCGAGGGGAACAATCAGTACATCGACAACATTCGCGGTGTGTCGGGCAGTATTTCGGGCATTATCGAGCAGCTCAAGACCGAGATGACGAATATGGAGGATGTTCTCAGCAACGTCGAGCAGATTGCCGCTATGGCAGAGCAAAACTCTGCCTCCACTGAGGAAGTAAACGCCGCTATGCACACGCATAATCTGAAGCTACAGGACATGATGGAAAAAATCAAGCAGTTCAAGGAAGTCACAACGGCGTTTTCGGCGGATATCAATCACTATAAGACCTGATCCTCTCCTATGAAAAAGGCTGCTGCACAAAGACTCTTTTGTCTTCGTGCAGCAGCCTTTTTAAGCATCGCTGATAACATACGATCACACAGATTGAACAGGAGCGTTCGTGCTTTCTAGCGTATGAGCACGAATCCCTCCGCGCTGTCCCAGATTACACTGCCGCCTTCGGATCTGCTGATGGAGATATGGTTGAAATGGATGAGGTGGGTTTCCGTCTCATAGTCCTGTACCTCTTTGCTGAGCCTGGACTTTTCGTTTTGCTCCCCATATTTTACGAGTATAGCGGTATAGGGACGCAGGTCGATGCGTTCCTCCGTGCCGTCTGTGCGCGGGAGAATTAAGAACCCCTCGCGGGTAATATTGTTCGCATTAAATACGATCATCGTATGATAGTCTGCGATGGACAGCTCTCGGATCTCCGCTCCGTAGAAATAATAGGATTCGCGCATTGTGTTGAAGTTGGCATCGAATACTGCAGCACTGAGCGGAGAGGCGTCCTGCCCGATGTAATACGCAATATCGATGATTTCCAATACAATCTCTGGAGGAAGATCATCTCTTTTTACAATTTGCCCATCCTGCAGGAGGTTGTGTTCTGTGAGTATCTGATTGAGGCGTGCTTCCTGATTGCGAAGCGGCACGTCGACGACGTTGAGCGGGGTGAGACTGAAGATGAGCGCGAGGATAGCGGCGCAGAGGTAGATCTGCTGGGGCTTTCGTCGGAGGAATGCAACGGTGAGTGCATAGATGCCGCAGAACGTGCAGATCATGGAGGTGTAGCGCGGTGTTGTCAGGCCGTACGCCTCATAGCGAAGCCAGACGCCGTAGATCTGAACGGCGAGGATAGGGAGAAAGAGGAGAAGAGCCCATTTCAGAAAACGGGAAAAGAGGGGAAGCCGCGTTTGTACGGCAAGGGTACTGAAGAAAAAGGCAAAACCGAGGAGTGCGAACGAGGCGTACCAATTCATCGTGCCGACGGGCATCTCGCCCGCGCTGATGATTTTGCCGACGTAGAGGTAGAGGACGAAGAGCAAGAGAAGATAGACGGGGAAGAAGAGATAGAGAAGCACTTTTTGTGCGGCGGCGGAGAACGCATAGCGTTCGTCCGGTCTTGCCAGCGTGCCGAGAAATGCACCGAGTCCCCAGATGCTGTATGCGATATGACCGGCAAAGAGATAGGCCGTCTCTGCAATCCATGCGCGGGCGTCGGTGATGATCAGCGCCCAAAAGGCCGCAATGCAAACGGTCAGTCCGAGAAAGAGCAGGATGCTCGTCCCGATGGAAAATGCTGCGGCAACAAGCAGAGCGGGAAGTCCGGGTGCTTTGTTTATGCGTTCAAGGAAAAAGAGCGTGAGGAAAAACAGTGCAAGATATACACCGATTGTCCCAACGATCAGCTGACGGCTTGGATTTTCTACGCCATACCACGCATAGGCGAGAAGGAGAAACAGTATGCCGGACGATGCCGTGCGCAGCAGTACGGATCTTTTCGCGGGAAATGCATCCGTGATGAGGCGGCACATGACCGCCGTCATCCATGCGCCAAAGACGGCGGGGGCGAGGCGCACGAGATGCTCGAAAAGCTCGCTGTTCGGAGCATCCGTATACAAATCGGGGCGCAGCAGGATAATTCCTGCGCCGACGAAGAATCCGAACACCTGCCAAAAGACGGCGACGGGAAAACGGCGGATGAGTTCATGTGTCCGTCCCTTCAGCTGCAAAATACGTACGGAGATATTCATAACAATCACCCTTTCTGTACGTCGGTCAATATGCATTGCCTTCATCAACGGATTTTTTGCGAGGCAGTATGAATTTTCCTGTCCGCATCAATCCAGAATTTGTATTACAGACCCTGCCCGCGGCTCTTCTGTGCCGTCCGCATCGCCTGCACACTCCTTTGCATCGCTGATCTCGATAAAGCAGCGTGCAGTTCGGTCGAAATCCCAATGCGGCGCGCGATACCAGAGATTCATCAGCCGAACATGCTCCTGCACGCGTTCTTCAAAGTACTCCGGCGAAACGGCAGGACAGATGAGGCGCAGATACAGTTCAAAAGCGGCGAGTCTTGTGTCCTCGATGGCGTTATAGAGATAGTTTCGCCGTTCCGCGTAAAGCCATTTGCCGTTTTCGGCGCGTATGCGCATGAACCGCCACTTTTTTGCATTTTCCCTGCGGTGTTCCAGTTCCAGAGCATGACTGAGCGACTTGCAAACGTGATTAAACTGCCACAGGCGAAGATCCTCTTCATCGCGTGCTTCATATTCCAGATTATCCGGACCGCCGCGTTCGCCTTCCGAGACTATTTTCAGGCCATCCAAGTAATAGCCGTTAAAATTGCCGATGGCCCGATCTGCCAATTCTTTCGGCAGATGTGCGCGAATCCACGACCAATCTACGTTCATCTTAGCGTTCATTTGATCTTCCTCTCTTTTTTGTTTGTGGATTCATAATATATTTTATTTGCATTGTGAATCTTCGTCAATAAGCGCCGGATTAGGTATATGAATACTTGCTCTCAATATCTTTACAACGCCCGTGAAAAAATGGTAATATGGGCGTGGATTTTTGCCGTACGGATGGAGAATCTGTTCGGCATTCTTTTAGGAAAAGGGTGGTACGCAAGATGAACGAACTTCTCTATAAAATTCCGGCCAATACGCCGCGTGAGGAGATTATCCGCCAGCTTCAGGAGCATCCGGAAGTACGGTTTGTCTCGCTCGTGGGCATCGATATGGCGGGCAATGATACAGATGAGAAGATTCCCGTGCGGATTTTCATTGAGGATATTGAGAAATTCTACAACGGAACTGCCGTGCAGACAGACGGTTCCTCCGTTGTTCTGCCGAAAATTGCGACGATCAACAATGCAAAGGTAGATCTTCCGATTGACCCCGAGGTCAACTGGTTCGTGGACTACGATCCCGAGGGCACGGACGAGGAGACGGGACTGCCCATCGGGACACTGCGCATTCCTTCCTTTATCATTCATGAGGAGAAGCGCGTTGATTCGCGTGCTGTACTCGTGGATACGCTCGCCTATGTTAAGCAGGAATTGATCGATTTCTTCCATGCGAACCCTAAGATTTCCGGTGCGCCGAGCCTCAACGGCGCCGATATCACGGACATTGCGTTTACCTCGGCAACCGAGCTCGAGTTTTGGGTCAAGACACCACTTGATGACAATGCGTCCATCGAGGAGATGTCTGCCTCGCAGGTGATGAACGAGCAGTACTGGGAACGTACGCACGGCGCTGTGCGTACGGCGCTTGAGGACTGTCTCATTCAGCTGGACAAATATGGCTTCCATATGGAGATGGGGCACAAGGAGGTCGGCGGACTCAAGGCGCAGATCGACGAGAGTGGCCGGATGACGCACGTCTGCGAGCAGATTGAGATCGACTGGCAGTTTGACAACGCCGTACAGGCGGCGGACAATGAACTCTTCGTCCGTACCTTTGTGCGTGAGATTTTCCGACTCTACGGCCTCGAGGTCAACTTTAAGGCGAAGCCGCTGATCGGTCTTGCGGGCAACGGCGAGCACACGCATCTCAGCCTTGCGGCGATCACGAAGGACGGCAAGCGGCACAGTCTTTTTGCTGCAGACGATCAGAATGCGGACTATATGAATGCGGTTGGCTATGGTGCACTCATGGGCCTTCTCAAAAACTACGAGGCGATCAATCCGTTCGTCTCTGCAACGAATGATGCGTTCAACCGTTTGAAACCCGGCTTTGAGGCCCCGGTTTGCATCGTTACCTCGTTCGGTGCGTCGCCTGCGATCCCGTCGCGCAACCGTACGGTGCTTGTCAGTCTCATCCGCGATCTTAAAAATCCGCTCGCAACGCGGTTCGAGCTGCGCGCGACCAATCCCTACTCGAATACCTATCTCGTTATCGCCGCCTCCTATCTCGCGATTCTTGACGGCATCAAAAAGACGGCGGGTCGGACGACGGAGCAGCTGCTTGCAGAACTGTCGAAGCAGCCGGGCGAGGAGGGCGTTTACCTCGAGACGGACCGCGCCTATCGGAGCGAGGAGGATGTATTCGAGCACTACACAGCGGATGAGCGCGATGCGCGCTTCGGCCAACCGCCCGCAACGGTTTGGGAAAATATGCTCAGCTTTGACCTCTATCCAGAGAAGGTGGCAGCGCTCACCGTTGCCAATACGCTCCGTCCGCAGATTATCGAGTCATTTCGCACGGGAGCACTTCTGCGCTGGAAGATTGAGCTCATCAGCCGCATCATCCCGGAGAACCGCGAGCTTGTCCGCCGCATGGTGGAGATCAAGAGCGACTTTGTCACAGATCAGGATGCCTATATGTGGAACAAGATCCATGATCTGCGTATCTATCTCGCGAAGGACACGATCGACGACAAGTCTCTCTTTACGTTGCTCATCAAGGCTCTCAATGAGGGTGACTATCCGACGGCATCCGCGCTTCAGCGTGAGATGTATGCGAAGATTGAGGAGCTCAAGGAGCTCTATGAATGCTATAAAAAGAATATGATCTGAACGCAAGAGGCTCTGTCAGAAGGCGGCAGAGCCTCTTTTGAAAATAAATAGTCAAAAAATCAAAGAAAACATTTGACTTTTTGACCTTATTTGTTATAATGGGTCCAAGAGCAAAAAAATGAACTGTGGAGGGACACATTATGGAACAGGATAAATACACGGCACGCACACTTGCTGCACTGCAGTCGGCGCAGCAGATCGCGGCGATGCGCTATCATCAGGAAATCACATCGGCACATGTCCTGCTTGCGCTTGCCAAGGAGCCGGAGGGGCTGCTCGCAACGATTTTCGACGTTTGCGGTGTCGATCTGCCGATGCTTAAAGCGCGGCTGGAGAAGGAACTGGCAGGAATCCCAAGTGTGCGCGGCACCAACCGTCTCGGTATGGGGATGGACATGGTGCGCGTGCTCGGGCGCGCCGAGGAACTGGCGAAGTCTATGAAGGATGAGTACCTGTCAACGGAGCATCTGCTGCTCGCGCTCGTCACGGACGGGAGCGATGCTGTGCAGGCCATTGCGCGTGAGTTCGGCCTGACGAAGAGCGCAGTGCAGGAGGCGATTCAGAAGAACCGCAAGCAGAATGTTACGAGCGACAACCCGGAGGAGGGATATCAGTCGCTCGAGAAATACGGGCGTGATCTCACGGCGGCGGCACGCTCAAATAAGCTCGACCCTGTGATCGGGCGCGACGAGGAGATTCGCCGCTCGATCGAGATCCTCTCGCGCCGCACGAAGAACAACCCCGTGCTCATCGGCGAGCCGGGTGTCGGCAAGACCGCGATCGTCGAGGGCCTTGCCCGCCGCATCGTGGCGGGCGACGTGCCCGAGTCGCTGAAGAACAAGACACTCTATTCACTTGATATGGGCGCATTGGTCGCGGGTGCAAAATTCCGCGGCGAGTTCGAGGAGCGCCTCAAGGGCGTGCTCAACGAGATTGCGAAATCCGAAGGGCAGATCCTGCTCTTTATCGATGAGGTGCATACGGTCGTCGGAGCGGGCGCCGCCGAGGGCGCGATGGATGCAGGCAATCTGCTGAAGCCGCTCCTTGCGCGCGGCGAACTTCGCTGCATTGGCGCGACGACACTGAATGAGTACCGCAAGTACATCGAGAAGGACACGGCGCTTGAGCGCCGCTTCCAGCCCGTCATGGTCGGCGAGCCGAGCGTGGAGGATACGATTTCGATTCTGCGCGGGCTCAAGGATCGCTACGAGGTGCACCATGGCGTGCGTATCCGCGATGCCGCTCTCGTCGCGGCAGCGACGCTTTCTGACCGCTACATCTCCGACCGTTTTCTGCCGGATAAGGCCATTGACCTCGTTGATGAGGCGGCGGCGAAGCTGCGCACAGAAATCGAGTCCATGCCCGCGCCGCTCGATGAGATCCGGCGCAAGATCCTCCAGCTTGACATCGAGGAGGAGGCGCTGAAAAAGGAGACAGACGAGGCGTCGAAAGAGAAGCTTGCCGCCCTCGTCGCAGAGAAGGAGGAGCTGCACGCCGAGGAGCAGAAACTCCAAGAGAAGTGGGAGTCTGAGACGCAGGCGATCCTCCGTGTACGTGCCATCAAGAAGGAGATGGACGAACTGCGCGGGGAGATGGAGGCTGCGGAACGCGCCCAGAATCTTACACGTGCCTCTGAACTGAAATACGGCAAGATGCCGGAACTTGAGAAGAAGCTTGCGGAAGAGGAGGCGGCAATTGCCGCCAAGGCGGACGGCGAGCAAATGCTCAAGGAGGAGGTCGGCGAGGAGGATATTGCGCGCGTCGTCAGCCGCTGGACAGGAATCCCTGTGACGAAGATGATGACGGGCGAGCGCGAAAAACTGCTTCGCCTCGAAGATGTGCTGCATGAGCGCGTCGTCGGTCAGGATGAGGCGGTAACGGCGGTCAGTGAGGCAATCCTGCGCGCACGTGCAGGCATCAAGGACCCGAACCGTCCGATCGGCTCCTTTATCTTCCTCGGGCCCACGGGTGTCGGCAAGACGGAGCTTGCAAAGACCCTTGCCGAATCGCTCTTTGATGATGAACGCAGCATGATCCGCATCGACATGAGCGAGTATATGGAAAAGCACAGCGTCTCGCGTCTCATCGGCGCGCCTCCGGGCTACGTCGGCTACGATGAGGGCGGACAGCTGACGGAGGCGGTACGCCGCCGTCCGTACAGCGTCATCCTGCTTGATGAGATCGAGAAGGCACACCGGGATGTGTTCAACGTGCTGCTCCAGATTCTCGATGACGGACGGCTCACGGACGGCAAGGGCCGCGTCGTGAACTTCAAGAATACTGTCATTATCATGACGAGCAATCTTGGTTCGC
>CAUQVG010000007.1:0-43789 GCA_963521685.1 uncultured Selenomonas sp.
CAGGTATAGACATATAAGTCATACGGCATTTCAGACCCCTCTCTTGCGGTCAGAGCGGAACTGTCCCCGTGGCAGCTTCGTTCTGACCTTTTTGTATTCGTTTCGTGCATTCAATGCGGCAGGATTTTTCTAAAAAAACTCGAATAGATAAGACAGTATACATAGATTACAGGGGAGAACGAAATGTCGGATCTGGATAAACTGAACGAAGACACAACGGCTGCCGATGCGCCTGCAAAACGGCGCGGCCGTCCGAAAAAACGCATACAGGAGGAGACAGAGGACGCTGCGGTGAAAAAGCGCGGCCGCCCAAAGAAGGATGCGGCTGCAGAGCATGCAGCACCGCACCGTGAGCGCCCCTCCGAACTCGTCTTTGCCCTCGACATCGGCACACGCAGCGTGATCGGCATCGTCGCTGAGCAGCGGGACGGCATGCTCCACATTCTCGCCACCGAGCATATGGAGCATAAGACCCGCGCAATGCTCGACGGGCAGATCCACGACGTTCCGCAGGTCGCTGCCATCATCCGCGAGGTCAAACGCCGCCTTACCGAGCGCACGGGCGCACTCCACAGTGCAGCCGTAGCCGCGGCAGGACGCGCCCTCTACACGATGACCGCAGAAGCAGAGCAGGACATCACCGGCATAATCACCCCCGCGCAGCAGCGCGATCTCGACTTTGCCGGCGTACAGGCAGCGCAGCGAAAGCTCGCACAATCCCACACGGTCGATGATCCGACCCGCTACTACTGCGTCGGATACAGCACAATCCGCTACACACTCGACGGCAACGACCTCAAGACGCTTGTCGGCCAGCGCGGCCGCAAGGCACAGGCAACCGTCATCGCAACCTTCCTCCCGCGTCAGGTCGTTGACTCCATGCAGTCCGCACTGCGCGAAACGCATCTCGAGATGCGTGCTCTCACCCTCGAGCCGATCGCGGGCATCAACGTCCTCATTCCGCCCACGATGCGTCATCTCAACCTCGTCCTCGTCGACATCGGCGCGGGCACCTCGGACGTTGCCATCACACGCGGCGGCTCTGTCATCGCCTACGGCATGGTGCCGATGGCGGGCGATGAAATCACCGAGGCCATCTCGCGCGAGTACCTCCTCGACTTCAACATCGCCGAGGATATCAAGCGCAAAGCCGCCGACGGGCAGGACGTTTCCTTTACCGACATTCTCGGCATGAGCCTCTCGCTCACGGCCGAACAGGTTGTCGCCGCCATCAAGCCGGGGGTGGAGAATCTCGCAGGGGCCATTGCAAAGCAGATCATCGAACTCAACGGCGAGCCGCCGCAGGCGGTCATGCTTGTCGGCGGCGGTGCACTTACGCCGATGATGTCAGAACTTGTCGCCGAGGCGCTCGGCATCCCCGCAGGACGCGTCGCCGTCCGTCAGCCGGAGGAGGTCGACGGTGTTGCAGAGCTGCCTCCGGAGCTCCATGCCCCCGATGCAGTCACACCGCTCGGCATCCTCAAAATTGCATCGATCAACACTCTGCATTTCCTCGCCGTTTGGATCAACGACATCGAATACAGTCTGTTCAACTTCCGTGAGCTCAACGTTTCCGATGCGCTGCTCGCTGCCGGCATCAGTCTGCGCAAATACAACGGGCGCCCCGGCATGGGACTCATGATCACGGTGAACGGAGAGCGCCGCAGTTTCCCCGGCACAATGGGCACACTCGCTCAGATCACCATCGACGGAAAGAGTGCCGGCCTCGATTCTCCCATCCACGACGACTGCCGCATTAAGCTTGTTGCCGGGGAGAACGGAACCCAGCCTAAAATCCGCCTCAGCGAGGTCATCGGCACAGGGGACAGCTATACCGTGATCCTCAACGGGACGGAGACAGAGGTTCCCTCAAGTGTCCTCGTCAACGACAGCGCTCCGATCGGCGATCCCATCCTGCGTGACGGCGATACCATCGTCTCGCGGCGCGAGCGCACCCTCGGAGAGGTGCTTCGCGCGGCAAATCTTCCTCCCACAGGACGCCGTATCTCCTATACATTGAACGGAGAAGAACGCCGTTTCTCCACGCTGCCGAAGATCACGCTGAACGATGCGCCTGCATCGCTCTCTGCAGTGCTCCGCGAGGGCGACGTCATTGTGTATGAGGAGACCTCTGTTCCGACGATCGACACCGTTCTTGATATCTCCGCCGCCGCATCCTACGCTACGATCACATACGAGGGCAGGGAGCACGCGATCCCGGCATCCGGCTTTGCCCTCACGATCAACGGGCGCGAGGCGTCCCCCGGCACCGTTGTCGAAGACGGCGCCGTCATTGCCTATCAAAAGGGAACGGGCAGCGCAAATGTCAGCGAAGCACTTCTCGCCGTCGGATTCACCCCGCCGCCCGCAACGAGCCGCGTCACCTTCACCATCCTCGTCAACGGGGAGAAGGCCGACTTTACTACTCCTGTTCGTACGGGGGATACACTCGAAGTTGCGTTTACGCCCTTGGAGCGTCTTTCATCTGCTGCACCGGCACCCGATGCGGGCGCACCGGCAGCGAGCACCATTCTGTCCGGCATTGCGGCGCGTGCAGGTCTGCCGCAGACGGAACTGCCGGCCAAGGAACAGCCCCCTCTGCCGGAGAACGATGCAGTGGATACTGCAGAGCAGAAGCAGACAGAAGCAGACCCGCAAAGCGAGCCGGCGTCCCCTGCCCCTGCACAAAGCGGCACGATCAGCATTGAGTCGCTGATGCGCTACGATTGAATTATTTCAGAGCATAAAAAAATTCCGCACGAGCATAACGCTCTGCGGATTTTTTATGTATCTTCCCGCATGGATTTCCAGCGGTCATGCAGCCAGAACCATTCCTCCGGATACCTGCGGATCCATTCTTCCAGGCGGTTGTTGATCGTCTGCGTCACGCGGCGCACATCGGCCGCACGGTCCTCTGTCTTGTCAACAAACAGCCCCGGCTCAACGGTGAGTGTATGACGACCGTCCGATTCGCGGTGGATAAAGATGAGGAAGATCGGCACCTCGCAGCGGCGCGCGATCGCAGCCGCCCCCGTAAACGCATTTGTCTTCTGTCCGAAGAAGTCAATGACCACACCGTCGCGCCGAGAGGGGTCCTGATCGCTGATGAGGCCGATGATCCAGCCCTCATCGATCATGCGGAACATCTCGCGCACACCCGTCCGATAGGTGACGTGCATGCCGACGAGCGTGCGGTACTCATTGATGAAACGGTCCATCCCCGCCGAACTCTGCTGTTTCGCCACGCCGACAACCGGAAGTCCTGCACAGGCGAGAGCGCCACCCATGAGTTCCCAGTTGCCGCTGTGGGATGTCGCAAAGATTGCACCCTTCCCTTCCGCAACGGCAGCACGCACCTCGTCAATCGCGCCGACAATGGTCACATAGTCGCTCATATGCGGCTTTATAACAGGAAAACGCAGGACCTCCATCAGCATCGGTCCAAAGCGCAGGCTGCTCTCACGTGCAATGCGCGCAGCCTCCTCCTCCGATACGCCGAGGCAGCGCATGGCCTGCGTGCGTGCAAGCATCTTGCGCCGCGCGGGGATGAAGAACCAGGCAATCCGTGCGAGAACCTCTCCCAGCGCCATCGCCGCACCATGAGGCAGGAGGCAGATCAGGAAACTTACCGCTTTCACCGCATAGTAGGAGAACATCTCAGCCCTTCCCGCGCAGACCCTCGAGTTCTTTTTCGAGCGTCTTGATCTTCTTCACCATCTCGGGCAGTCGGCGGATTGCGGCCTGGACCCGCAGCCACTCTGCATGGGGCTGAACCGGGAAGCCCGCACAGAACACTCCCTCAGGCATATCGGCGATGATCCCGGAGCGCGCAGCGTACACCGAGTTCGCGCCGATATTGATGTGCCCGACCGTCCCGACCTGACCGCCGAAGGTGACGTTGTGTCCGACCTTTGTCGATCCGGAGATGCCCGTCTGAGCAACAATGAGGCAGTTTGCCCCGATATTGCAGTTGTGCCCGATGTGCACAAGGTTGTCGATCTTTGTTCCCTTGCCGATGACAGTGGCACCGAGGGTCGCACGGTCAATGCCGACATGCGCGCCGATCTCTGCGTCATCCTCAATGACGACGCTGCCGACCTGCGGCACCTTCGTGTGCACGCCCGCCTCGGTCGTAAAGCCAAAGCCGTCCGCGCCGATGACTGCGGAGCTGTGAATCGTGCAGCGTACACCGATGCGGCAGTGTTCACGCACGGTCACATTCGGATAGAGAACGGTGTGGTCTCCGATCTCACTGTACTGGCCGACATAAACGTGGGGATAAACAGTCACGCCCGCACCGAGTACGGCATGGTCGTCGATGTAGGCGAACGGCAGGACAGTCACGCCCTCCCCGATTTTGACATCAGCTCCGATGTACGCCTGATCGCTGACGCCGACAGGATGTTCAATCGGCGGAGTAAAGCTCGTAAGAAGCTTTGCAAACGCAGCCTTCGGCTCCTCAACAAAGATCACGGAGCCGTCAAAGCCCTCGGTCCCGTGCGGCAGGAGGAGCGCTCCTGCCGCTGCGCCGCGCGCAGCCTCGATGTGCGGCGGAACAGCAAAGGCGAGGTCATTCGGTCCCGCCTCATCAAGCGAGGAGAGGCTGCGGATCACGCGGGTGCCGTCGCCGCTGACCCTGCCGCCGACAAGTGCCGCAATCTCATTGACTGTCTTTTCCATGCTGCATGCCCCTTTTACTGGAGTTTTTGAATCACTTCATCCGTAATGTCTTCGCCCCCGGAGAGCACGCTCGGATATGCTTTGGAGCTGTCCATTACAACATCCAGCTTCTTTGACTTTACGACATCCTGGATCGCGACGTTCAGCTGCTGCTCCAGCTGGATGCTATACATCTGATTCAGCCCCGCCATCTTGCGCTGCGTCTCCATCTGAAGCTTCTGAGCCTCTTCCTGCGTCATCTTCGGGTTCGCCTCAAACTTTGCCTGCGCCTCCTGCTGCGCTTCCATGAGTTTCGCATTGGCCTCGGTGACCACAGCCTTCAGCTGCGGAGCCTCCTCCTGAACACGCTCACGATCCAGCGTGCCGACATGCACCTGGCCGCAGCCGGCCATAAATACACTCCCCGTGAGAAGAACAGCCGCCGTTGCCTTGCTGAAATAGTTCATATTATAGTCCTTTCATCATGTCATTCTTTGAGGCTCTGCATCTCGCGCACCATCTCCGCCGTCACATCCGGCGCCGTATTGGAAATCAGCGGTGCGAACCGGCGCACAGCAAAGAGTTCACCCCCGGGCAGCCGCGTGGCTGCGCGTTCCTCAGGGGATGCGAGTACGAGGGCATAGTGATGCATGAGGGCAATCTTTGCCGCGCGGCTGCGCACATCACGCCAGATCTGCTCCTCGAGTGCATCGGCCTCGCTGCGTACCGCCGCAAGACGCAATGCATACTTAGCGGATTCCGACTGCGCAGCATGCTCCTTGCGTGCACGCTCCATTGCATCTTTATTGCGCTGCTCCGCCTCGGTGCGCAGACGATCCGCCTCCGCTTTCTGAGCGTCGATCGTTTCCTGCGCCCGCTTCGTCCATGCTGCCTGCTGCGGCTCAATGCGCGCGGCAACGCGTGCGCGGATCTCCGCCTGCCACTGCCCGTAGAGGACCATCTGACGTTCGTCACGCTCGCGTTTGAGCGCCTCGCGTTCATCTTCCCACACAGCACGCTCGCGGGCAAGTTCCTCCTCCGAGACACGGGGGCCGTGCATCGCACGCTGATTGTCAATCTTAAGATTGATGTTCAGAATGGCGTTCCGATACTCATCATCAATCGCCTTCTTGCGGGCCTCGTAGTCCGGCTCCGTCTGCTTGCGGTAGACCTCGGTCAGACGCTTCTTCTCGCGTTCGAGTTCGACACGCGTCGAGATGACGGTCTGCGCATTCTTCTGCCAGACAGAGTCATCGAACGGCGCCGCAGCCGTCTCCGGCGGCTTGATCTCCGGTGCGGGCAAAGTATCCTGCACCTGCAGCGCAAGGGTATGCTCCTCAGCGCGCAGTTCCTCGAGACGCGCATAGGACGGATGCGCCTCAAGCACATCGGCAATGCGCATCACGGCAATGTCGCTCTGCTCAGCAGGCTCTTTGCGCTCCGGCATGAAGAGGAACACCGCAAGGAGGAGCAGAATACATGCACAGCCCGCAAGGATCTCCCTGCGCCTCGTTTTCCATAGTTCCGGCACGCATATGCCTCCCTTTGAGCGAATTTCCTGCTATAAAAATGTACCGAGCAGCGCGCTGCCCGGTACATTTGCGCATCTCGTGCGAGTTACTTGCTGAGCTGCTTGATGACATCCTGCGTGATGTCCTGGCCGCCGTAAACCACAGCGCCCTTCTCGAGGACAACCGCAAGTCCCTTCTTGTCCGCGACGCTCTTAACTGCGTCCTGGATGCTCTTCTCGATCGGCTCCATCAGCTCCTCATTCTTCTGCTGGAGGCGCTGCATCGTCTGCTGGTAGTAGTCCGATTTCTCCTGATCATTCATGTTCGCAGCCTTCGTCTCAAAGTCCGACTGCGCCTCCTGCGAGGCCTTCTGCATCTCGGCATTCGCCGCTGCAAGCTGCGGATGCTGGCTGCCGACCTGGCGATAATCCACAACGCCGACGGAGGAGGTTGCTGCCGAGGCAATGCCCGAGCCGCTCTGCGTCAATGCAAGGGCAACGACGGAGCCGACAAAGACGACGGCAATCAGGATGCTGATAATCTTAACCTGCTTCTGCTCAAGTTTGATCATGAATAAATACTCCTTTTCTGTCAAAACCATCGGCAATCAGCCGAACGGATTCATTATAGCAAAGTCGGGCGCGCAATTCAAGATTTCATCGATAAAATGAATCTGGTCCGCCTGCCCCGCATTACTTCACTGTGCGCTGCCCAACCGGCTTGCTCATGCTGATCTCCGCCTCAACGAGCGCAAGCTGCGCCGCCGGGTTGTTCAGATGGTTCGCACGCGAGAATGTCACATTAACAATCTTGTTTCCGCCGTCCTGCCAGCGGTAGGTATAGGAGTAAACGCCGTCCACGATGCTCTGTCCGACGAGCACGCCCTCCTGTCCGAAGATCGCCGCAACTTCGCCGACACTCATGCCCTTCTTCACCGCGGCAATACGCTCCTCAGTGACGACATCCTGTGCATCCTGAGGTCCCTGCAGGGCACCGGGCGCGGACACGCGCTCCGCCGTCTTTCCTCCGCATCCTGCAATAAGCAGCGATGATGCGGCAAATACCGCTGCGGCAATCCCCAATGCCTTGATCTTCATCATAATGACCGACCTTCTTTCTCCATACCGCCATACAAACGATGGCTGACCTCTCCCAAATACGCCTTCATCATACACTATTCTCGGCGTTCATTCAACCACAGAGATGAAAAAGAACTGCGCCGCAGCCTCCTCACGGCATCGGCACACGCCGGTAGACACGCAGCTTCGTCCGCCCCTCTTCCGGCATTGCCCCGAGCAGCTCCCACTCCTGCGCATCAAACTGCGCATCGAATGCATCGAACGCATGCCGCTCCACAACGAGATACACCGTACGATCCCGCGGCAGCTCATCCATTGGCAGGAACGGCATCACATTCTTGCTGCTCCAGCTCATCTCCTTCGGTGCGCGCGCGGCAATTTCCTCACGCGGCGCAAGCGCATACATCGCGTGCCCCGTGTAGTAGGGAACGGTCGCCGTATAGTCGCCGTAACAAGCGAGGACATCATCGCTTCGCAGCACGGGCGAGAGAATCGCCGCCGCCTGCTTCCCGCTGAAATGTCCGTCGCGCTCGGAGTAATTCACTGCAGCGAATACCACAGCGAGGTAGAGGCCCGCACCGATGACCGCTCCCACGCGCAGAGTGCGCGGATAGTGCAGGAGCAGACGCGCCGTCAGGATTGCCGCCGGGAGGAATGCCGGAAAACTGTACGTCGGGTACTTTGTCGCCATGAACTGGAAGAACACGGGCACAACGACCGCCCAGACAAGCAGAAAGTGCGCGCGCACATCGATGACCGGCTGGAATCGCCACGCACGCCAGAGAGCAAGCGGCAGGGCAAAGCTCCACGGGAACATGCCGAGGAAATAGATGCCGAGATAGAAGTACCAGACATCCCACTTCGCATGCTCAGACACCGTTGCACGCAGAACGTTGTGGATGCCGAGAAAGGTATTCACAAAATCTGTGCCGTGCGTAAGATACATATAGACATACCACGGCGCGCAGACCGCAGCGAAGACAAGCAGCCCCGTCGGGATGCAGATGCGCCCCAGTGCGGAGAGATCACGCCGGAGCGCAAGGAACACGAGGATGATGAGCCCCGGCAGGAGCAGCCCGATCGGCCCCTTTGTCAGCACGGCCAGACCCGCACAAGCATAGGCAGCATAGAACCAGCAACGGCGCTGTTCATAGTAACCGAGGAAGAATGCACCGAGCGTACCGCCGAAGAAGACAAAGAGACTCATATCCGTGAGAATCAGCTTTGCCAGCACGGAGTAGAGCACGCCTGTCCCGAGGATGACCACCGACCAGAACGCCGTCCGCTCACCGTACAGCCGCTCCGCAAAGGCGTAGGTCATGAAAAGCCCTGCTGCTGCGAAAAGCGCCGGGAAAAAACGCGCGGCAAAATCCGTCACACCGAAGAGAGAGAACGCCGCAATGAGTTCCCAATAAAAGAAGATCGGCTTATCGTACCAGTAGTTTCCGTAGATCTGCGGCGAGAGGTAATCCCCCGCCGCGAGCATCTCCTTCGCTGTCTGCGCGTAGTTCACCTCGACGGGTGCTGTCACGGCAAGATGCGCATTGCCCCAAAAATACAGGACGATAAGGAAAAGAAATGCTGCTCCCGTTGTGATCCGCTCATTCATGTGTCCCCTCCCCGCGCTCCTCTGCCGCATGCCGGTTGTCGCATGCAATCAGATAGAGCGGCCGATTCTTGACCTCCTGCAGAATGCGCGCGATGTACTCGCCGCACACGCCGAGCATCATCATCTGCATTCCGCCGAAGAACAAGCTGCATACGACAATCGTCGACCAGCCCGGCACCGTCGCCCCGCTCAGGGTCTCAAAGAGAACGTGGAGAAAGAGCAGCACGGCCAGCAGCGCTGACAGCAGCCCCGCGTAGAATGCGGCACGCAGCGGCTGGACCGAATATGCAAGAATGCCGTCCAGTGCAAATGAAATCATCTTATGCAGTGAGAATTTCGAATTCCCCGCAAAGCGCTCCTGCGCCACAAATTCAACCGTCGTCCTGCGAAAGCCCATCGCGCCGACAATGCCGCGAATGAACCGCGCATGCTCGCGGTAACGGCGCAGTGCAAGTACAGCCTTGCGGTCCATCAGGCGGAAATCCGAGCCGCCCTCCTGAATCTCCACATCCGAGAGCGCATTGAGAAGGCGGTAGTAGTACTTTGATGTAACCCGCTTAAAGGGGGATACCCCCTCCGTCGTGAGGCGTACCGTCTGCACAATCTCGAAGCCCTCCTCCCACTTTTGCAGCAGGACGGGCAGGAGTTCCGGGGGATGCTGCATATCTCCGTCCATCGTGATCACCGCATCCCCGTCTGCATGGTCAATGCCGCAGGTCAGTGCAATCTGATGACCGGAGTTCCGCGCAAGAAAGATGGACTGCACATGCGGATCCCGCGCTCCCATCGCGCGCAGAATCTCGCGACTGCGGTCGCGGGATCCGTCATCGATGAAGAGGATCTCGTAGTCATAGGGCAGCCGGACCATCACCGCAGCGATGCTCTGCGCGAAATGCTCTATGTTGTCTTCCTCATTATAGACAGGTACGACAATCGAAATCCGCTTCACGATGCTCACTCCTCTCGCTTAGAAATTGCCGATCAGCCGCAGCCAGGCATCATCCTTGTCGATCAGCCCCGCGATGCTGAGGAAGTCATGCAGCTTGTACCGCAGCTCCCACTCCCCTCGTCCCGTATCCGTCCAGTGCTCATAGCGGAGCAGCCAGCGCGGGTGGAACGCATAGGTTCCGGCAGCGGAGAAGCGCCCCTCGTTCAGATCCCAACGCAGTTCCCCCGTCAGGCGCGGCGCAAGTGCACGGGCATAGCCCACGCGCCAGTCAAACCGCACATCCTCGGGGGCGGCATCCGTCTCTATATAGAGTTCATCACGCGGACTGAGCATCTGTCCCGCATGGAGGCGCACATGCAGATCACGCCGGCCCCCGCTGCGATGCTCTCCCGAACGGCCGATATCGAGCCATCCCGTAAGGCGCAGACGGTAGCGCGTCGTATCCGTGCGGCTCATGACAGACATGCGCTCGCCCGGGGTGATCGTCACCTGTGAGACGAGATGCAGGCGGCGGAAGTCGCTGCCCGCATCCAGCCGCTCCGCAAGACGCTGCTCAAACGCTGCGCGGTGGCGTGCAGCAAAGGCAACGGGCACGCCGACGAGGCGGCTGACTTCGTTCTCCATCACCGAACGGCGCGTGAGCAGTGTGACATTGGGGATCGTGTCCGAGCGCATCGACAGATCAACCGTCCGCACAACGGGCAGACGCGGATAGACCGTGAGGTGCACCTTTGCCTCCGCTGCCACATCGACATCATAGTCGGCGCGGAACTCGGGCAGATGCTCCTCCATATACGCGGTCAGCCGGCGCTTCAGCGCACCCGCGGCCCAGTCCGTCGCTGCAAGGGGCAAACCAACGAGTGCATCCGAAAAGATCTGCTCTGTCCCCGCAAGATCGGCACGCACGAGCTCCTCCACCTCAGACGGCATTCCCTCCACCGTTGTTTCAACGATAGTGCTCTGTATGGTATCGGCCCACGGTGCGAGGCGGATCTCCACCTCTGCACGTGTACCGGGACGAACCGTGACCGACGTCACCGTATAGCCGACGAGCAGGCGGTCAAAGACCGCACCGATGATCTCCGCCTCCTCTGCGGCAGAGATGTCCGCCGTATGCCGTCCCTCCATGCGCTCCGCCGCAATTGCCGCCACGGTGCGTTCCATGCGCTCACGCACGATGGAGGGAATCGGCTGATTTCCCATGACAATAGCCGCAGCTTCCTCCACACGGGAGGTCTCTGCGGCATATGCAGGGGCAGCCAGCCCCCATCCGGCAAATAACAGAAGGAAAAGGACAGACCAATGCATGCGCAGGGATGATCCCTGCCGCATCAGAACGTGCCGCCGACGCGGAAATGAACGCGTCCGCCCTGCGAGCCGCGGCCGTAGTCAAGGCGAAGCGGACCGATCGGCGTGTTAAGCCCAAGGCCGATGCCGATGCTCGCGTGCATGTTCTCCGGCACAAATCCGCTGTCCCATGCTCCGCCGTAATCTGTGAAGATCGCTCCCGTCACCTTGGCCACAATCGGGAAGCGGTATTCGAGCGAGGCGAGTGCCATGCGGTTTCCGCGGAACTGATCCTCGCGATAGCCGCGGATCGTATCCTGACCGCCGACGCGGAACTGGTTGTACTCCGAGATCGAACCGTTGCCGAATCCGTACTGCCCGCGCACAACAAAGACCTGCGCATGTCCTGCCTTAAAATAATGCGTGTCGCTGAGCATATATTTCTGGAAGTTAAAGTCGCCGCCAAAACCGGCAAACTCTGCCGAGAGAGAGGCGCGTGCTCCCGTCGTCGGCTCGTAGACATTGTCGCGCGTATCCGTCACATGCTCAAAGGTCACGCTGCGCGTTGTTCCAAAATTCTTGCCGAGCCATGCGGCATCGAGGCTGCGGTTGCCGGCATTGCCGGTCTCCGTATGCTTGACGTACTTATCCTTGCGGTTGCGGAGCGTGAGGAAATTCGTCGAGTACTCGCTCATGGGACGGCTGAGTGTGAACTCGCCGCCCGAGTATTTCCGCATGAACGACTCCTTGTGGTTGCCGTTCGCATCGTAGTCATCATACTCATATGTGCGGTTGTAGAGACGCAGCGTGCCCGCCGTCTCATGCTTGTCCAGCCACGGACGGCGGTACATGAACGTATAGCCGCGCGCATCCGTATCGTCGCCGCTCATCTCGTAGCTGAGGCTGATCGCGTCGCCCATGCCGCGGAAATTCGTGTCGCTGATGCTCACCATGCCGACCATGCCGTCTGCACTCGAGTAACCGGCGCCAATGCCGAACGATCCCGTCCGCTTCTCCTTGACATCGATCTCCATAACGACTGCATTCGGCTCAACGCCCGGATTCATCTTGACGTTGACATCCTCGAAGAAGCCGAGGTTATAGACGCGCTGCATGCTGCGGCGGGCCAGATTCGCATTGAACGGCTCGCCGGGCTTCTGACGCATCTCACGGAGGATGACGCGGTCCTTCGTCTTCTTGTTGCCCTTGACCTTATAGCCCTCGAGCTGACCCTCGCTGATCTTGATCGTAAGCGTCCCGTCCTGTGCAATGTTGAGATCGGTGATCTTGGCGAGGATGTAGCCGTCTGCACGATACTTCTCCTGGATCGCCTGTACATTCTCCTGCAGCACGCGCGAATTCAGCAGCTCGCCGGTCTTGACCGTGACGAGGCCCATCAGGGTCTCTGTTGACTCAACCGTGTTGCCCTCGATCTTGACCTCCTTCAGGATCGGATTCTCAAGCACATGATAGGTCAGTACGACCCCCTCGGGCACCTGCTCAAAAACCGGATACAGATCATAGAAATAACCCGTCCCGTAGATCGAATCACGGTCCTTCACGAGAGCCTCTTCCGTCACGGTATCACCGACATGCATTGTCAGCGCCGCGCGTGCAGTCGGCTCCGTCGCCGCGGATGCACCGGTGAAGTTGATCTCCACGACGGTCTTTCCGATCTCCGCCACAAGTGCCTGAGAGATCGCATCCTCTGTGGGGCGCTGTGCAGCCCATGAAGATGCGCGCTCATCCGCGCCGGAGGAAGCGGCGGCGCCGGTCAGTGCAGGAGCATCCTCCACAGGAGCAGACGCAGCCGTGTCACCGGCAGCAGACGTGCTGTTCAGTACGGGGCCCGCAGCAGGCGTTCCTGCCATCTCTGCCGCCGTGCTTGCTGCGCTGTCCATTTCCTCTGCTGCAAAACCATGCGGCAGAGCCGATGCCGACACCCCTACACCAAGGGCGACGGCGAGTGCCAGTCTCTGGTATCTGTTGCTGTTCAAGGGCGAAACCTCCTAGACTATTATGCTCAGTGCTGAGCTGTTTCCATCCGCACTCCGGCAAAGGAGCAGGGATAAAACTTCCAAAATTATTCCCTCAGGATCTTCCCGCCGACCTGCATCAAACGCTGCATATCGGGGTCCGGCATGCGGGAGATCGTGTTCTGCGCCGCCGATACGGATTCACGCGGCGGCGCCGGAACAGAGGGCTCCGATGTCTGCTGCGGAGACGGTGCCGTACGTTCCGCAGGTGCTTCCTGCAGTGCAGGCACTGCCGTCTCATGCCGTACAGGAGCGATGGTGTCGGGTGCAGGCGCCTCTGCCCGCTCCTCTGCCACAGAATGCACGGCGAGGGGCGCATGTATCGCCGTCTCCTCGGGCGGCGCTGTCGGTTCCCAAGACAGCCATGCCCAAGCGGCGGCCGCTGCAAGCGGCGGCAGAAGCCATCCTACCCACCTGCGCAGACGCGCACGCCGATTGGCGACGATACGCGCAAGTTCCGCGCGTGCCAGCATGAGTTTCAGATCGCCTGCGAGATCATCTTTGCCCGCAAGCGCATCCTCTGCACCGGCCAGCCAGTCACGCGCTGCACGAATGGACTTCGCGCGCTCTCTGCGTTCGCTGTCCATCGCCGTCCCTCCTCTCCTAAGGAAGCCCTGATCAACTCGGCGCCGCCATCTCGGTGCCTCTTTCCCGCCTGCTCTTCGTCGGCAAGCCCTCCACAGAGCAGCGCTCTGCGTCCGGTTTGCCTCCTTGATCGAACGGAAAAGCTGCATCGGTCCGACGCGCTTTATTTGATCAGTGATTCCTTGATTATACTACACTCTATATTAGAGATTCAAGAAGTTCAAAATAAAATCAGGTACTAAATTATAAGACTACCAATGCTGCATAAAGCGGGAAAGCATGCCGCGGATGCGGCGGATGCCGTTTTTCTGCAGGCGGTAGATATGTGCGGGCGTTACGCCAAGTGATTCTGCCATCGTCTGTGCCTGCGCGCCGCCGATGGTCACACCCTCGAGCACGAGCCGCTCGTGCTCAGGCAGACGCTGCATTGCTGCGCCGAGCACGCCGGTGAGGGCATGGTGCTCGGCCACTTCTGCGACCGAGGGACAGACATCGGCGAGGAGTTCCTTCGCCGTCCCCTCCGTTCCTGTCTCCTCCTCGAGACAGGGCAGGTCAGCATTCCCCTCGCGCCGCAGGAAATCAAGGATGCGCCCGCGCACACGATGCACGGCATAGAGGCTGAACGCGATGCCGCGCGCAGGGTCGTAACGCTCAACCGCCTCGATGAGACCGATTGTTCCCTCCTGCACGGCATCCATCACCGCAGGCAGGGTTCGATAGGGCCTGACCTCACGGAAGACGAGCGGCTGATACGACTCGATGATACGCTGCCGCGCCGACTCGTCGCCCTCCGTCTTATACGCATGCCAAAGCGCGCGCTCCTCCTCCGGCGCGAGTTTCTGCACGGCAGACAGCCTTGCCATATACTCCGAAAACACAGGCTCACCCCCTTTTTCAAGAAAATCACATGTCAGAACCGTATGCGCGCCTCGACGCCGACGAGATGCTTGGAGCCCTCGCGGTCATACGAGATGCCAAATTTATCGCTAAAGTCATACTGAATACCGTAGCGGTGCTTGTTCGAGGCACCGCCAAGCCCCTGCACGTAGCGCAGAAGGATGCGGTCGCCGATATATTTCCCCACCTCGATATTGTACTCATTTTCATTCTTCTTGATCGACTCATCGTTCTTTGTCTCAAAGAGCGAACCGCTCCCGCTCGAGAGGCGGAATACATCCAGGTGCAGAATATTTTTCACCGAGTCCTCCACATCAGAGAGGATACTCATCTGCAGCCCGATCGAGACAATGTCTGCAGCCGTTATGCCGTTCTCGCCGTTCTGATATACACTGCGCAGCGTCAGCATGCGGATAATCTCCTCCTCCGACATCTCCGGCGAGGAGGTCAGACGCAGATCCATATGGTCGAGCGGCCCCTGCAGCGCGAGATAGATGCGTGTATTCGTGAGGCGCGCCTCCGCATAGAAGTTGATTTCCGGCAGGAACGACTCCATCTGATTGAATGTCGCAATTCCCTCCCGGATCTTGAACACCGTCCGCAGATAGCTGACCGTGTCGCCGCGCCGTACCGCGAGCATGCCCGTGGTCTTTGGATGACGTGTGGTGCCGCCAAAATGTACCTGTCCGGACGGATGCATGTCATAGAGCTTCGGACTGAAGAAATGTACATGCCGGCCGACATTCAGGTCCACATCCAAAATCAGGTGCGGCAGCTCGTCCTCCGTATCCGGAATCGACGGAATGCTGACAACGGCACGATCCAGATCGATATTGCCCGAGAGCTTCGGCAGACGTTCGCCCCAGTACTCATCCTCCGTCAGTCTCAGGGAGCCCGTGACGGGTCCATCGTAGAAGGAAGTCTTGAGCTGGAGCGCATTCATCACAAAGGTGAAATCATATGCGCTCGCGCGCATGCCGTCAAGTCCCATGCGTCCCGTCAGCAGATACGTGCCCGTTCCCATACGACCCGTGCACGTGCGCACGACAATCGCGTCGCCGAGCGCGTCGATCTGTATATTCACCTCTGTCAGCGGGTACTCGACTCCCTTCAGCTTTACCGCGCCGTCAGTCACGCGCAGAGAGCCCTCAATGCGCGGTGCGGCAAGCGAACCGTGCACCTTCAGACTGCCCTCCGTGCGTCCGAGCGCCCATTCAATATGATTGGAGAATACCGGGAGAAGCGAGAGGTCTGCATTGTCGAGCGCAACCGTCAGATCGATCTGATCATAGGTGCTCAGTGTTTCATCACTCTTCGCCGTCAGCGCCCGCAGGGGGAGCGTCCCGCGTACACTGGCCGCATAGGCAATGCCGTCGATGTACTTTGTCACCGTCAGCTGATTCAGGTGGATGACGGAGTTCCGCAGCTGCGCATCTCCGGTCAGTTCATCGAACGAGGCGCCGTGTGTGCCTCCGTTTTTCGCCGTAATATGTACATCCACCTCGGGGTTTTGTGTACTGCCGCCAATATGAGCGGTCACAGAGGCCGTCCCTGTCGCCTCCTTAAATCCGGCAAAACTGGTAAAGATGCCGAGCGCAATGTCCGATGCCGTAACATCCACATTTGCCATACCGTTAAAATCGATCGTCCCCGTCGCCGAGAAGCTTCCGCTCCCCTGGCGGCCGGTCAGCGTCCGCAGTGTCAGCACGTGATTGGCAAGCGCAGCGTCGATCTCGACATCACGCACGGGATAGGAGGCAATCGTCCCCTCTTCAATCCGTCCCGTCAGGGCAATCGACGGATTGTCGCGTGTGCCGCCAAGCACTGCGCGGCTCGTGATCTGCCCCGTAATGCGGTCTTCCTTTTGATTTGCCAGAGCCAGAAGAGCCCCAACGTCCATCCGCGTAATGTCCATCGTGCCGCGCAGCGCCTGCGTATCCATATCGTAGCGCAGACGTGCCGTCACAGACCCATCTGCCCCCTGACGGAAGCCCGTGCGTTCCATCTCAATGATGCCGTTTTCATAGTGGACAAAGCTGCGGATGTCCGTCAGCTCTACCCCGTTCATCGTAATCGTGTCCGCCTTAAGCTCGCCGCGGAAGATCGGGTGCGAGATCACTCCGCCGACCTTTCCGTTGAACACGCCGTGCCCGGACACCTCATAGGGCAGCTTGTGCTCAAAGCGCTTCATATCGAGATCGCGCACCTCAACATCGAGATCGAGTATGCCCTGCGCACTGATCGTGCCGTTCAGCACCATGTCCACCATCGGAGAATAAATATGGAAAACCTGCAGGCGGATAATGCCGTTATCCATGAAGTAGTCGCCGTCCATACCCGAGAGCAGTGCGCCTGCATAGCTTCCGCGGTAAAAATGGACATAGCCCACCGCATGCGGATTATCGAGCGTCCCCGTGAACTTGATGATGTTGTCAATATTGCCCGTAATCGGCTGGTCTGGGGCAACGAGTGCGGCTACGTCCTCCATACGAGCCCCCATCGTGTCGATCTGCAGATCGATACGGCGCTCGCCGGTGAAGCCGATCGTGCCGTTCACCAGCCATACCTCGCGCCCATTCCGTTCCATCGAGAAATCATAGATGCCGATGCCCGAGAGTGAGCCCTCCGCACGAAAGAGCAGGCTGTCAAACGGCTGATGCATCAGATGCCCGTTCGTCGCCGAGACCTTAATGTCCACATGCGGATCACTGATGTCGCCGTGCACCTCACCACTGAAATCTGCGTCCCCCGCAAAGCTGAGGCGGTCATCAAGGCGGTTCAGCAGGGAGAGATCGACATGGCCGCCGTAAAAGCGCAAATCAAGTGCAGAGCCGCCCGTGATGCGCCCCTCAACCCCGAGATCCGTATCATTCGGCAAGTTGAGGCTGAGGAAGTCGATCACCAGATCATCCCCTTTGAGCATGAAGGAGCCGCTCGCCCGCTCCACGGGGATGCCGCGGTACGTCCCGTCCAGCACATCAACGCTGCCGTAAACCTCGAGTGCCGCACGTTCCGTGCCCTTTCCCCCAATGCCGAGATCGGCGCGCAGTGCGCCGTCCAATCCTTCAGGCAGAGGAGCATCCGCCTCCGTGCGCAGGCGCGCAAGCTGCACCCCGTCCGTAACGAGATGTGCCGTATAAGAGAGGGTATCCGTATCGAATATTCCCTCTCCCGCGATGCTGCCGCCGAAGGCATTTGCTTTCAGATTTTCAAACGAAACTGCGCCGTCCGCATAGGAGACATCCGCAGAAGCATCGGTAAAGGAAACGCCGTACGCAGAGCCTTCCGCTGCCGTCAGCTGCCCCGCCGCCGTGAGGGCAGCGAGCGGTCCCGTCACGTGAACATCCGCCGTCACGGGGCCCGCATAGGAGGCTCCCTTGAGGATTTTATCCACGGCCAAATCCTGTGCACGCACCGTAAGGTCAAGATAAGGGCTCTCGGTGTCCATGCGGATTGTGCCGTCCACACGCGCGGTCTGCTCCTCTGCCGCAAGCGTTGCCGCGAGGAAGAGTTCACGCTCATTAAACCTCAGTGCAGCACTCTCGATCTGTGTCTCGGTTCCGTAGACATTCGCCGACGCCTTTATGCCTGCAGCACGTCCGTCCGCCGTGAACATGCCTTCTGCCCAGCGCATGCCGATGTTCACGCGATCCGCGTACAGCGACTGTATCTGCACCTCTGCAGGAACTGCGCCGGAGGGAAGGAAATCGAGCAGCGGAACCAGATCCTCATCCGCAGTGCTCAGCTGCACCTCCTGGACACTGCCTGCGTTCTCCCCCCGGGCACGCAGGGGAACGCCCGCGAGCACGCCCGTGAGATCATAGGAAAGGTCGCCGCGGTCGATGTCCGCAGTGCCGTTAATATCGGTCAGCGCATAGGTCCGCCCGCCGGCATCCACATCCGCCGCCGCATCTGCGAGACGGATGCGCCCCTCGAATGTGCTCGGCTCCGTATCGTCCGCACCCAGATCACTATAGTTCCACGAGCCGTCTGCACGTCGGATAATATGGGCATGCGTCCCTGTGAGCAAGATTTCATCGACAGAGGTCTCGGGGGATAAAAGCAACGAAAGCAGACGAAGCGTCACCCGTGCCTCATCGGCACGGAGGACAACCTCCGCCTGCTTATCGTAGATCACAATATCATCAATCGTCAGTTCATGCAGAGAACGAATCTCCACCGCACCGATGTGCACATCCGTTCCGAGCTTCTGCGCCGCGAAACGCTCTGCCATCCTGCCGGCCTCAGCCATGAATGCCTGGGCTCGCACGATGTGGATGATGGCCGCCGCGCAGATAAGTATCACAGCGACCACTGCGACACTGATATACGCCTTCCGTCTCATAGAACTCCTCTTGCAGGAGCAAACCTGCAGTGCGCTCGTTACTTGCTCATATCCCGCTCATACGCAGCATGTGCCGTCTGCACGCGCTGCACGGCAGCCGAGGATTTCTCCTTGGCAGAGGCAGGCGGTGCCGGACGGACCTCCGTATTCTTAGGTGTCTCAAAGAGGGCATCCTCGTGCAGCTGCGCAGCTGCACGCGCCGCGGGAGCACGTTTGCCCTCGGCTTCTGCCTCACGATAGCGCACAGCATCGAGATCGACGGGTACGCCCATCGCATTGTCCAGGCTCGCCTTGCTCATATTGTAGGTATAGAGCGCTGTCGAGTAGTTCATGCGCGCCGTTGTCAGGTTGTCCGATGCCCGCATGACCTCGAGATTCGTTCCAACGCCCGCATTATAGCGGACACGTGCGATATTATAGTCCTCCTCGGCCTGCTTTACGGCCTTCTCTGTCGTCTTGATATTCTGTTCGGCCGCGTGCAGATTCAGATATGCCGTATGAACATCGAGGCGAATCTTCTCATCCGTCGCAGCAAGTGCTTCCTCTGCCTTGCGCAGTGCCGCCTTGGCCGCCTTTACCTGCGCCGCAGTCACCCCGTTGTCAAAGATGTTCCATGAGGCGCTGATCCCTGCCGCCCATGTGTCGCTGCCCGTATGATCGGTG
Source organism: uncultured Selenomonas sp. (assembly GCA_963521685.1). Classification (GTDB taxonomy): domain Bacteria; phylum Bacillota; class Negativicutes; order Selenomonadales; family Selenomonadaceae; genus Centipeda. The sequence continues at coordinate 19,621 of CAUQVG010000007.1, forward strand.
CGGAACGGGCGCTCTCCTGCAATCGAGCGCGTTGCCGCCGCATTCACCGTCGGGTGCCAGCCTGCCTGCGCCGTGCGCACGCCTGCCTCTGCCTGCTTCACCGCATAGACTGCCGCTGCGCCGTCCGCACGATAGAGCAGTCCGTAATCCGTGCAGTCCTCAAGCGAAAGATCATAGTCTGTATAACGGAGTTCATCATTAATTTCAAGAGTTGTATCCGTGGGCAGACCGATCACATTGTTCAGCGTCGCGACGGCGACCTCGTAGTTATTCTTTGCCGTCGTCAGATTCTGCTGGGCATTCGCCAGCTCGACCTCAGAGGCGAGCACATCCGCGCGGGCTACCGTACCCACACGGAACTGTGCATTGACATCATTCAGATGCGTTGTCAGCGTTGTCACGGCATTCTCACGGACCCGTACCAAATTTCGTGCCTGGAGAATATTGAAATAATCCGTCGTCGCCGTCAGCCGTATCGCCTGCTTCGTCTGCTCAAGGGCAAAGTCCGCCGCATTCAGACCGTAGCGTGCCGCCTTGCGCTGCGCGTTCAGCGCGGCATTGTAGACCGGCATCGAAATTGTTCCCGTGTTGCCGTAGTTATAGTCGTATTTGATGCCCGACATGCGTGCCTGCTCGTAGGCCTTCCCCCCTATGCGGTTCGCCGTCGCCGACCATGTCAGCGTCGGCCCCGTCGAACGGTTTGCCTGTGCGAGCGACGCATGCGCCGCATCCACATCCGTCAGAGCCTGCTTGATTGTACGGTTATTCTCAAGTGCCATCTGTACGCTGTGCGAGAGATCAATCTTCACTGTCTCTGCCGAAGCGGGTCCCGCAAAGAGCCCGATCGCTGCGGTCAGAGCCAGTGCCCGCACAAGGCGTTTGGCTAAACGTCCCCTTTTGCTCAAATCCATTTCCTCCTCGTCCGTTAACAGGATGCACCCGAACGGCGGGCTGCTCCAGATATTTCCAGCACACTGAAATCGTATTGACAGGTTCTCTCATTGTATCAGCTCCGGCCCGTTTTTTCAAATAAATTTATCGTTAGCCGGGGACGCACTGATAAATTCAGTCCGCCGACTGATCTGCCATAAAGAGCGGAGTATTGAGCATACCATCGTCCATCCGCAAGTTGTTCAACAAGAGCCGAACGTACAGCCGCATCTCTTCCGAGAACTCCCTCGAATACCGCTTCAGGCCGTGGCTCTTGATACTCGTGCAGACGGTACAGGAAAAAGAGCCGCCCGAGGGCGACCCTTTCAAAAAATATATGCGTTAGCGCTTTCCTACCGCTTCATGTTGATGAGTGTCTCGAGCATCTCATCACCGACTGTAATTACCTTTGAGTTTGACTGAAAGCCGCGCTGTGTGATGATCATATCAGAGAACTGATCAGCAAGATCTACATTCGACATCTCAAGCGATGAGGGCGTAATTTTCGCACCTGCGCTCTCAACCGTCTGTGCACGAACTACTTTCGAGTTAGAGTTGTTGGACTCCTGATAGAGATTGCCGCCAAGCTTCGTAAGACCTGAGGGGTTGGCAAATTTAGCAACCCCTACCTGCGCTTCAGCTCTACGAACACCATTCGTATAGGTTCCCGTAATCACGCCGGCCGAATCAAACGATACCGATGCCAAGGCTCCGCCCGTATAACCATCCGAAGCAGCTTTGATTGTATCATATCCCGCATACTGCGTGAGCGGTGATTTATCATCGGCAAATTGCAGCGAAATTTCGTTATCCTTTTTTGCTCCATTGGGCTCTGTATGCTCCGCCGAAAGAATAGCGCTTTCAGAGCTGTTCCCTGACGTAGCCGGCGGGGCAACAGGCGTTGTGACATTGCTGTTCAGGTCTGGATTCACCGGTTGAGTCCTACCGAGGACACCTGCACGCAGCACGCCGTCCTCATCAAACGCAATGGTCGTAGCTGACAACTTATGCTTCGTTTTAGATCCGTCTATATTATTTACCTCAGGATTCCCCACTCTTGCAATCCACGTGCTGGCTCGCTTTGTAACAAGATTCCCTTCCTCATCCGTATATTTTACGGTCGTAACAATCGCTTTTTCAAGGAATACAATACTCTCATGTTTTCTACCCAAGGTATCATAATAGCTGAACGATGTTACCTTCGGCAAGGAACGCCCAATTGTATAGGTGCCGGACGTTACCGTCTGTTTTGTCCCGTCACTCAACGATAATGTAACGGGCTGTGCCTTGCTCGCAGTAATATACATGCCACTGTCTGCACTTGTACGTACTCGTGCAGTTGGAGGCGTTGTACTCGTATCAGAAAACGTATATCCCGTAATCATTGGCGTGTTAGAATCTAAATTCTCAGAGTATGTCGCCGTTTCGGTTGCCTTTGGAGCCATCATCTTACCGGCTTCTATGACGATATTCTCTACAGCCCCATCCGTAGATACTTTGCTATGCTCGGTTGTCTTGTTCATCCACCCCTGCACATGAAGTCCGGAACTTGGCAAGACATAATTCCCCTTTGCATCAAACTCAAAAGCACCATTACGCGTGTAATAGGTCTGGTCGCCCCGTTTTACCATAAACATCGCATTTCCTGTCAGCGCAAGGTCGGTATTCTTTCCTGTCCCCTGGACAGAGCCGTCGCTGAAGATCGTATCAATACCTCCTACCGTTACACCGAGACCGACCTGCTTGGGGTTCGTGCCACCAATCGTCGTACCTGGGCTTGACGCTCCAGATAGGGTTTGTGATAGCATATCTTCAAAGGTTACGCGCCCTGCCTTAAATCCCGTAGTATTGACGTTGGCAATGTTATTGCCAATAACATCCATGCGAGTGTTATGACTCTTTAGACCCGAAACCCCCGAAAACAACGAACGCATCATAATAAATCTCTCCCTCAAAAATTATAAAATTGCAGCACTATCAATATTCGTAAAAATATTTTCCTTTGCACTTGCCTCGTCGAGCGCTGTGATAACGGTACGGTTCTTGACGCTGACAACCATCGCAAGACCACGGCTCATGTAGACAAGAGCATCACGTACGCCCTTCTGCGCCATACGATCAATGGCGGCATCAAGGCGCACGAGATCATCTGCTGTAAGGCTGACGCCACGCTGTTCGATCCGCGCCTTTGCATGCGATGAAAACCGTGTGCGGCTGCCTGCCTCATCCAACAGCTCTTGGAAAATATTTGTGGGTAGAGACGCTCCCTGTCCCCTGCCGACGCGTGCGCTTCCCTGCTCGGCGCCCCCTTGTACAGCAGGATGTATTTCCATTCATTCACCTTCTATTTTTTATATCATATTTTATAACATAGCTTTACATACATTATATCGTTAATTTTATATCATAACTTAAACTACAAGTAGATATGTTTTACAGTAGTTTGTCCAACATATAATTTGTAGTGCCTCATATATAAACTAATATAATGAGGTGATATATATGAACGCAAAACTGATGATTACAAAAAGAAAACGCGGAGAGGACGGGCACAAGACCCTGTCCATCCGCGTAAGAGAAGATATTATCAAACGGCTCGACATGCTCGCCGACCAGACCGGACGCTCGCGCAACGAGCTCATCGGCCTCCTGCTCGACTTCGCCATTGAGAACAGCGAAGTTGTCACCGAACGGTAAATTCTGCTTGCGCTTCCCTCTCAAATGCGGTACCATATTGGTAGACGCAATGTTTCGAAAATATCGGTTTTACATTTGGGAAGTAAGGATATTTTCTTAAAGGAGGTCTCTCATGTACGAACACATCAAACTTGCTGTGACCGACAACATCGCAACGATCACCATTGATCGCCCGGCGTCGAACAACGCGCTCAACGCGCAGATGTTCCGCGATCTGATCAGCACGGCAGAGCACTGCGACGCAGATGATGCGGTAAAGGTCATCATCCTCACGGGCGCAGGAAAGAACTTCTCCGCGGGCGGCGACATCAAGGAGATGGCATCGTTCGATTTCATCAGCTATGACCTCTCAATTCTCACGGGGCAGGCATCGCTCGCCCTGCGCAAATGCAAAAAGCCCGTGATCGCGATGGTGAACGGCGCTGCGGCAGGAGCCGGCTGCGGCATTGCACTCGGTGCAGACTTCCGCATCATGACGGAGGAGAGCTGCCTCCTCACGGCATTCTCGAATGTTGCACTCCCCGGCGACACAGGCTGCATCTATCATCTCCATCAGATCGTCGGGCTTGCCAAGACGCTTGAACTCATGGCCTTCAGCGCGCCCGTTTACGGCGAGGAGGCGCTCCGCCTCGGCCTTGCGACAAAGCTTGCACCGGAGGGGAAACTCCTCGAGGAGGCGGAGGCATTTGCCAAAAAGCTCCTGCGCCGTCCGCTCGCCGCGATTGCCATGCAGAAACAGCTTTACTATGAGGTGTTCTACCGCGATTATATGTCGTACAGCCGCATCGAGGCGGAAAACCTTGCCAAGGCAGGCGCATCCGCCGACCACCGCGAGGCCGTGACGGCATTCCTCGAAGGGCGGAAACCAAAGTTTAATCAGTAATATCAAGATAATTCTTATACGCAAAAAGCCCGGCACTGAATCAGTGCCGGGCTTTTCATTGTTCCTACCTCTTGCCGGTGCGTGCACAGAGGGACTTAGAATTCCTGCCGCAGTCCCGTGTAGAACGCACGGTGCTTACTGTCGTTCACGTCATTCCACTCACCGAAGAGATACGTGCCGCCGCGCAGCTGGTACTGTGCACGCAGGCGAAGCGTGACATCATTCGGGTCGTAGGCATCGGCGGAGAATTTAAACTTCTCCCCCGCATAGGCATCGACACCGATGCCGGCTGCCCCTGCGATGACACCTGCACGCGCGCCGAACGATCTGCCGCGTGTTCCGACCTGCGCATTGAACTTGTCCCCGCCACCGATGTCATCTACGCCAAAGGTTGCGTACATGCCCTTCGTCTCGCCGATATCGAGGTTGAAGTTCGTCCGCCAGTCATCTGCCTTGCCGCTGTACATCACATCGATCTTCGGCGTCACCTTGATCTTGCCGAGACGCCCCATGAGTCCGCCGGCCTTGTCCGACATTATGCGTGCATTGTGGATGAGGGCGCGCGCGTCTTCCTGCGTCTGCTTATCGCCCGCCACGGACTCAATGCCCTCGGCGATGCGCAGGATGCGCTCGGAGGATTCCGTGATATTTGCAAGGGTCTTCCTGAGATTTTCCGCCGTCTGAGGATCTGCACCGACGGTCTCGAGGTTCGACATAATGCGCTCAACACTCGCCGTCGTCTGGGCGAGGTTCGATGCCATCATGTTCATATTCGCAAGCATACTGTGCAGGCTGCCGCGGTTCTCCGCCGCCATCTGCTCGAGCGTTGCGGTCAGTCCGTCGAGATGCGCCGTCATCTGCTCCATGTTGGCGACGAGCTGGACTATCGATGTCTGGAAGCCGGGCGCGCCCACAATGGCATTGATGGACGCAAGCATCTCCTGCACAAGCAGGATCATCTTGTTCAGCTCGGTGAACATGGTGTCCATGCCCATCTCATTTTCTCCATAGAGATAGTCGCCGTTCTCATAGTACGATGTCTGTCCGGACGGGGTGATGATGACGAATTTATCCCCCATGATGCCGGGCTGTGCGATGGTTACGGCAGAGCCGCGCGGGATCTTCACCCCGTTCTGGATCACCATGGACACGGTGACGCCGGAACCGTCGCTCGCGATGTCCTGTACCCGCCCGACCGGGACACCCGCGAGGAGCACCTGTGCCTCCGGGTTAAGGCCGATGACGCGTCCAAATCCCGCGTAGAGCATATAGTCATGACTCCCACCGAAGCGCAGGCCGCCAAAGAACATGACGACCGCAATGAGAAGTGCTGCGCCCCCCAGTGTAAAGACGCCGACCTTTGCTTCAGCACTCATGCCCCTGCCTCCCTTTGCTGCTGCAGCGTACGGAAAAATGCCTGTACGCGCTCATCTCTTATCTTCTGAAAACAATCCACCGTATCCACCGCAATGAGCTTCCCATCGTAAATCATCGCAATACGGTCGGCAATATGGCTTGCGCTCACCATGTCATGCGTAACGACAACTGAGGTTACATTCAGTTTCTTCTGCATGTCGATGATGAGTTCGTCGATCTTCGTCGTCATGATCGGGTCGAGCCCCGAACTCGGCTCATCGTAGAAGATGATCTCCGGGTCGGTCGCAATCGTGCGCGCAAGCCCGACGCGCTTTTTCATGCCGCCGGACAGTTCCTGCGGCATCATCTCCTCCACGCCCGGGAGCCCGACGAGTTCAAGCTTCTCCGCAACAATGCGCCGTATCTCATCATCGTCCTTATCCGTGTGCTCACGCAGGCCGAACGCGACGTTCTCGCCCACGTTCATGGAGTCAAACAGCGCGGAGTACTGGAACACCATGCCCATACGCAGGCGCACGCGGTCAAGTGCGTTCTCGCTCATCACAGCGATGTTGTCCTCGCCGATGTATATATCGCCTCCGCTGGGCCGATCCAATCCGATCATGAGGCGCAGCAGGGTTGATTTTCCGGAGCCTGAGCCGCCGATGATGGCGATGGTCTCGCCCTTTTCGATCGTGAGGCTGATCTCCTTCAGCGCCTCCTTGTTTCCGAAGCGCTTCGAGACATTGTTCAGTCGTATCATAGCGCCTCCTAGAACAGGAAGAACGTCAAAACGGCGTTCAGGATAAAGATGACGATGATGGACGTGACGACGGTCTGCATGGTCGCCTTGCCGACGCCCTCCGCGCCGTTTGGCGCGTTCAGTCCGTAGTGGCAGCCGAGGACGGCGATGACGTTGCCGAAGAAGATCGCCTTAATGAGTCCGCCGGTCATATCGTACATCAACGCAAACTGGGTGATGGAGTTGGTGAACGTATAGCCCGAGATGCCAGAGTAGTACACTGCCGTGAGGTAGCCGCCGAAGACGCCGATCACGTCGCCAAATACGGTGAGAATCGGGACAACGACCATGCAGGCGAGCATGCGCGGAACGATGAGATAGTTGACGGGGCTGACTCCCATAACACGCAGCGCATCGATCTGCTCCGTAACCTTCATCGTCGAGACCTCTGCCGTGATCGCCGCGCCCACGCGCCCGGCGCAGACGACGCCGACGAGGACGGGACCGAGCTCGCGCCCGATGCCGATGGCGATAACCGCGCCGATGGTGCTCTGCGCACCGTAGCGGATAAATTCATGCGCGATCTGGAGGGTCAGTACAATGCCCGTAAACAGAAGGGTCAGTCCGACGATGAGGAGGGAGTCCGCACCGAGATGTGCCATCTGGTAAACGATACTCCGCATGCGCAGGCGGCGCGATACCTGCCGGATCGTTTCCCCATAGAGGAGGGTGACCCGTCCGAGATTCGCCAAATGCGTGAGGACAAACCGCCCCACCGCCTCGAATATGCTCTGCACAGGTCCCCTCCTCTCATGATGATCATAAAACGATGAAGCGCTGAATCGGCGCTCCCGGCATCAGCTGCTGAACTTCTCCGCCTCCGCACGCGCCAGCTCATCGCAGCGCTCGTTGCGCGGATTGCCCGCATGTCCCTTGACCCAGCGGAACTGCACACACCGCGCAGCAAATGCCGCATCCAGCTGCATCCAGAGGTCCTGATTGAGCACGGGCTCTCCGTCCGCCTTTTTCCATCCGCGCTTCTTCCACGCGGGCAGCCAAAACTTCGTGAATGCATTCTTCAGATACTGGCTGTCCGTATAGAGGGCAATGCGTGCCCCCTCCGGAACAGAGGTGAGGGCCATCAGCGCCGCCGTCAGCTCCATGCGGTTGTTCGTCGTCTCCGGTGCGCCGCCGCTCCGCTCCTCCACGGTGCCCGTCGCAGCGGTCTCGATGACGGCAGCCCAGCCGCCCGGGCCGCCCGGATTACGCAGGCAGGAGCCGTCCGTGTGGATGATATAATCCGCGTCGACAGACTCCTCGGTTTCTGCCGGAGCAGCCTTTTTCCCGGGGGCCGCCGCAGCATCATAGCCGCCCGCGCCATTCAGCCAGTCCTGTGCCTCCGCTTCCGTCATAAAACCCTTGTAAACAGCGCCCTGAAAGCCCTGCACCTGTGCGGAGCACTCCGCCCATACGGTAAAGATACCGGTCTGCCGGCCGCGCTTGACCGCATAATATTTCTTTGCCACAATTCTCCCTTAATACGAATATCGGTAGCCGATCGAAAAGCCGACGCCGTTGTAGCCGGGGTTCTTCGTACGCTGCCCGTTCGATACATGGTGTCCGAGGTATGCGATGCTGAGCGCATTCTGATCGTTGAAGTTATACGTGAGCCGCGGTCCGACGCGCCATAGGAAACCATAGTTCCGCGTATGCGCCGGATGCACGCGGTTGTAAAGGAGGACAGCGCCCGTCGCATCGATGGATGCCTCCCATTTGCGCCCGAGCGGATGCGTCCAGCGTATCATATAGGCCGGTCCCACGCCGACGGCGGACGAGTCGAGTTCGACATCCGGCCGGTCCTTCTCCGCCCATGAACCGACAGGACGCGAAAGTGTCACGCCCCAGTGGAGCGACATGCCGTGCATCTCCTTGTACTGGCGGAACACGTGCAGATTGTAGAGATCAATATGCCGGCGCTCGCCGCGCTGCTTCAGATAGTCCATCTGAATCTCGGCCTTGCGGTCTTTTTCCTCTGCCGCCCCCATATGCATCTGCATCTCCTGCGGCTCCGTCTTTTTCTTTTCCTGCTGCTCCGCTCCATTCTCATGCAAGGGCTGCACCGCCTCCGCCATCACCGGCAGAGCGAGCACGCCCGCGAGAAGCAATGCGGCATATCCTGTTTTCTTCGTCATCATAGTTACCTCCAGCGTGTAAAGAGTTCCGCCTCTATGCCGAGGCGGTCGAGAATCTTTCCCACCATCATGTTGACGAGATCGTCCAGTGTCTCCGGCCGATGATAAAAGCCCGGTGCCGCAGGCATGACAATCGCTCCCGCGCGTGTGAGGCGCAGAAGATTTTCAAGGTGAATCTCGTGCATCGGCGTTTCCCTTGGCACAAGGAGAAGCCTGCGCCCCTCCTTGAGCGTTACGTCCGCCGCGCGCGTCAGGAGATCGTCGGTAATGCCGTGCGCGATCGCACCTGCCGTCTTCATTGAGCACGGCAGGATCACCATCGCGTCCGTGCGGAACGAACCGCTTGCAATCGCCGCACCGATGTCCTCGTTCGAATAGAGGACGCTGACACGGCGTGCAAGTTCCTCTGCGCTGATGCCGCACTCGTAGTCCAGCACCTGCTGCCCGCTCCGAGTCACAACGGCCTGCACCTCGATGCCGAGATCCCGGAGCACATCAATGAGACGAACGGCATAGCAGCTGCCGCTCGCCCCCGTGATGCCGACGATCAGCCGCTTCATCGGATGACCGCAACCCCGCCCATATAGGGCACGAGCGCCTTCGGCACAACGACCGAGCCGTCTGCCTGCTGGTTGTTCTCGAGGATTGCGGCCACCGTGCGTCCGACGGCGATGCCCGAACCATTCAGTGTATGGAGAAACGCAGGTTTTGCCCCGCGCTCCGGACGATATTTAATATTCGCACGGCGTGCCTGATAGTCCGTGCAGTTCGAACAGGATGAGATCTCGCGGTATTTATCCTGCGCAGGCATCCACACCTCGAGATCGTAGGTCTTGGCCGAGGTAAAGCTCATGTCGCCTGTGCAGAGTTGTATGACGCGATACGGCAGTTCGAGTGTTTTGAGCACATCCTCGGCTGCCTCCACCATGCTCTCGAGTTCATCCCAGCTCGTCTCCGGCGTGGTGAATTTGATCAGCTCCACCTTGTTGAACTGATGCTGGCGGATGAGTCCGCGCGTATCGCGGCCCGCACTGCCTGCCTCCGCACGAAAGCACGCCGTATAGGATGTGTAGTACTCCGGCAGCTGCTCGGCATCCAGGATCTCATCGCGGTGATAGTTCGTCGTCGGCACCTCAGCCGTCGGCACGAGGTAGTAGTCCAGCCCGTCAAGCTTGAACATATCCGCAGCGAACTTCGGGAGCTGGCCCGTCCCGATCATGCTGTCCTCATTTACGATATAGGGCGCGAGCATCTCCGTATAGCCATGCTTCTCCGCGTGGAGATCCATCATGAAGTTGATGCAGGCGCGCTCAAGGCGTGCGCCGAGGCCCTTGTAGAACGTAAAGCGCGCGCCCGTAACTTTTGCTGCGCGCTCGGCGTCAAGTACGCCAAGTTTTTCGCCGATGTCCCAATGTGCCTGCGGCTCGAAATCGAATGTGCGCGGCGTTCCCCAGCGGCGAACCTCCGGATTCTCCGTCTCATCCTTGCCGATCGGCACATCCGCCTTCGGCATGTTCGGGATCTGGAGCAGGAGCTCGCGCAGCTTCAGCTCCACATCGCGCAGCTCCTCATCGAGCGCCGTGATCTCATCGCCGAGCGCACGCATCTCTGTGACCACGTCGTCCGCACTTTCGCCCGCCTTCTTGCGCACGCCGATCTCCTTCGAGACCGCATTGCGGCGCGCCTTCTTCTCCTCCACATCCTGCAGGACCGCACGTCGGCGCTCCTCGAGTTCCGTGAACGAGGAGAGATCCAGTGCGTTGCAGCGGTTCTTCAGCATCTCCTGCACCGCCGGCAGATTCTCACGCACAAATTTCATATCCAGCATCAGAAATCACTCCATCATCATGTAGATTTATTATCTGATATCATAATACAAGGACTGCTGTTTGTAAAGAAAAGACCTTTTCTTCATCCGCAATTCACGCATCTGTGGTAAAATACCTTCAAAAGGAGAGCTCTGAATGAAAATTTTACCCTGGGCAGGCAGCAGCATCTTCCCTGCCCTCTGTGAGGCGCTTCTTGCATGGCGCAAATCTGCACCCGACACGCGCGATCTGCCGTGGCGCGATGAGCCGACGCCCTATCACGTCTGGATCTCGGAGATCATGCTCCAGCAGACGCGTGCCGCCGTCGTACGCGCCTACTATCTGCGCTTCCTCGATGCACTGCCGACCGTCGCCGACCTCGCCGCCTGCGATGACGACGCCCTGATGAAGCTCTGGCAAGGACTCGGCTACTACAGCCGTGCACGCAATCTCAAGCGTGCCGCACAGGCAGTTGTCACGCAGCACAGCGGCACTGTGCCAACCGACTTCGACGCTCTGCTCGCCCTCCCCGGAATCGGCCGCTATACGGCGAGCGCCGTCGCTTCCTTTGCCTACGGCCAGCCGCGCCCCGCCGTTGACGGCAACTTCCTGCGCGTCGCTGCGCGCGTCACAGCGAATCCTATCGACATTGCAAAGGACACGGCAAAACGCGCCCTGGAGGCAGCGCTCGCCCCATCCTATCCGACGGGAAAAGATGCGGGGCTGCTCAACGAGGCATTTATGGATCTCGGCGCAACGATCTGTCTCCCGAACGGCGCGCCGCTCTGCCGCACCTGTCCGGCGGCCCGTCTCTGCCTCGCGCACGACCGCGGCACAGAGCTGGACTATCCCGTCAAGGCCGCAGGCAAGGCCCGCCGCAAAGAGAAGCGCACCGTTCTCCTTCTCTCCTGCGGCGACCGCATCGCCATACGAAAAAGGCCTGCGAAGGGACTCCTCGCAGGTCTTTGGGAATATCCGAATGTCAACGGGAGGCTGACAAAGCGCGCCGTTCGCGAACATCTCGAGGGAATGGGCTTCCATCCCCTCACCATCGCACCGCTCGCTCCCGCACGCCATATCTTCAGCCATATCGAATGGGACCTCACCGGCTGGGCGGTTCATGTCGCCGACACAAACGAGCCGCCGCTCATGGCAACCGATTCGCCTGAGGGGGCGCCAACCCCTCTCCTCTGGGTAAACCGTGCCGACCTCGCAGAGACGTACAGCATTCCTGCCGCATTCGGCTACTTTACACCGCGGTAAAGGGCACCGCACAACAACGACAGCCCGCCAAGATGCGACATCAATGCATCTTGGCGGGCTGTTATCTATAATATATTACACAGCTTTTTCAAGGTCACGCGACTGTGTGCGCATGACGGTATTGAGATCGGGGGACGAGGCGCTGCCTGCGGCAAGCTCCTTCTCCCGCTCCTTTTCGATGAGATTCTTCAGCATCTGCATATGCGGATGGTTCTCCATCTCCGGCGTGGGTTTCCCCGCAAGTGCCGCCGCCATCTGCGGAGGCATGCCGTCGGGGAACATCGCCTCAAGCATGGAGCGCACGGACTTCGGGATCATATCCTGCAGAGCAACGTTCTCCTTGCGGATCTTCACCTCGTCCTCCTGCGTAAGCGCATATGCCTCGATGAAGCCTTGGATGAGGTTGTCATGCCAGAACTCGCCCGCGCGTGTCAGACGGAACCCCGTTGCCGTACGCGTGACGAGGCCGTTCTCCTCCCATGCGGCGAGGAGCGGCTCGAGTTCGCCGAGAAGATCAGCACCGTACTTCTTCTCAAAGAACGGTGCGTAAAGATAACCGTGCTCGATCTGGTCGCCGATCTCGCTGTTCATACGGTGCTCATCCGCCTGCTCGCCCATGAACTGGAACGGCTTGCTGCCCTCCTCGACCATCTTTTCATACGGCGCGAGGCCGCCGTGATTGCGCCACATAAACTGCCCGATGAAGCCGCCTGCCCCTGAGCCGAAGGCGAGAACGTCATTGCCGCGCTTTGCCAGCGTATTGTAAATGCTGCGCTCGCGGTGGTCCGTCGCCCAATGCGTCGTATCGATGCGGCGCGCCATCGGGTTTTCCATAATGATCTCGATGCCGCGCCGGAAATACTCCGACTGTTCCTCTGACGTCGGGAGCATGGGCAGATCGCCGGACTCGATACGGCGCGCCAGCTCGCTCGCCGGAAATACGTTCAGCTGATAGAGATCGCCGCCCGCAATTCCGATCTCGAACTGCGTGCGCACGTCATTCTCCCAGACCTCCATCGACTGATACGGCAGGCCGTAGATGAGATCGGCGATGACGACGGCGCCCTGCTTTTCAACCATGCGTCGCAGCGTCGCGATGACCGTCTCACGGTCATCAATGCGTCCGATCGACTGACGGACGCGCGTATCAAAGGACTGGACCCCCAGAGAGAAGCGGTTGACGCCCGCATTCAGCGCCGCCTCCACCTTGCTCTCCGAGAGATCATGAATGCGCCCCTCGAGCGTGATCTCGGAGTCGCTCGCGAGCGGCAGGCGCTCACGAACCGTGCGTATGAGACGCGAGAGATCGGCGTCGCTCAGCGCCGTCGGCGTACCGCCGCCGAAGAACACCGCCTGAAACGGCGCTCCTGTCACATAGGCACTGTCCGCAGCCGCCTCGATCTCCTGAATGAGCACATCGACATAGTGATGCGCCGCCTCCTCGCGTGTGAAATTCTGGAAGAAGCCGCAGTAGCTGCATTTCTTATCACAGAATGGAATGTGGATATAGACCGCACGCTCATCGGCCGGGTCCGGCGTCTGCGCCATGGCCTCCGCCCAAATGTGCGCCTGCTCCGCCTTGTCCATGATCATGCGCTTTCCGCCTGCACCGGGATGCACCACGCGTTTTTTGGCGAAGGCGCAGCCGAGCGGATTGTCCGACTTCGTCCCCAGCAGCCAGCCGCGCGCCTCCTCCGAAAGCGCCGCAAGCTTCGTTTCAAACGTGTTCATGCGAGTGCCTCCTTTGCCGCCGCAATGACCTGCGCGAAATCTGCCTCATCGGGATGGCTTGCCGCCGCTGCATAGCGCGCTGCGTTCTCCTCGGTAAAGGCATGCACGTTATCCTTCGGCATGCTCTTGAACATCTCAATCAGCATCGGGTCGATCGCGCCCTGCACGAGGATCGCGCCGAGAATTTCATTCGACGGATCGAAGAGCGCCCGGATATTTGCGATGCACTTCTCCGCATGCTCCGAATCCGGCTCTGCGCCAAGCGTACCATAGATGAATACACGCCGCCCGCGCAGGCTCTCGATGTACTTCTTCGCCGCAGCATCCGCGGTTCCCCGGTCGATCCATGTACCGATGCAGAGGTCTGCGCCCTCCGCCACGCCCGCCGTGTCCTTCACACTATGGCAGGAGGCGCCGAGCGCCTCCGCCAGATGCTCGGCAACTTTCTGCGTATTCCCCGTGCGCGAGGAGTAAATGACTGCTATATCGTTCTTCATCGTTTTCATGCTCCTATCAAGATGAATATCATGTTTCCTTAATTCACCCATATAATATAACAGCCCTCAAAAAAAATCAAGAGATAATTGTAAAAATCATAAATAAAAATTATGAATTAAATTCATCTTTTTTGCTTCTTCCCACTTGCATTATGAGAATACATATTCATTCTCAACTATATTCTCATTTATATCGGCTTATTGAGAAAATATTGTTCAGATTCTCTTCAGATTTCAACAGATACATATTTTTAAATTTATTCACAACGTTATTCACGATATTGTATTTTGCATAATTTTTAATTATATACATTTCTATAAAAAAACTGCCGAAGCAGTGTTTTTCATCCTCTTAGTGCGCGCCGTGCCCGCCGTGAGATTTATGGGATGCACCATGCTCATGGCCATGTCCGCAGGCATGCCCGTGTCCGTGCCCATGCCCGTGCGCATGTCCATGTTGATGACGATGACTGCATTTTCCCTCGCCTGCACTCGGAACGAGCGTCCCCGCGAGATGCTGCTGCACAGCCTCATCCGCACTGCCCTTCACGCCGGATATGAACTGAATGCCCGCCTCGTCAAGCGCCGACTGTGCCCCGGCACCGATACCGCCGCAGATAACGAGATCGACCTTCGCCGCATGCAGGAAGCCCGCAATCGCGCCGTGGCCCTCGCCGACCGTATCTGCAGTCTCCGAACTCTGCACCGCGCCGTCCTCGACATTATAGAATTTAAACTGCTTTGCTCTGCCGAAATGCTGTTCGATGATCTCTTCCGTATAAGGTACTGCAATTCTCATAACATCTTCTCCTTTATCCTGAATCTCCGGTACAATCGGATGCTCGACCCGATAAGCACCGCCTGCAATGCGAATGCGCTTTCCGCAGATGAGCGCATCTGCCAGCTTGAAGCGCGCCGCCTCGTAGATACTCGTCACCGTCGCGCGGGAAACCCCCATCGCAGCGGCGCATTCTTCCTGGGTCTGCCACCGATGATCGATCAGCCGGATCGTCTCGAACTCATCCAGGGACAGTACAACAGACTCCTCTGTCTCTTCCTCAGCATCCTCCGGAGCAAAGCTCCAAAAGTCCGGATAGCTGCATATGCGCCTGCATCGTTTTGGTCGCGGCATGGCCCCTCCTTTTCTGTCATATGACAGTTATAATCTTAGCAAAGTTTTCGGCATATGTCAATTATATTTTTCTTGTGCTTGACAAGGTATGATAGAATAAAGGTGAAAGTCTATTGTATTTTGGGAGGAAATGGTTATGAAAAAGATGATTGCAGGACTGTTTGCGGGGCTCATCCTCGCCACAGGTGCACAGGTACTCGCCTATGGCTGCGAGGACGGCGCATGCGAGCTGCCGCAGCGCCAGAACAAGGCGTACTGCTACGACAACAGCGGCGCATACTGCGGCGATCATTCCCCTGCGGCACAGAGAGGCTGCTGCGGACGCTGAGCAGACAGACAAAAAGACGGGTTTATATGGAAAGTCAAAGCTTTTCATATAAACCCGTCTTTTACAGCAAGGGATCATTGCCTCAAACGGCGAATCATAAAATATGCAGCAAAGAAACAATGGAGGCCGTGCGTATGTCCACACAGAAAAGAATGCCCCCATCCCCTGAAAAGCCTGTGCCAAAGCCCCTCGCATGGTGGAAGAAACTGCTGATCGCCCTGTTCGGCACCTATATTGCAGCAAAATTCTTCGGCATTCTTGTGCCGGGAGTCAGCGCCGCAGGTTTTTCACCGCACGCAGGAGAAAACAGCGCACACAACAAGTCCGATGCCCCCACGGATGAGTATCCCGATGATACATGGGATCTCGAGGATGACTGCTATGAGGACGAGTATCTCTGCGAGGAAGACGAACCGCCCGTGGGCGATCTCTATGAGGATTGGGATGATTGGAATGAGGGCTACGACGACGATCATTTCAGCTAGTGTGTCTGTTTTGGAAGAATGACAAGATATCATTAAATACGAAAACATAAATCTCGATAATCCTGTTAGAACGGCTATAATTCCATGGATTGGAGATGACGATATGAGCGTTGTGCAGGTGTCAAACAAGCTGTCGTTTCTGCACGCCGACCAGCCCGCATCTGCGGGAAGACCGGCGAAGGGCAGCGCGAATGCGGCTGCAGCGATCCTGAATCGCGCGGCCGAGGTCTATATCAGCGCAAAGGGAAAGGCGCTGAACGAGAGCGCCGACATGGAGGAGGATCTGACGCCCGCTGAGGCGACTCTTGCCGCAAACGAGAGAGAGCTTGCGGACAAGCGTGCAAAGAAGGCGCAGGCAGCGGAGATCGAGAAGCGCATTCAGACGGATACCGATCTCACGGACGAGGACAAGGCGAAGCTGCAAAAACAGGCAGACGCCCTCAAGCACGCAGGCATGACGGACGAGGACAAGCTGAGCGAGCTGCACGACAAGGTGGACAAACTCGAGCAGCTTGTAAAGGACGGCCTTGTGCCCGATAAGGAGATCGACGAGCCGCGCAGACTCTATGAGAAGCAGATTGCCCGACTCGAATTCACGATGAAGGAAAAAGCGTATCGTGATCTAAAGCTGCGCGGGCAGGCGGTCAAGGAACGTGCCGACCGCGATGCGGAGATTACAAAGGCGCAGGAAAAGGAACGGGCAGAGCTCGAAACGATACAGCCGGGCTCTCTGAGCGCTCTCGCCGCACTTAGAGAGTATCAGAAAACAGCGGCCGGAAAGAAAAAGGCGGATCGAAGCGCCGTTGTTGTACCGACCAATAAGAGCACAACAGACGCATAGTGTTGTGCGGCATCCATCTTGTGCCTCTCCCCTTCATCATAGAGATCGAGGCCGCTGCATAAAGCAGCCGCACGTTATGGAAATGAAAACAGCTCATCCAAACGGATGAGCTGTTTTTGATGCCCGTATATTGTTTTAGTGCAGCTTGAACGAAGCGACAGAGGACTGAAGTTCGTCCGCCATCTCGGAGAGTTTCTTGCTCGCCGAGGCAACTTCGTGCACTGACGCTGTTTGCTCCTCGGTTGCGGCAGAAACGGTCTGCGTCTCGTCCGCCAGAGAGGCCGCGACGGTCTCGATGCTGTGAACGGATGCGGTAATGCGGCGGCTTCCTTCGGTTGTTGCTGAAATTGCAGCCGTTGCATATTCGATCTGCTGCATGAGCTCCGTGATCTGCGCAACGATCTCGCGGAACGCACTGCCCGCGTCGTTGACAGACACCACGCTGTCGGCGGTCATCGCCGTGCCCGACTGCATGGAAACAACGGCTTCCTGCGTGCGCTTTTGAATCTCGTTGATGATGGTTGTAATATTCTCCGTCGCACTGCCGGACTGCTCAGCAAGCTTGCGGACTTCCTCCGCAACGACCGCAAATCCGCGGCCGTGCTCGCCGGCACGTGCTGCCTCGATGGCGGCGTTGAGTGCAAGGAGGTTCGTCTGATCGGCAATCCCGGAGATGGTATCGACGATCTCGCCGATCTGCTTGGACTGCTCGCCGAGGGCACGGATGATGCTCTCGGTCTCTTTGACGGTCTGCTCGAGCTGTCCCATGTTGCCGACCGCCTGCTCTACCTTGTCGGCGCCTACGGTAGCCGCATTGTGCGCCGATTTCGATGCCTCCGCAATGCTCTTGGAGTTGTCGGACAGGATTGTGAGCTGACGATCCATCTCCTCGACGACGCGGATCGCATCCTGGACTGCTTCCTGCTGCTTCACCGTGCCCTCTGCCACCTGCATAATCGAGTCGGCAACGAGGTTCGAGGCCTGCGAGGTCTGCTCCGAGTTCTCCGTGAGCTGCTCGGATGCGGCCGCGACCGATTCTGCACTGTTCTTCGCACCGCGCAGAACAGCGGAAAGACGTTCGGTCATGTGATTGAATGCTGCCGCCATATGGCCGATTTCGTCATTGGAGCCCACAGCCAGTTTCTCGATCGCGAGGTTTCCGCCCGCAATCGCATCAGCGGCACTGCCCATGCGAATAAGGGGTTCCGTTGCCTTAGCAGAAAGGACGTACGCAAGCACACCGGCGCCGGCAACAAGGATGATCCCCAGAATGATGGTCGGAATAGCCGCCTGCATCCCTGTTGAGACGACGTAGGATTTCGGCGTCGCCGTCCCAATAACCCAGCCCGTTGCAGCGTTCTGCGCATAGTTGACATAGTAGTCGTTCCCGTCGAACAGGGTGGCCTCTGTCGTGCCCGATTTGCCTGCGAGACCGTCCTTTACGAAGGCAAATCCATTTGCATCCGCACGGTCCTCTTCCTTCTCAACCGCCTTCATGGAGTGCGCGAGGAGCTTGCCCTGACGGTCGATAATGAAGACCATCGTGTGCTCATCGGCAGCGGACTTCACAAAGTCTGCCAGAACGCCGAGGTCATAGTCGCGCTGCACCATGCCGATCGGCTGCTTCTGCGCGTTCAGCACAGGCACGGCAATAACGGAGATGAAGCGCCCCGTCGCCTTGCTGATAACAACGTCGGAGATGCTTTCCTTCCCCGCCATTGCATCCTTAAAGTATGCACGGGTCGCTGTGTTGACGGGATCCTTGTGATCGCTGCGCAGCAGCTGCTGCCCGTTGGTGTCCGTGATATGAGTCGGATTGGCATCCTTAAAGATCTCGTTCGTCCGTACGAGCGTGCCATCCATCTCCTCCGCCCCAACTGTCGGATTCTGCAGATAGTTGATGGTCGCAGCATTCACAGCAAGAGCGCGAATGCCGTCGCGGTTCTGTTCAAAAAGCCCCGTGATATTGGAGTCAATCACGTTGACACGCTGCTGGCCGACTTCCTCCAGATGCTCAATGCTCCGCGTCATCGTGCTGTAGAAATTGACGCCGATGCTGATCAGCAGCGGGACAGCACTGATTAGGACGAGGATGATGACCATCTTTGTCTTAACACTTGCATTTTGAAACATCGGAAACCCCCTATAATTTAATAACCCCCCATTTTATTCTATTCTTATTATAACTAACCTTTTCCAAAATGTCACGTAATTTTATTAATATATCGTTTTGTTTTCGTTCAAATTAATGCCGCCGGTTCGTACTCCTCCGGGAGGATGCGGCGGAGGAAACGGCGGGTGCGCTCCTCACGCGGTGCGGTGAAGATCTCGTGCGCCCCGCCCGCCTCGACGATGACGCCGTCCGACATAAAGACGACCTGCGTTGCAACTTCCTGCGCGAACTTCATCTCGTGGGTGACAACGATCATTGTCGTCCCCTCTCGGGCAAGCTGCTTCATGACCTGCAGGACCTCGCCCACGAGCTCGGGATCGAGCGCGGAGGTCGGCTCGTCAAAGAGGATGACATCGGGCTTTGCTGCGATCGCGCGTGCGATGCCGACGCGCTGCTGCTGCCCGCCCGAGAGCTGCGCGGGGTAGTAGTCCGCGCGCTCCGCCATGCCGACCTTCCGCAGAGCCTCCATCGCGATCGCATGCGCCTCCCCCTTCGGGATGCCGCGCCCGACCGTAAGACCGAGGGTCACGTTCTCGAGCGCCGTCTTATTCGCAAAGAGATTGTAGTTCTGAAAAACAAACGCGGTCTTTTTCCGCACATCCGCAACCTCCCGATGCGAGGCATCCCGAAGGGAGAGCTGCGCCCCGTGGAAGTCCATCGTCCCTCCGTCAGCACGCTCGAGAAAGTTGAGACAGCGCAGGAATGTGGTCTTTCCCGAGCCGCTCGGTCCGAGGATAACGACAACATCCCCCTTTGTGACGGAGAGGCTGACATCCTTCAGCACCTCGGTGTTTTCAAAGTTCTTTCGCACATTTTTTACTTCCAGCAACATAACGCCGCCTCCCTAGTTCTGACCGCGGAATGCTCCGACACGCCGTTCCGCCGCCGCGAAGAGCAGCTGAACGATGGTGCAGAGGACAAGATAGACAAAGAACACATCGAGATATGCCTCGATGTAGTTATAGCCGTAGGACGCGGCGATCTTGCCGACCGCCATGATGTCCTTGACCGTCATGAGAAAGGCGAGCGATGTGCCCTTGATGAGATTGACCGTAATGTTCGCGATGCTCGGCAGCGCGACGACGAGCGCCTGCGGGATGATGACGTGCACATAGGTCTGAAATGCACTCAGCCCGCCCGCAAGGCCCGCCTCGAACTGCCCCTTCGGGATGGCGAGCAGCGCGGAGCGAAACGCCTCTGTCAGCAGGGCAATCGTGTTGACGGTAAAGATAAAGACGGCGTAGTAAAACGGATCGACCGCCTCAAATACGTTGATGTCCAGCCCCAGATCCTTGACGAGCGCATTGATGAGACTCGGCAGAAGGCTGTAAAGCAGGAGAATCTGAAGGATGAGCGGCGTGCCGCGCACAAAGGAAACGTAGAGCCGCGCAATCGTCCCGCCGATGCCCTGCCCGCGCACGCGCAGGACGGCAAAGCAGAATGCAGCGGGCGCGGCGAGTACAAGGGAAAGCGCCGTCAGTGCGAGCGTCACGCCCGCCCCCTGCCACACGAGCAGAAAGGTTTCCTGCATAAAGTCAAGATCCAGTTCCAACGGCTTCCCCTCCTTTCACTGTGCGTCCCTTCACGGCCGCGACGCGCAGACTCGTCCCTTTATCAAGGCGCTTTTCCGCTGCGCCAAAAATCTGCTCGAGGATGAGTACCAGCACCCAATAGATGAGCATCGCGGCGAGATAGACCTCGATCCCGTACGCACCGAAGTTCTGTGCGATGATGAGGTTGCCCCTACCGATCAGGTCGATGAGACCGATCGTATACGCGAGCGATCCTTCCTTCAGCAGATTGATGGCTGCATTGCCGAAATTCGGCAGGGCGATGATGGCCGCCTGCCCGAACATGACGTGACGGAATGCCTGAAACGGCGTCAGGCCTGCGCTCACCGCTGCCTCGTACTGCCCGCGCGGAACAGCCGTATAGGCCGCGCGAAAAACCTCAGAGATGTATGCGCCGAAGAGAAGCGTGAACGTGATCACGGCGAAGACGGCGCGGTGCAGCGCATTCATATCGTAGTCAAAGAGCGCAAACGCGAGTTTCGGCAGCCCGTAGAAGACGATAAAGAGCAGAACGATGGACGGCGTGCAGCGCATAACATACACATAAGCGAGCGCAGCCCACCGGAGCGGCATGGTGCCGCCGATGTTTGCCCACGCAAGCACGCCGCCGAGCAGCGAACCGAGGGTGATGCTGACGAAGCCCACGAGAAGCGTCACATCGA
Organism: uncultured Selenomonas sp.; assembly: GCA_963521685.1. Lineage (GTDB taxonomy): Bacteria > Bacillota > Negativicutes > Selenomonadales > Selenomonadaceae > Centipeda. Next base: position 40,912 of record CAUQVG010000007.1, read on the forward strand.
GATATGCGAGGAGCTGCGGCAGAACCTGCCCGATCATCCCAATGTCAAATGCCCGTGTTTCCATCCCGTGTGCCTCCTTTCATCAGTTCAGGTATGCCGACAGGCTCTCCCCGAAATATTTCTGCTCGAGTTCCGCAATTTTGCCCTCGGCGCGCAGTTCCTCGATCGCCTTGTCATATTCGTCTGCAAAGGCCTGTTCCTTCTTGTTGAAGATCGGATAGGTCGGAATCCCCTTGTAGCGGATGTAGGTCAGCTTGTCGCTGAATGCATGGTAGGGCGCGTCTGCCTTCTCAATGTTGTTCTTGTAGCTCAGCTCGACCTCGAGATAGCCGTCATAGCGCCCCTCCATCACCCAGCTGTATGCATCCGCATTCTGGAACGACTCGGACGAGGTCAGCTTTATCTGGTTGTCGGGGTTCTCTTTATTGTAGGTGTCGATGACCATGTAGCGCGCATCCTGCGGTGCAATCGGGACGAGTTTTCCGCTGAACTTCGCAAAGGACGGGAGATCCTTGATCTCGTTTGCCGTATCCTTGCGGATCGCGAGGCCGATCACACTCGCACCGATGTTGTTCTGCGGGAACACATACTTCTTTTTGCGTGCCTCCGTGATCCAGATGCCCTTCGTGCCGACCGTGTACTTTCCGGACTCGACACCGATCAGGAGATCGTCATCCGAGGTCGGCACGAATTTGAATTCATACTGCGGCAGCTTCTTCGCCACTTCCTTCATCACGGCGACCTCGAAGCCGTCCGACTCCCCCTGCTCGTTCACATAGTCATACGGCACATAGTAGTTCGTGTGCGCGACCGTGATGGTCCTCTTGCCGTCCGCAGATTTCGCTCCATCCGAGCTCTCCTTGCCGCAGCCGGCGAGGCCTGCCGCGAGTGCCGCCGTGAGAAGTCCCGTAAGTGCTGCCTTGCCGATTTTCTTGAAATTCATGTCATTCTCTCCTTTTATCGTGCGCCTGCAGCGCCGCGAACCCAGTCAAAACGGTTCCAGTCAATGTCACGCGGCACGGTGCAGTCCGCGCCGAGAAGGACGCCCGTCCGCCCGGCCGTTGCGAGAATGCGCTGCGTCTCTGCCTCAACCTCCACGCGCGTGCCGCTGTACAGGATATCGGTCGGCAGATTGCCGAAGCCGCCGAGGAGCGCGTGCGCGGGGAAAATCCTGCGCCCCTCTTCGAGCGGTACCCCCTCAACCACCGCTGCCCAATTGATCGTCTTGGCATCGTAGTCCTTGTACCATTCGAGTTCGTTGCGATGTCCCGCATAGCCGCAGATATGGAGGATATTGTAGGGACTTGCCGCGTTCGCGGCGCGCAGGATCTCCTTTTCGCCCGGTGCGAACACCTCCTCATAGACGGCGCGGTCAGCCCCCTCACCGACGAGGTTCTGCAGGCTGAAGTAGATGCCCGTCACGCCCGCCTCTGTGATCATGCGATGCGCGAGTTTTGCGAGGTCAGCGGAGATCACGGCGAATGCCTGCTTTACAGCCTCCTTGTCCTCACGCACAAGCTGTGCGAGAAATGCCTCATCCTCCGCGAGCGTACCCGGCTGCATAAACTTGATCGTCGTACCTGCGCAGAAGATGTTGTAGAACGTCGCGACCTCCGTGCTGTACCTCCGCGTAATCTCCTTCGCGTAGGCGACCTGCCGCGTAAAGAAGGGATGATCGTCCGGGAGCGGCTGCACCTTTGCGAGCTCCGCCGCCGTGTGCGCCGTCTGCACCGCCGGATTCGGATAGGAGAAGAAGCCGTCCGTCATGATCTTGACGAAGTCGGGCTGCGCCTCCTCGATGAAGCGAATCTCACCGTCCAAGACCTTCTTCTCAAGTTCCGGATGCGTGTAGGCATCCGCGTGAATCTCATCGTCGAGGAAGTGGAACCAAAAGCCCGCAGGCACACACTCCACCTCTTTGCGGTCCATTGCATTCAGAACCAGTTCTTTTTTCGATATTCCCATAATGACACCCCATTCTTTAAAATCTTGTTTGCATATATGTTTTTCATTTAACGTGTCGACATCATACAACGGATTAACATAGTTGTCAAGCATGTTTTATATATTTTTAGTTGACATATGCGTGGCAATCCCTTTATAATGTAAAAAGCAAGCAATACATATCGGATAAGTTAGGGAGGATATATGATGAAAGATTTCTCTGCCGAAGTACACGGCTGCCACACATATGACGCAACGGGCGCGCTCACGACGCCCATCTATCTGTCCGCGACGTTCCGCCATCCTGCGTTTCGTCAGAGCACGGGCTACGACTACGGACGCGTTGCAAACCCGACGCGCACGGCGCTCGAGCAGGCGATTGCACTCCTCGAGGGCGGCGGGCGTGCATGGGCGCTCTCCTCAGGCATGGCGGCGATCAACCTCGTCTTTTCCCTCTGCCGGTCCGGCGATCACGTGCTCCTGCCCGAGGATCTCTACGGCGGCACGGTGCGCCTCGCGAACGACATCTACAGCCGCTGCGGCATTGACTTCGAGTACATCGACATGCGCGACATCGCGCTCGCCCGTTCACGGATGCGGAAAGAGACGAAGCTCGTCTTCATCGAAACGCCCTCGAACCCCATGATGTTCGTCACCGACATCCGCGCACTCGCAGAGATCGCGCACGCACATGGCGCGCTCCTCGCCGCGGACAACACCTTTCTCTCGCCGCATTTCCAAAAGCCGCTCACACTTGGTGCAGACATCGTGATCGAGAGCGGCACAAAGTATCTCTGCGGGCACAACGATGTGATCTGCGGCTTCCTCGCCGTAAAGGATGCGAACTCCGATCTTGCAAAGGAGATCGAACTGCTCGTGAAATCCGAGGGGCCGAACCTCGCCCCGATGGACTCCTGGCTCACGCTGCGCAGCC
>CAUQVG010000008.1:0-43005 GCA_963521685.1 uncultured Selenomonas sp.
AGATCTCGCCGACCACACGCTCCCGCAGCAGGCTCTCAATCGCCTCTCTGCCGAAACTGCCCATCCAGACGAGGTTCGAGGATTTCACGGGCGCACCGATGCCGACAATGCCGATGTCCAGCCGTTCCCAGAACTGCATGATCTGCTCGAAGTTCACATCCTGTCGGATCGCCGCTGCAATCTCCGCCGTACGCGCAATCGCGGGGGCGTAGATGTAATGGCTGCGCCCACCAAATGCATTTGCCAGTTCATAGCAGAGCGTATTCACATGGAGTTCGCTGTCGACGCTCTCAGGGCCGCCATCGAGCGGAACAAAGTCCGCATTGACCGGGTGCAGCCGCTCCGCCGCCGCATAGCGCGTCAGCTCGCGAATGCTCGTCCCCCACGCGAGACCGATGGTCTGTCCGTCGGTCACGATGCGCCGCAGGAGACTCAGGCCCGCCTGTGCCATACGTCGCTTGACTTGTTCAAGGTCAATGCTGTGCGCGACGACGTATGCCTCGCGGAGACCGAAGCGGCGCTCGAGGGCGCTCTCAAGCTCCTCGTTGCTGTCCGTCTCAACCGTAATGCGGACAATGCCTGCCGCAAGCGCCCGCTTGAGATACTTGCTCACTGTCGTGCGATCGACACCAAGACGTGATGCGATTTCCCCCTGCTTCAAACCGTCACTGTAGTAGAGATTTGCCGCCTTGATAAGGATCCGTTTATCCACGGCCTGCATGCAATCTTCCTCCTCGGAGAACTCACTTTCACATATGTGACCATATAGCGCTATTGTCGTCCTGACAAATTGAATATAACCTGAATACAAAAATAAGACAAGAAAAAAAGCTGTAAATTTGGTGTTTCACAGCTTTTTTCATTGTTTTTGATTTTTATTGTCACATATGTGAAATAATCATCTCATATGTGACAACCTATGCGAATACTAAAATGGTTGGAAGCTTCCATGCAATACATATATCCCGCCATCATTCACAAAGATTCGAACGGACTTTGGGCAGAGTTCCCCGAACTGCCCTGCCGCCAGGCCTCCGCCAACACGATGGACGAATTTCTGACAAATGCAGCAGAGGCACTTGCCTGTGCTTCCATAGAATCACGTTCGCGTGGAGACGACCTCCCGCTGCACATCCTATGCAGTCAGTCCACCCCCAGAGAAGAACTCGCCTATCCTACACTCATCCGCACGAATATCAACCTTGTAAAGGCAGCCGCTCCATCGAGAAAATACTGACCATTCCCGCATGGCTGAATGACTGCGCCCGTGCCGAGGGAATTGACTTCTCCAAGACACTGCATGATGCGCTGATTGAAAAAATTGGATAATGATGCCAATAGGAAAACGCCCCGCGGCAGTCCCGCGGGGCGTTTTCTACTGCGATACGCCTTACTTCAGCGCATAGCCGTTATTGTACATCTTGTCCTGCTCTTTACGAACCTTATAAAGCTGCGTCGAGGTGTCGAGCTCAACCATGTCGAGGGTGAGGAGCGTGCCCTTCTTGACGTCGCACTTCATGCGCGTATTCTTGTTGACGAGCGCGTAGACAACATAGCCTTTCTCATAGGTCTCCTGCGCTGTTGCAATGGAGCCGTAGGTGGTATAGCCACCGATGCCATCAATCGTTTCGCCTGCCTTCAGATCGCGCTTGGCGACGGCAATGCACTCGCTGACGGGGCCGTCAAGCGGAATGATGGTCGGTTCGCCGTCGATGACGATCTTCGCGACAGTAAGGGGGGTCTCAAGGTTGCAGAGATGATAGGGACGATAGAGCGTCCAGAGGGGGCCGGGGCCCATGCTGTGATAGCCCATCTGATAGGCGATCTCTTCGTTCTGCGTGGTGACGGTGACGAAGACGCCGGGCGCAATGCCGTTGACGTACTCCACAACGCCGTGCCTGCCGAGAATGCCGCCGTCCTTCTTGAGTTTGAAGATCTCGTTGAGCTCCGCGCAGCGGTCCTTCGGAGAGGCAGAGGGGCCATGCCCGCCGATCACGTCGGGAATGAAGCCGGTCGCGTTCGACATGGCGGTCATCTCGACCATGGTCTTTGTGCCGTCCTTGAACGAGGTGAGCATGCGCGGGCTCATCTTGCGGTTCGTTGCCTCCTCGAGCACGGTGTCGGGGTTGCAGTCATAGTCGAGCTTGTTGTTCTTGCCCTTGCCCATGACGACGACCTCCATCCCCATTGCGCGCGCAAAGGAGTAGAGCTCCATGACGGCGCCCGGCTCGTCGCCCGCAGAGCCTGTGTAGATGACGCCGTTCTGATCGCCGAGTTTCTTCAGGTAGCTGCCGATGACAACGTCCGTCTCCACGTCCATCATGACGACGTGCTTCTTATTGTTCATCGCGTCGATCGCAATCTTGACGCCGACCTCAGGCACGCCCGTCACGTCGATCGCAACCTCGACAAGGTTTGCCTGCGAAATAAGGTCCGAGTTCTCCGTCGCAACGTACTTGCCCTGCTCCATGAAGCGGTTCGCTTCCTCGAGGGTCTTTGCAACGGCGATGTCCTCGTCGCTGATGCCCGCATAATGGAAGGCGTTGATAACGTTCTCAAATTGAATGTCCGAGACGATCGCCGGCATGATGCCCTTCATGAGCGCCATCTGCGTGACCATGCCGCGGCCCATCTGGCCTGCGCCGACAATGCCCGCACGGATGATCTTGCCCTCTTCCTCGCGCTTGGCGAGTTTCTTATCCATATTCAGCATCGCGAAACTCCTTTCACCCGCCCAGCGGCGGCCCCTCTGCATCAAAGTGATGGATTCAGTATAGCACTGTATCTCTATTTTTACAATATCATATCAACTGAATTTGCGTAAACATCATCGCAAAAACGAGGCATGTTTCCTTCTGTAAAGAAACATGCCTTGTTGTATTTACTTCTGCATTCCGTCGTTCTGCGCAATGACATCCAAGAAGATGAGCGGCTCGTCCTTCTCATTGCGGAGTGCGTGTGACTGCCCGGCGCGCGCAATGGTAATGTCCCCGGCACGCACGACGGTCTCCTTGCCGTCGCCGTCGGTAAAGATCCCCTCGCCCGAGACGATGATGTACGCGTCCTCATTCACGCCGTGCTTGTGCAGGCCGATCGACGCGCCTTTTTCCAGACGCATCCAGCCAATCTCCTTAATTGCCTGCTCGGGCTTTGCCATGTCGCGCGTAAAGGAGAAGAGACCATGGAGCGTGCCCTTGCCGCCGGCAACGTCCTGCTTGTCGAGGACAATGAGGTCATCCTTCTGGAAGCACTGCTGTACGGTGCGATCCTGAGTTTCCTCTGCAAAAGCCGTTGCACTGAGCATCAGACAGCCAAGAGCCATTGCCGCTGCGGTTTTTTTCATCTTCATCACAATCCCACCCTTAAATAGAAAAGAACTATGCAGAAAGCGAAAAGCATAAACTCCCTCATGAGCTATCACAAGGGAGTTCACTTTTACAAGTAAGATTTTATGGGCTGATGCCTTACATCATGCCGCCCATGCCGCCCATGCCGGGAGCACCGCCGGGCATCGGAGCCTCAGGCTCCGGCTTGTCCGTGACGAGTGTCTCGGTCGTGAGCACCATCGCCGCGATGGATGCCGCGTTCTGGAGTGCAGAGCGCGTGACCTTCGCCGGGTCCACAATGCCCGCGCCGATCATGTCGACGTAGCTGTTCTCGAGTGCATTGAAGCCGATGCCGTCGCCCGCCTTCTTCACGCTGTCGACGACCACAGAGCCCTCAAGGCCTGCGTTTTCGGCGATCTGACGAACCGGAGCCTCGACCGCACGCTTGACGATCTCAATGCCGACCTTCACATCACCCTCTGCCTGAATCTTGTCGAGCGCCGGGAGGATGTCGATGAACGTCGTGCCGCCGCCGGCAACGATGCCCTCTTCGACAGCTGCACGCGTTGCATTGAGCGCGTCCTCAACACGGTACTTCTTGTCCTTCATCTCGACTTCCGTTGCCGCGCCGATCTCAACAACCGCTACACCGCCGGAGAGCTTTGCAAGGCGCTCCTGGAGCTTCTCGCGGTCGAAGTCGGACGTCGTCTCCGCGATCTGCTTCTTCAGCTGCTCAACGCGCGCCGAGATCTGAGCCTTGTCTCCTGCGCCGTCAACAATCGTCGTCTCCTCCTTGGAGGAACGCACCTGGCGCGCACGGCCGAGGTCCTCGATCGTTACGCTGTCAAGCTTGCGCCCGATCTCCTCGCTGATGACCGTACCGCCCGTGAGGATTGCAATATCCTCAAGCATGGCCTTGCGGCGATCGCCGAAGCCCGGTGCCTTGACTGCGAGTGCCTTAAACGTGCCGCGCAGCTTGTTGACAACGATCGTTGCAAGTGCCTCGCCGTCGAGATCCTCAGCAATGATGACGATCTGCTTGCCCTGCTTTACAACCTGCTCGAGCACGGGCAGAATGTCCGCAACGGACGAGATCTTGCGGTCCGTGATGAGTACATACGGATCGTCCATGACGGCTTCCATCTTCTCAGTGTCCGTCACCATGTACGGCGAGATGTAGCCGCGGTCGAACTGCATACCCTCGACGACCGAGAGGTTCGTGTCCATGGACTTGGACTCCTCGACCGTGATGACGCCGTCCTTGCCGACCTTCTCCATCGCCTCTGCGATGAGGTCGCCGACCTCGGTGTCGCCGGAGGAGATTGCCGCAACCTGTGCAATCTTCGCCTTCGTCTCAACCTTCTGCGCCTTGCTCTTGATCTCCTCGACGAGCGTCTTGACAGCCGTCTCGATGCCCTTCTTGACGATCATCGGGTTTGCGCCCGCAACGACGTTGCGCATGCCTTCCTGAATCATCGCCTGTGCGAGGAGGGTTGCCGTCGTCGTGCCGTCGCCCGCGATGTCGTTCGTCTTCGTCGCGACTTCCTTCACGAGCTGCGCGCCCATGTTTTCGAACGGATCCTCGAGCTCAATGTCGCGCGCAATCGTTACGCCGTCATTTGTGATCGTCGGTGCGCCGTACTTCTTATCGAGAACAACGTTGCGCCCCTTGGGGCCGAGCGTGACCTTCACGGCATTTGCCAGTGCGTCTACACCGCGGCCGAGTGCGCGGCGTGCCTCTTCGTCAAACAGAATCTGCTTTGCCATTTATATTGCCTCCAAAACTTGATCTATTACAGAATCGCCAGAATGTCGCTCTCGCGGACAATGAGGTAGTCCTTGTCATCAACCTTGATCTCGGAGCCTGAATACTTCGAGAAGACAACGCCGTCACCGACCTTGACCTCCATCGCTGCACGCTCGCCGCTGTCGAGCAGCTTGCCTGTTCCGACCGCAACGACCTTGCCCTTCTGCGGCTTTTCCTTCGCCGTATCGGGGAGCACAATGCCGCTCGCCGTTGTGACATCGCTCTCCGCGACTTCAATGACAACACGTTCGCCCAGTGGCTTAATCATGGTATCTGCCTCCTAGTTTTCACCCAAATACTTTTGTTGTGTTAGCACTCTCACGAACTGAGTGCTAACTTACGATGTCTATAGTAATCGTTTTAAGTCAAAAAGTCAATAGCTTTTTTCTAAAAAAGTCAAAAAAACAATTTCATCCATGCAAGAGACCAAAAAGCACCGCGCTGACGCGGTGCTTTTTGGCATTTTTCATGCAGAAATTCTATTCCTTGAATGCCGCCACGAGGTTCTTGAGGCGTGCGGTTCCCTCCTTGAAGGACTGAATTTTTGCGAGGATATCCTGATACTCCTCCGCCATGCCGACAACCTTCTCCGCAATGCGCGTGTTGCCCTCGGCGCCCTCGTGCGTCGCGTTGCGGATCCCGTCCATCGCCGAATTCATCTCGCTGACAGAGTCCAGCAGCCTCTGCGAGCGTGAGGTTGTCTCCGCAGCCGTCTTGCGGAAGTACTCTGCATCTTCTTTGTACTGGACTGCGGTCTTGTCCATCAGGTTGTAGTCGCTGCTGACATTCTCATCGATAAAGCTGAGCAGCTTAAACGTGCCGTCCGAGAGGGCCTGCACCGAACTGGTAACCTGTCCCGTGAGCCCCTTGATCTTCTCCGCCGTCCCGCGCGACTGCTCCGCAAGTTTTCCGACTTCGCCCGCAACGACGGCAAACCCGCGGCCCTGCTCGCCTGCACGCGCCGCTTCGATGCTCGCATTCAGTGCGAGAAGGTTCGTCTGCTCCGCAATCTCGGAGATTTCCAGCGTAAGCTGACCGATCTGATCGACAACCTTTGCGGATTCAATCGCCTCGGCCACTGAGGTTTTCGTCGTTCCATAGATCTGACGCGTATTCGCCCGCGACTGCTCCATGGTCGCTTGGAGATCGGCGGCCCGCTGCGCGACCTCATGCGTATATTCCTCGCCCGCATGTGCGGCGTCCGCCGCGCTCCGGATCCCGTCGCTGAGCTCTCCGCTCAGATGCTGGACATTCGAGGTAGAGGCCGCAGTCTCCTCCATGCCCGCCGACATCTCTTCGGTCACAGCAGACATATCCTGTGTATCATTGCTGAGGCCATTCAGCATCGCTTCGAGTTCCGCGACCATCGTATCGGTCTGCTCCGCTTCCTCATGCACCTGCTTCATAAAGCCCTGCATCTTGCCGAGCGCCTGGACGACCGTGCCGATTTCATCTTGTCTCTGAGAGAGCTCCGCCGGGATCTCACGCGAGAGATCACCCGCCGCCACAGCGCTCAGGTGGCCGATGGAAGCGGCAAGCGGATCGGAAATGTTGTCCGCAATGCGGCGCGATACGAGAATGCCGAAGACCATGGCAACGAAAATGATCACGAGGAAGGTGTATACCGTTCGGTCATAACGCGCATTGTTCTCCTCAAAGAGCTGCTTGCCCTGGAATACATTGTCCGGGGTAAGCACCGCCATGTTGCTCGAGATGACGGTGAGCGATGCAAGATTGTCAAAGATGGCAACGCGGTCCTCGGGCGACGTGCCCATGCTGTTGACCGCGCCCACTTTGCTCGACGCGTCGGCGAGGTTTTTCTCGAGTTCGGCAATGGTTGCCTGTGCCCGCTCGCTCCTATTGATTTTCTTCAGTTCCCCCATATCATGGCGGATGCCGTCCAGATTGCCGAGCACATCATCCACGAGGATTTTGCGGTTATCCGCCGTGAAGCCGTCCTGCAGGATGTAGGGAATGTTGACGCTGATCTTCCGCAGACGGTTGTTTGCATCGTTCAGATACTGCGTCGACATCAGGTTATGATGATACATATCGTCCAGCGACTGCTTCGCCTGATAGTTCGAGTAGACACCGACTGCGGCAACGATGAGCAGCACTACCATGAGGAACACAGACAGGATGAAGACCTTCGTCCGTACAGCGTAATCCTTCAATGCGTCTGCAGAGATGAATGGAATATTCATAGCCCTTTCCTCCTCACTTTCCCGCCTGTGCAATATTATCCGAGGTTATGGATGTAAAAGGAATCGCGAGATCACCGGAGGGAGCATTCCCCTTCAGGAAGCCCTCTACGAGCGTGAGTGCAGCCTCTCCCTGGGCCTTGGCGTCCTGCTTGATGGTCTGCACCATCTCGCCCGACTCAACGGCAGCGAGTCCCGCAGCCGACGCATCAACACCGCTCACAAGGCAGCCCTCGAGGCGGTTTGCCCCCTTGAGCGCCGCAACGGCGCCGAGCGCCATCTCATCGTTTCCTGCAACGACCCCGTTGATCTCCGGGAACATGGTCATCCAGAGCGTCATGGTCTTGAGCGCCTCCGCCTTGCTCCATCCGGCGTCGACAAAGGAGAGCAGCTGAATGTCAGGGCGCTTGTCAAGGCATGCTGCCTTAAAACCCTCCCAGCGTCCGACGGCGCTGCTCTGCGTCCCGTCTCCCTGCAGGTAGACGATCTTTGCATTCGGCGGCAAGTGCGATGCCATATACTCCCCCTGCATACGCCCTGCCTCCTTGTCATCCGAGTAGGCGCGCAGGACCTTCCCGCCTGCAACGCTGCGGTTGACTGTGATGACAGGGATACCCGCATTGTTTGCCTTTTCAATCGTCTTTACGATGCTCGATCCGTCTGCTGCGAGCAGGACAATCGCACCTGCGCCGCCGCTGATCGCCTCGTTGAGCTGGTCGATCTGCATGTTGCCGTCGTTCTTTGCATCAAGGAATTCGACTTGGATGCCGTCCGCCTTGGCCTTATTGGCAAAGCCATCCTTAATTTGTGCGCAGAATCCGTCGGCGTCATCAAAGTTCGCATAGATCACGCGGTCCGAGCTGGCGCCCATAAGTCCGCAGCCTGCGAGACCTAGACAGAGCACCGGCAAAAGCATTCCCCATTTTCTCAGATTCATGACAATCTCTCCTCCATCATGTGCGCCTGTTACATCTTCTTGACCGGTATGGGCCCGCGCGAGAGTGCGATCGCTCCCGTCCGGGCGATCTCGATGATGCCGTAGTCGGAGAGCAGCTCCGAGAGGGCATCGATTTTCTTCGCGTCGCCTGTCAGTTCAACGACGACGTTCTCTGCGCCGACATCTACAATGCGGGCGCGGAAGATATTCACGACATCGATGATCTCGGCACGGTTCTCCTTCGTCGCGCGCACCTTGATGAGCACAAGTTCGCGCGTGATGGATTCAAACTGCGTGAGGTTAACGATCTTTACGACGTCGATCAGTTTCGACAGCTGCGTGACAACCTGCCTCAGTTCATTCTCCGAGGCAACGGAGACAACAATGTTGATGCGTGTGACATCGGCCTCCTCCGTATAACCGGCGGAGATACTCTCGATATTGAACGCGCGGCGGCTGATGAGGCCTGCGATGTGTGTGAGGACGCCGGGCTTGTTGTCCACAAGCACAGCGAGCAAATACTTATCCATCTTACCTTCCTCCCAGCACCATCTGATCAAGGCGCTTGCCGCCCGGCACCATTGGAATGACATCCGCCTCCTCCGGCACGATGACATCGATGAGACGGGCACCCTTCGCCTGCAGTGCGCGCGGAAGGACCTCCGTGAACTCCTCCCGGGTCTCAATCCGGCAGGCCTCAACACCCATCGCCTCGGCGAGTTTTACAAAGTCCGTCTTTCCCTTGAGCTCCGAGGCAGAGTAGTGATGGCTGTAAAAGAGGCGCTGCCACTGTCCGACCATGCCGAGAATCGAATTATGCACAATGACAATCTTGACGTCAATATCATTGTCCGCCATGGTCGCCAGTTCCTGGCAATTCATCATGATGCTCCCGTCGCCGGTGATGAGGACGACCTCGCGATCTGGACAGGCAAGCTTCGCACCGATGGCCGCCGGCAGGCCGTATCCCATCGTGCCAAGCCCGCCCGATGTAAGGAAACGGCGCGGCTCCGGACAGCCAAAGAACTGCGCTGCCCACATCTGATGCTGTCCGACATCGGTCACACAGACCGCATCCGGATCGACCAGTGCGCGCACGCGGCTGATCAGCTCCTCGGGGCGGATATCCTCCGACGGTTTCCACCCGAGCGGATGTGCGCGCTCCATCGAGAGCACATCGCCCAGCCAGGGACGGAAGCGTGCGCACAGATCCTCCTTGGCCGCGTTCTTCACGATATCAATGAGCGCGGGCAGAGTCTGGCGCAAATCGCCGATCACAGGAATATCCGCCCGCACATTCTTATCCAGCTCCGCGGGGTCAATGTCGAAATGCACAATGCGCGCCTTCGGTGCGAACCCTGCCGTATTCCCCGTCACACGATCACTGAAGCGCGTACCGACGGCGATCAGCAGGTCGCAGTCCTGAACCGCCATATTGGAAGCATAGGCACCGTGCATCCCCGCCATGCCGGTAAAGCCCTCCGCGTCTGCGGGAACAGCACCGAGCCCCATCAGGGTTGCCACAGACGGCATTCCTGTCAGCGCGATGAGTTCACGGACGTATTCCGACGTATCCGAGAGCACGGCGCCGCCGCCGACGAAGAGCAGCGGCCGCTGTGCGGCAAAGAGGGCTTCCGCAGCCTCCCAGACCGCCGCCGCCTCGAAGGAGCTCTCCCCCGCATAGCCGTGCAGTTCAACATGCGCGGGATAGGTATACTCGATCTCCGTGTCGAATACATCCTTTGCCACGTCGATCACAACGACACCGGGCCGCCCCGTGCGCGCAATATAGAACGCCTCCTTCACAACACGAGGCAGTTCCTTGGCGTCCTTGACGAGATAGTTATGCTTTGTGATCGGCGTCGTAATGCCGACGATATCCGCCTCCTGAAAGGAGTCCTTTCCGATGTACGGATTTGCAACCTGTCCCGTGATGCAGACCATCGGCACCGAGTCCATATGTGCCGTAGCAATCCCCGTCACGAGATTCGTCGCACCGGGCCCTGATGTGGCAAAGACAACACCAACCTTGCCCGAGGCGCGTGCATAGCCGTCTGCAGCATGTGCCGCCCCCTGTTCGTGGCGTGTGAGGACATGCGGAAATTTCATCTTATATACTTCATCATACAGCGTGAGCACAGCGCCGCCCGGGTAACCGAATACGACCTCAACGCCCTCATGCCGAAGGCTCTCGAGGAGCGCCCTCGCACCATTCATCACCAATAATAACCCTCCTGAATCATAAAACACCGACAGAACAGGAAGGTCCCCATCTGATCAGCATTTCCCATAAAACTTCCCATTATGATATGATAAATTATATTATAGGTTCTTTTGAAGTTTTTTACAAGTAAATTACATTTTCAAATATGTTCGCTGGTCAAAACGAGCGCATATATGCGGTGTGCTCCGGCGCGTTTCAGTGTGCGTGCGCACTCTATGAGTGTTGCCCCCGTCGTCATGATGTCATCCACGAGGAGAATATCCAGCCCCGTCACATCCAGATTCTCAGCGGGAGCAAAGGCTCCGCGCAGTTCACGCCGCCGCTCCGTGCGCGTATGATCGTAGAGCGGTGCAGTCGCACGCGTGCGCACAAGGGCGGGAACGAGCTCTATGCTGTGCTTCCCGAGCCACGATGCAAAGATCTCCTCGGTCTGATTGAAACCGCGCTCCTGCGCGCGCTCGCGTGAAAGAGGAACCGCAACCGCCGTCAGCGGATACGGAAGCTGGGCGAGCACTGTCTCCCCCTCCTCCAGCAGCGTCTCAAAATCGGGGAGGACGGATCTCCTCTTTTGATACTTCAATGCGCGCAGGAGATCACGCACGCCCTCGCGATAGTGTCCCAGCGCCCAAATTCCCGCGAGGCACTCCGCAGCCTCCGGCGTACGCGCGATGCTGCGCAGGCCGATGAGCCTCTGTGCGCAGGCAGGACAAAAGCCGCCGCGCCGCTCTACATAAGAGGAGCAGTTCGGACAGCGCGGCGGAAAGAAAAAGTCAAGCAATGTTGAAAGCATTCGGCATTTCCCCCATCAATTTCACGAAAGCTATTGCAAAACAAAGTCGTTTATGATATGATAAACACAGAAAAGAGATATATCTCCTGTAATCGTAAATGAAGGAAAGGAGAATGTCTATTGACACAAACGCCGAGGTGCAGTGACACGGTCTCTTGACGGGAGTGCATCTTTGTAGAGAAGAATCGAGTCCGCATACTCTGCGGGAGCTCATCCGGCACAGCGCCGCAAGAGCTGCTCACAGCACCGTCATCCCCGATACGCCGGGTGAATGACATTATCCCTCTGTACGATTCGTATTCGAAAACCTAGCGCGCAAATTGGATGATATTCAGAGATCTCCAAAACGGTTTCAGCTGAACGTACAATAGATGGCCGACAGACCCGCTCAGCGGGCTGCGAGGACATACTCACACAACTGAATAGGACGTGTTCAAATTTTATGATGACAGTGATTTAGCCGGTGGCTTGCTCGAAACAGAGCGGCTGCCGGTTTTTATATGCGGCGCAGCAGGTCACACATGCACGACACGGCCTCCGCTCGCCTTGCGCAGACGGTTCATGATCGCAGCCCCGAGACCGTACGCCCCTGTTCCCTCAGCGAGAAGGGAGGTGACATCCATATCGTCGAAGTGGCGGAGAGCATCGTAAAGACAGGAGGCAAGGGTGCTGTGATTGCCGCGTGCGCCGCAGTTGTAGGTATGCTCTGCGGGAACAACGCCGCACAGCGCTGTAAGGGTCTCATTGCTCGCAATGACGGCAGGTCTTTCCCCTGCTGCCGTGCGCTGCAGGAATTCTGCGCGCAGCGCTGCCGTGACGGCATCCCCCTGCCCTGCATAGACGGTGATCGGCACGCGCGGCGCATAGTGCGTATACTTCATGCCGGGGGCGCGCGGTGCTGTGTCCGCTGCCGCAAGCGCGGCGTCCATCCGCACCTCAACTGCGGGCAGTTCCGCCGCAATCATCTCGCGGGTGACGGCTCCCGGACGAAGAATCGTGATGGTGTTCGTCTCTGTACAGTCGACAATGGTGGACTCCAAGCCCCAGCGGCAGCTGCCGCCGTCAAGGATGAGCGGAATGCGCCCCGCCATATCCTCATAGACCATCTCCGCTGTTGTCGGGCTCGGACGGCCCGAGATGTTTGCGGACGGCGCAGCGACTGGCACGCCTGCCGCACGGATGAGACGGCGGGCAATCGTGTGGTCGGGGCAGCGAACACCGACGGTCAAAAGACCGCTCGTCACGATATCGGGGATGTGTGCGGCTTTCGGCAGGATGACGGTGATTGGTCCCGGGGCAAACGCTGTCAGCAGATGCGCGGCCAGCGGCGGCATCGCGGGCGTGAGCGTCTCTGCCATCTCCAGATCGGATACATGGAGGATGAGCGGATTGTCGGAGGGACGGCCCTTCGCCTCATAGATGCGCGCGCATGCGGCGGCATCGAGGCCGTTCGCGCCGAGCCCGTAGACCGTCTCGGTCGGAAACGCGACGAGCACACCGCTGCGGATGAGATCAGCAGCACGTTCGAAATCAGCCGGCGATACCGGGCGAAGGATCTCCGTGTCCATACTGTCCCTCCTTTACGGTGAAACAACTTTCATGTATTCTGAGTCGCTTTGGTGTGCGAACTGCACGCTGTTTTATCTCGTGTACCCAACCACCACACGCGCGATCCCGGCGAGATCTCTGCGCGTCTCCGTCCGCACAATGCGCGGATGCTCCACCATCAGCGCTGCGACAGCAGGCGCCTCGTCAATGCCGACCTCGACGGCAACAGCGCCCCCATCCCTCAGCATATTGGGGGCCTCTGCCATAATACGCCGATAAAATACGAGCCCGTCTGCACCGCCGTCAAGAGCAAGGAGGGGTTCATAGCTGCGCACATCCGGCATCAGTCCCGCAATATCCGCCGTTGGAATGTAGGGCGGATTCGAGAGGATCATATCGTATGTGCATCCCGCAAGCGGTGCGAGCAAATCTCCCACATGAACAGCAATGCGCTCCGTCAGCGCCAGCTGCTCCGCGTTCTCCCGCGCGATCGCTGCCGCAGCGGGGGAGATATCCACGGCATCCGCCCGCGTCCTCTCCGTATGATGGAGAACAGAGAGTGCAACCGCGCCCGTCCCTGTCCCAATGTCGGCAATGCAGAGTTCATCTGCGCCGGAGTGCGCACGAAGGAAATCAACAGCGCACTGCACGAGCACCTCTGTGTCCGGACGCGGAACGAGCGTATCACGTGTCACACGGAACTCCAGCCCCATGAACTCGCGCCGCCCGAGCACATAGGCGAGCGGCACATGCGCCCCGCGCTCCTTCACATAAGCGCGAAACTGCGTCAGCTCTGCGGGTTCCAGAGGCTCATCAAAGTGGACGTAGAGATACATGCGGTCCCTGCCGAGTACGGATGCGAGCAGAACCTCCGCATCGAGGCGCGGGCTGTCGATCCCGCGTTCCCGAAAGAACTCTGCGGTCCACGCAAGGAGACGCTGAATCGTCCAAACCTCCTGCGCCATCAGTTCACCTGTTTCAGACGTTCCGCCTGATCTGCCGTGATGAGTCCCGCGAGGATCTCATCCAGGTCACCATCCAGAACGGCATCGATCTTATAGAGGGTCAGCCCGATCCGGTGATCGGTCACACGTCCCTGCGGGAAATTATACGTACGGATGCGCTCACTGCGGTCGCCTGAGCCGATCTGGCTGCGGCGGTCTGCGGCAACGGCATCCGCCTGCTCCTGCTGCGCACGGTCATAGAGCCGCGCGCGCAGAACCTTCATCGCCTTCTCACGGTTCTTCAGCTGCGACTTCTCGTCCTGACACTGCACGACGATGCCCGTCGGAATGTGCGTAATGCGGATCGCGGTCTCCGTCCGGTTGACGTACTGGCCGCCCGCACCCGAGGCGCAGTAGGTATCGATGCGCAGATCGTTCGCATCGATCGTGACCTCGACATCCTCCGCCTCGGGCAGCACGGCAACTGTGACCGCAGACGTATGGATGCGTCCGCCGGATTCGGTGACAGGAATGCGCTGCACGCGATGCGTTCCGCTCTCGTATTTCAGGCGGCTGTAAGCACCGCCGCCGTTGACAAGAAAGGAGATTTCCTTAAACCCGCCGATCTCCGTCGGATTGCTGCTGAGAATCTCGGTCCGCCAGCCCTGACGTTCGGCATAGCGCGCATACATGCGAAAGAGGCTCGCAGCAAAGAGCGCCGCCTCCTCCCCGCCGACGCCGCCGCGAATCTCAACGATCACGTTCTTGTCATCGTTCGGATCACGCGGCAGGAGGAGGATGGGCAGCTCCTGCGCAAGCTGATCACGGCGCGCCTCCGCCTCCGCGATTTCCTCTGCAAGCATTTCCTTCATCTCGGCATCGGCCTCGGCGAGCATCTCCTTATCCTCTTCGATCGTCGCCAGTGCCTGCTGATAGGCGGCATACGCCTCCACGATCGGTGTCAGTGCCGCATGCTCGCGCGTATAGCGCTGCCACTGTGCCATGTCCGCCATGACAGCGGGATCGCTGAGCAGCGCCTCCAGCTCGCGATATTTATCCGCAACAGCATTCAGTTTGCTTAACACGTTGTCTCCTTACGATAGGTTCCGCTTCCTGCAGGAATGTCCTCGGGCGGGAGCACCGCCTTGAGGCTTTCGATTGCGACCTCGACCATCTCATCGGCCGGCGGGCGCGTTGTCAGATACTGGAGCCAAAGCCCCGGCGTAATCAGAATGTGCACGATACGATTCTCGCTGCGCCCCGCAAACCGGATGATCTCATAGGACACGCCGGCAACGACGGGCAGAACGGCCAGACGGCTCAGAATGCGCAGCCAGAGATCGGGCCAGCCGAAGAATACATGAAAGACGATGGCGACCACCATGACGATCAGGAGAAAGTTCGTCCCGCAGCGCGGATGCAGGCGCGGGAATTTTTGTACGTTCTCCACCGTCAGTGCCTCGCCTGCCTCGTAGCAGTGGATTGTCTTGTGCTCCGCACCGTGGTATTGAAACACGCGGCGGATGCCGCCCATGAACGAAATGCCCCAGATGTAGAGGAGGAAGACGAGAAGACGGATGCCTCCCTCAATGAGATTGAACACAATCGGATCCTCGGTATACGCCGCTGCCAGATGTGCCGCCCCCGTCGGGATGACGATAAAGAGCACGCTCGCCAAGACGAGCGCGAAGAGGATCGTCATGGCGATTTCCTTCTTCGTCATCTGCTCGTCCTCCTCCCCCGCCGCCTGTGCGGAGAACGAGAGAGCGCGCATGCCGATGACAAGGGATTCCACCATGATGACAGAGCCGCGGATGAGCGGCAGATTGAGCACGGGATAGCGATCGCGGATGGAGGTAATCGTGTTCGTCTCGACCTCGATTTCTCCGTTCGGCAGGCGCACGGCAGTCGCGGTCTTTGCCGCATCGCGCATCATCACGCCCTCGATGACCGCCTGGCCGCCGACCGCAAGATCGGTTATTTTCTTTGGCATAGGATTCCTTTGCAATATACTAAAAGGGCTATTACACGATCTCTCGTGCAATAGCCCCTTCCTGTTGTCGTGCAGCGAACAGGTAAGGTGCGGCGCACCTCACCACGATCACTATTTCTTTGCGTAGCGCTTCTGGAACTTCTCGATGCGGCCGCCCGCCTGAACGTCGCGCTGACGTCCCGTGAAGAACGGATGGCACTTCGAGCAGACGTCGATGCGCAGATCCTGTTTCGTCGAGCCCGTCGTGAACGTATTGCCGCAGCCGCACGTCACCGTTGTCTCGAAGAACTCCGGATGAATACCCTCTTTCATGTCGATACACCTCGTTTCTTTTGCCGGATACAAGCACGCTCGTGCACGCTTGGTTGAACTCGATGCGGAGCATCAAGAACGAAGTCTTGGAATCAGACGCCCAGCGTCCAATACCGCGCTAGTATAGCACAAAACAAACGGACACGCAAGCCCTATTCGTCCCTGTGCACGATAATGCGCTCGAGGCGCGTCCCAAAGAGATAGTTCCAAATCCACTTGATCGTAACGGTGAAGTTCGAACACCTCCCTGCAAGGCGGATCAGATGAACAAACATCCATGCAATCCACGCAAAGAGGCCGCTTGCCTTCATCATAAAACCAAGCACGGGCATGGGGCCGTTCATGACTGCCTCGCCCTTGGCAATGGTTGCCATCGCCCCCACATCGTGATAGACGAATTTATCGAGCTGATCCGGCGTCCTGCCCGAGATCAGCGCCATGATGCTCTTGCTGACCTGAACTGCCTGCTGGGTTGCCACCGGGGCAACCGTCGGCAGAGGACGCTCCGTGCCATGATGAAAGTTCGCGCAGTCCCCGATCGCAAAGACGCGGTCGCTCCCCTTGACGAGGAGATTTTCTCCAACGATGATCCGTCCGCTGCGGTCAACCTCACCGCCGCAGTCCTTGATAAAGTCCTGTGCACGCACACCGGCCGCCCAGATCACGGTCCTGGTTGGGATAATCTCTCCGCTCTGCAGGACAAGATTGCTGCCGTCATAGCCCGTCACCGCGGTATTCAGACACACGTTCACGCCTCTCTTGCGCAGAGCCTTAATCGTATGCTGCTGGAGATCCGGCGGCACCATCGGCAGGACGCTCCCCATTGCCTCGAGCAGGCTCACGCTGACCTCGCTGAAATCAATATTGTGATATTCTTCCTTGAAAATACTGATCAGTTCCATCATGGCGCCCGCCATCTCAATGCCGGTAGCACCGCCGCCGACAATAACGAAGTTGAGGTGACGCCGACGCTCATCCGCCATCGAGGGATCCGTCATCTTCGCGGCGCGCTCGAACTCATGCACAATATGATTGCGCACCTCAATGGCCTCCTGCAGAGTCTTCATTGCAAAGGAGCTGCGTTCCACACTCTCATTGCCGAAAAAGTTCGTCGTCCCCCCTGCCGCCAGGACAAGATAGTCATAGGAAATTTCGCCGTGGTCGGTCTGAAGAACCCGACGCTCCTGATCCGCCCCCGTGGCCTTGGCGAGAAAGAACTCAACGTTTTTGTTTTTCCTGAAAAACGCCCGTGTCGGATATGCAATCTCTGAGGGAGACAGAACAGCGGTACTCACCTGATAGAGAAGCGGCTGAAACAAATGATAGTTGTGCTGATCCACCAGCGTGATCCGCACATCCTTCTTGGCAAGTTCCTGGGCGAGGCTAACGCCGCCAAAACCGGCCCCAACAATGACAATATGTTTCCGATCTGCCATATTTTCCCCTGCTCCTTATCACAAAAGTGAAAAAAATCACATAGTGGATTATCTCACCATTTCTGGAAGAAATATACATGGGGTTTTCCCCGTACAGGCTACATCATATCACGTTTTACAGGAATTTCAACAACATTTTTCACAGGGAGGAGACATTTCCCTGCTGCTTTGCGCGCCGCATGCGCCCCTCAATAACGCGCAGACGTATCATGAGAAGTACCGCACCGACGACGACACCGCCGATCAGACCCGCCCAATAGCCGTAGGGGCCAAGATCCGTCCACTCCGCAAGCATATAGCCGCTCGGCAGGCCGATGCCCCAGAACGAGAGTACCGCCAGCCAAAAGGTAACGGTAACATCCTTATAACCGCGCAGCGCTCCCTGGAGCGGCGCATTCACGCAGTCGCTGAACTGCAGTGCGAGTGCATAGAGCAGGAAGACGCGCAGGAGCTCCTGCACCTCCAAATTCGTCGTGTAGAGCGCCGCAACCATATCGCGCATTGCTGCGAGAAGCATTGCGATCAGGCCAACAAAGAAAAGTGTCAGGACGCGGCTGAGGCGGATATAGGCACGCGCCCCGTTCTCGCGTCCGGCACCGACTTCATAGCCGACCAGGATGGTGATCGCCATCGAGACAGAGAGGGGCAGCATATAGACGATGGTCGTGAAGTTCATCGCTGCCTGATGCGCCGCAACCACGGTCGTCCCGTAGGCTGCCATGAGGAGTCCGACTGCGCCGAAGATGCTCTGCTCACAGAATACGGTCAGGCCGATGGGCACGCATACGGTAAGAAGCGCCCACCAGTCGCGGGGAACCGGCTTCGGAAGACGCGCGAACACGTGATATCGGGCGAATTGATTCATTCGCAGAACGACGATGCTGTTCAGCGCGAGAAAGACACAGTAGCTCAGCGCCGCACCGAGCCCCGCTCCCGGTCCGCCGAGGGGCGGTATCCCGCACACGCCGTACATAAAGATATAGTTCAGCACGATATTGATCGGAATCGTCGCCATTGTAATGTACATCGTGAGCCGCGTCCGCCCGTGTGCATCGATGAAATTACGCAGAACAATGGCGGGCGCCACCGGAATCAAGCCAAAGGAAATATAGGACAGATACTCCATCGTAATATGCTCGACGACGGGCTCGAGCGCGAGTGCGTGTACAACGTGCGGAACAGTGAGCACGCCGAGCAGGAGGAGGAGCGCAGCAAGAAGCGTCGCCCAGTAGAAACTCTGCTGAACGACGCTCCGAATTTCCCGCATCCGCCGTGCACCGTAGTGTTGTGCAATGATCGGGGTCAACCCCGAGACAAGTCCCATAAAGGCCCCGAAGACAGGGAAGAAGATGCTCGCACCAACCGCAATTCCTGCGAGATCTTCCTTGCTGATATGTCCGGCCATGACCGTATTGAAAAATCCGGGGGCCATGAGGGCGACCTGCGTAATCAGAATTGGAAGCAATACGATGAAGAACTGGCGCGTGCGCGCCGGGTACCCGTGAACTTCCTGCAAGCTCTTCTTCCTCTCCTAAAAATCATCCAAAGTAGTCGGCAATGCCGTCTGCAATGCCCTGTGCAATCTTCTTGATGCCCGCATCGCTGTTCATCATGCGCTCCTCATCCGGATTCGAGATAAAGGAGATCTCGACAAGAATTGCGGGCATATCCGTATGCTTCACCACGTAGAAATTGCTCGTCTGTGTCCCGCGGTCAACCGTTCCAATCGCATCAATAAGGGCGGTGCGCACACTGTCCGCGAGGAGCTTGGACTGCTTCGAGCCCTTCGTATAGTAGTAGGCCGTTGTTCCCTTGACCTCGCGGTTTGTAAATGCATCCGCATGAATGGACAGGAATATATCGGCATTCGCACGATTGGCGATATCGCAGCGTGCCTCGAGTTCCTCCACCGCAGTAGCACGTGCGCCCTTCGGTGAAACCTCCGTATCACTCGTACGTGTGAGGACAACGCTCGCTCCCTCTGCCTCCAGCAGGCGTTTCAGTTCGCGGCTGACACGCATGGTCACGGACTTCTCCATGACGCCTGTCGGCCCGATCGCGCCGGAATCGCTCCCGCCATGTCCGGGATCAATCGCAATCGTCCGTCCCTTGAGACCGGTGATATCGGAGATATCGCGATGACTTCCGCCTCCATCGGAGGGGTTCTCATCTGCATCCGCGGGAGGTTCGGACTGCTTCGGCTGTTTCGGCTGCTTTGCCGAACCGCCTCCCGGCGCACTGCCAAAGTCCATCACGATACGCGGCTTCCCGCCGTCGAGAGCAAACACATTGTACCCGCCCTTGCCCACGGAGGTCTCCACCACAATACGCACCGTCGACGCATCGAACTGCGCCGCGCGTACACCGGAGACGAGGGACGAGTCTACACGGATATTCTTCTTATACTCCGGCACGATCCAAGCATTCTGCACATCCACAACAACCCGCGTGGGATTCGCAAGAACGCTTTGCCGGTACGTCACAGGACGATCTGAATCAATGACAATACGCACATTTCCATCCATCCGTCCGACGCGGATCCCGGTGATCTTTGCCAGATCCTTAGCGCGGTCGCTGAAGGCAGCCTCTGCATGGCCTCCGGCCGACAGCCCCCCCAGTACGACAATAAGAAATGCCGTCATCAGTAAAAAAATACGACGCAAGAGTACAACCTCCTAAAGGAAATTCCGTCAATCCCCAAAGACAGAATTCCTAAAAAACCTGCGAAGTACGCTTTTCAGCGGCTTCGCAGGCTCTCTCCATCGATGTGTACGATCCCTATTGCTGCGGTTTTTCGTCCGCACTTTCCGCCGCAGTGCCGGGCACGGCGGCTTTGGCAGCACGTGCATTTGCAGTCCGCTGCGGGACACCCTCATAGATAATCTGTGTGATTTGTGCCGCACGATCCCCTTCGAATGCAGTCATGATCTTTGCCGCATTGCTCTCATCCATGCGCTGGAGAATGGCAATGCAGAGGTCAATGTCAAGCGACTCCATCACCCTTGCCGCATCTGCGGGCTTCATATCATTGTAGAGGCGCGCCAATTTCGTAATGCGCTTCTTTTCCGCTGCCTCGCGCTCCTTTTGCTGCTTCTCGATCTCCTCTTTCGTGATCTTCACCTTTTCAGACGGCTTCTTCGGTGCTGCAGCAGCAGGAGCGCTGTGCCCGTTTCCGCCCGCCGGTGCGGATGCCGTCTGCTCCACATGCGTCTCACCCGATGCCGGCGGAACAAAGTATTCGCCGATGATGGGGAGTTCATGGAGGCCGTATTCCTCGTTGAGTGCCTGCGTATCAAAGAGGCGAAGATAGACGCCGAGAGCGAAGCCTCCTGCAATCAGTACGAGGAGTAAGATCAATCCAAATAGGACCTTTAGTTTCTTCCGCATGGAATTCCCTTCCCTCTTTCTCTTCCCCTTAGTATACACGATTTATCGACTTAATGGTAGATGTCTAAGACATTACTCACGTAATTTTGAGTTTCAGCATAGGGCGGAACGCCGCCGTAGGCCTTTACTGCATTGGGGCCCGCGTTGTAGGCGGCAACTGCCTTCTTGACATCCCCGTCAAAGGTATCGAGCATCTCGCGCAGATACTTCGCGCCGCCCTCGACATTGCTCTCCATTCGGTAGGGATCCACGCCAAGGCCCGCTGCCGTCTCCGGCATCAGCTGCATGACGCCGACCGCACCCGTCGAAGAAACGGCATCCTGATGTCCGCCGGACTCAACCTCTGCAACTGCAGAAACCAGTTTCGGATCGACTCCGTATTTCTGGGCGGCTGTATGAATCATGCGGGCGAGCTCCGGATTCGCAAGCGTGCCCTGCTCCGCTGCTGTAATCTTCTGCGCAGCAGACGGAGCAGCCGCTGCGGTGTTTTGCTGCACGCGGTCCGCGGCATACGCCTTCCCGGCAGCAACAGAAGCATTTCGCTCAATCTCCTGCTGGAGTTTCGATGCAAAATCCGCACCGGGCAGATCCTGCTTCGGCAAAGCGAACTGCCCCTCGATCTCCGCAATGCGCGCCTGTATCTGCCGGACGCCGGAAAGATCCATCATACCGCTTCCTCCAATTCCCTATTCCGCATGGTCAGCTGCAGGCCGATCTCATCGAGCATCTTCTGCTCCTCCTGCAGGACCTCCGCCTTGTACTCCGCAAGACGTTTCTCTCTCAGCTTTTCAATGCTCTTAAGCGAGCTCATATGCTCCATTAAGACCTTCAGCCGCTTCTGCCGTTCTGCATTTGCGTGCAGGATCACCTGCTGCTGATCTTCGATCTGCTGGCGCTTCCAGCCAAAGAATTGATTAAAACTCATCAGCCGGCCGATCTTAATGCGTGTTCCCGTCTTTGAGAGCTCTTCGTAGTCGCGCTGGCCCTGGGCCATCTCCTCGAGGAGCTGCCGCTGGTAGGCACGTGCCTCTTCAAGGCGCCGCACGGCCTCGGCAAAGGCAACCTCCGCCTCCTCCTTCTTCATTCGCGTGACTTTGAGGAGGGTTTCCAGCTGAAATCGAAATTTTTTCATGTGCCTTCCTCAGCGGGCGGCGGGGCCGTCTTCCCCGTGGCCGCCAAAAGCCGCTGCTCTGTCTCCTCGTAAGAGGTCACCTCATAGATGTCCTGACAGAGGAAGCTGTTAATTCCGTCAATCTTTTGGATCGCGGCATCGATCTTCGGACTGGACCCCTTGACATAGGCACCGATGTGGATGAGGTCCTCCGCCTCGGCATAGACAGCCATCAGCTGGCGCATCTCCTGCGACGCTTCCAAATGGCTCTTGTCCACCACTTCGTACATAACGCGGCTGACACTGCTGAGGACGTCAATCGCAGGGAAGTGGTTCTGCGCCGCGATTCGGCGCGAGAGCACGATATGCCCGTCAAGGATGGAACGGACCGCATCCGCAATCGGTTCATTCATATCATCGCCGTCAACAAGGACGGTATAGATCCCTGTGATGGATCCCTTCTCGCTCGTGCCCGCCCGCTCGAGCAGGCGCGGCAGCATGGCAAATACGGACGGCGTATAGCCGCGCGTCGCCGGCGGCTCGCCGATGGTGAGCCCGACCTCGCGCTGCGCCATGGCAAAGCGCGTAACCGAGTCCATCATGAGGACGACCTTATGCCCCCGGTCGCGGAAATACTCGGCAATCGCCGTACCGGTCATAGCGCCCTTGATACGGACGAGCGCCGGCTGATCTGAGGTTGCCACAACCACAACAGAGCGCTTCAAGCCCTCTTCGCCAAGGTCGCGTTCGATGAAGTCACGCACCTCGCGTCCGCGCTCGCCGACGAGCGTGATGACGCTGATGTCCGCCTCGGTATTGCGTGCGATCATGGAGAGCAGGGTCGATTTGCCGACGCCTGACCCGGCCATGATGCCGATGCGCTGCCCGTCTCCGAGCGTAATGAGTCCGTCGATGGCGCGCACGCCGACATAGAGATGATCATGTATGCGCGGGCGCGTGAGCGGCGGCGGCGGCGGTGCCTGGAGAGGATACTCCTCCTTTGCGAGGATCGGCCCCTTTCCGTCGATCGGGTTGCCGAGGCCGTCGAGCACGCGCCCGAGCAGTTCCTCGCCGACCTTGACCTGCAGGCGGCGTCCCGTTGCAACAACCTCGCAGCCCGGGCCGATCCCCTGCATCTCGCCGACCGGCATCAGGAGAACACTCCCCTCGCGGAATCCGACGACCTCCGCAGGAACGGGCGGCATGCCGGAAAAATGCGAACTCACATAGCAGAGTTCGCCGACGGTGACCGTCGGGCCCTGCGACTCAATGACCAGACCGATGATCTGCGTCACCTTTCCCGTGAGCTTCATGGGAGAGCATGTGCGAAGCGCATCCCGGAATTTATGGACATCTATGGAAAATGGGGGATTCCCCCCCGTTTCACTCGTATTCATAGCATTACTTTCCGCACAGCCTTCTTCAGCTGTTCGATCTGGGTCTGGAGGCGCGCGTCCACACTGCCGTTCGGGGTCTCCACAAGGCAGTCTCCGGGCTTCAGCCCCTCATCCGAAGTTATCGTGAGCACCGAATCGCCTGCCGTCAGGATGCCGCGCAGTTCATCCCGCGCCATCAGCACAAAGTCATAACTGTCGGGAGGAACGTGAATGACGATCTCCTTCTGATCCTTGACGCGCAGAATCGCGTCCCGCACAACGGGAAGAACCATCTGCGGCACGTCGATGAAGTGCTGCGGAAGAATGCGTTCCACGGCCTCCATCGCAATGGAAACAATGTCCTGCTCTGCATGGATGACGTAGTCGTGCATGGCATCATATGCATCGCGCAGGGTCTTCTCCGCCTTTGCATTGGTCTCTCGGATGAGGTCCTCCATCTCGGCGCGCACGGCGGCTTCTCCCGCCTCTCTGCCCGCAGCAAAGCCTTCCTCATGCCCCTGTGCCCGCGCTTCTTCGCGGTCCTGTTCAATCTGTGTCTGCGCCTCACTGAGAAGTCGATCGCGTTCCTCCGCGGCTTCGCCCCGTCGAATAGCGATCTCCATATCCAGCTCTTTGACGCGCTCATCCATTGCCTGCTCGCGTTCTTCAATTCGCGCAAGCAAATACTGAACGGTCTCTTCGCTGACCCCGGTCTCCTCCCCGTCCTCGCTTGGAGGGGCCTGCGGAGGAGGGACATCGATGAGATGGGGATTTTCTTCCCAGACGGCTGCCTTGATAACTCTAGACAATCATCTCGTCTCCCTTGCCGCGTGAAATCACGATCTCGCCCTTGTCCTCGAGGACGCGAATGACACTGACAACCTTCTGCTGGGCCTCCTCGACATCGCGGATCTTGACCGGGCCCATGAACTCAATCTCCTCACGCAGCATATCCGCAGCGCGGGTCGACATGTTGCGGAATACCTTCTCTGCAACCTCCTGCGGCGTCGCCTTGAGCGCGAGCGAGAGATCCTTCGTCTCGACCTGGCGCAGCACAAGCTGCAGCGAACGGTCGTCGATCTGGACAATGTCCTCGAAGACGAACATGAGCTTTTTGATCTCTTCGGCGAGTTCCGGATTGTCGACCTCGAGGGTCTCCACAATCGCCTTCTCCGTCGTACGGTCGACGCGGTTGAGCACCTCGACAATCGCCTTGATGCCGCCTGCCGTCGTGAAGTCCTGTGTCACCATTGATGAGAGTTTCCTCTCCAGTACACGCTCGACCTCGCGGATGAAGTCCGGCGATGTGCGGTCCATCATCGCAACGCGCTTCGTGACCTCTACCTGCGACTCCGGCGGCAGCGAGCCGAGAACGATGGCTGCTTGATCCGGATCGAGATAGGCCATGATGAGCGCAATGGTCTGCGGATGTTCGCTCTGTATGAAGTTAAGCAGCTGCGCGGGATCTGTCTTGCGCAGGAAGTCGAAGGGACGTACCTGCAGACTCGTCGTGAGACGGTTGATGATCTCGAGCGCCTTGTCGGGGCCGAGTGCCTTCTCCAAGACGTTCTGCGCATACTGCAGACCGCCGGAGGAGATGTAGTCCTGCGCCATACACATGGAGTAGAACTCGGCAATGATCTCCGCCTTGAGCGCAGATGAAACCTGCTTCTGATTTGCGATCTCGAGGGTCAGCTGCTCGATCTCATCGTCGTCCATGTGCTGAAACAGCTTGGCTGAGTACTCCGGACCGATCGCGATAAAGAGTATCGCCGCTTTTTGTTGATTGGACAGATCACCGCTGCCATACATATCCGGCATGGTTACTCCTCCTCCGAAAGCCACGTCTTGACGAGGAGAGCAACCTCTTCCGGCTTGCTGTCAATGAGTGCGAGAAGCGCAAGTTTCTGGTTCATCTGCTGCTGCTCCTCCTCAGAGAGGTCTTCTTCCTCGACCTCGCCGGCCGCAATGGCTGCGGCGCGTTCCTCTGCAATACGTGCCTCTTCGATGCGCTGTGCTTCTTCTGCAGCCTCGCGTTCGAGACGCTTCTTGCGGCGGTACATGAGAATTGCTCCGACAATGAGGGCAATGACCAAGAGTGCAAGACCGACCTGCGTGTAGAAGATGCGGTCCTGACGATCCTTCTCCGCCTGGAGCTCTGCTGCGCGGCGCTCTGCCGCCTCCGTGCTGAACGGCAGCGGCTCAACGGAGATCGTATCTCCGCGCGACGGGTTAATGCCCGCGGCACTGCTCACCGTGCGCATGATGCTCTCCTGCTGGGGCTGCGTCACGTCATCGTTGACGAGAACGGCAACGGTCAGCCGGCGGATCGAGCCCGGGGAGGCGATCACATGCTGGCGCTCCTCGTTGATCTCGTAGTTCTTTGTGGATTCCTTCTTCTCGTACTCGGCGTTGGCATTTGCCTCCTGCTCAACATACCCCGGAACATTGCTCTGCACGCCGGCAGGGCCGCCCGGATTGGTCGAGCTGCCGACATAGCTCTCAGAGATGTCCTGCTGGCTGCGGATGATGCCCGCATCATCCACCACCGGCGTAAAGGTCTGCCGATCGGTCAGCCGGTCGTCAAAGTCCAGCTCCACGCTGACGCGCGCAAAAGCACGTCCCTCGCCAAGCGTCTGATCGAGCAGGGACTGAACCTTCTTTTCAATATTGTCCTGAACCTTGCGCGTCATATCGAGCTGCGTAAGGGTCTTGACGCCGATTGCATTTTCATCCTGGTCGTCGGGATCGTTCATGATCTTGCCCGTATCGTCGACGATCGTTATATTCTCGGGAGTCAATCCTTTGACGCTGTGGGCCGTCAGGTTGACAATCCCCTTGATCTCCTTCTTTGTCAGCTCTGCATTTGGTTTCAGGCGCAGCATAATAGAAGCCGTTGCGGGCTTTTCCTCTTTCTTATAGAGGCTGTCCTCCGGCAGTACAATATGAACGCGGGCCTTTTCAACGGCCTCGAGCTGCTCAATCGTCCGAGTCAGCTCTCCCTGGAGTGCTTGAAGATAGTTGACACGATTTTGAAACTCGGTAACGCCCAGTTTGCTGTCATCGAATATCTCAAAACCCTTGTTCCCGTGCGGCAGTCCCTGCGTCGCCAGGTTAAGGCGCGCCTCATGGACATGCGTTGTCGGAACAAGGATGGTCGTCCCCGACTTATTCTCCTGAATTTCGTAGGCAATGTTCGATTCACGCAGCTGATTGGCGACCTCTCCGGCATCCTTGGTCTCCATATTGGTAAACAGCGGCACCATATCAGGCTTGCTGCCGTACCAGAAGCTCAGACCAAAGATCAGGACGAGAATCGCGAGCGCTGAGCCGAGCATAATGTAGCGCTGCCGCTTGTCAAAGCGTTCCCACATGGCAAGGCCGCGCTCTTTCCACTCTCCCATAATCTCTTTCCCTTCAAGTCATCACGGTTATGCCCCGCCGACGGAGCATACAAAACGGCAGGCTGCAATTACACCTGCATCCGCATGATTTCCTGATAGGCAGACATCGCACGATTGCGTACCTGCAGAGTGAGCTGCAGTGCAATATCAGCTTTCTGCCCCGCGACAATGACCTGAGAGACATCTGTAACCTCGCCCGCGGCGAGCAGCTTGTTCTGGCGGTCCGATTCAAGCTGGAGCTGATTCACCTCAGAGAGTGCATCCTTCAGATACGTGCCGAAACTCTTTGCCGGCTCTTTCTCGATGGTCTCGCCCAGATGGCTGGTGGCGCGCATCGTTACGGGGGTCATTTGCAGTGCTTGTATTTCCATATACATTGATCTCCCTTAAAATGTGCGCAAAAATCAGCTTCCGCTGCCGATACGAAGCGCTGCCGTTACCATCGACTTTGCAGCGTTGATGGTCGTCGCATTTGCTTCGTAACCACGGGAGGCTGAGATCATATCTACCATTTCTGCAACAATATTGACATTCGGGCGCTCTACATAGCCCTCCGCATTCGCATCCGGATGGCCTGGCTCATAGACGAGCGTTCCCTGTGTGCGGTCCGTCTCGATCGAGACGGCACGAACGCCGTCACCGGGACGCAGACGGTCCGAGGCGCGTGCGAGGAAGGACTCAAAGCCGATGCCGTTCCCCTTCTCGCGCGGCTGAAAAACAACGTAGCGGCGGTGGTAGGCGCCGCCTCCCTGCGCGCGCGTCGTGTTGGCGTTCGCAATATTATTGGAGATGACATCCATGCGCAGACGCTCGGCCGTAAGACCAGACGCCGCCGCATCAATCCCTAAAAACATTCCCATATCGTGTCCTCCCCCTTATCAGCCGTTCTGTCCGCTGTTGATGACACTCTTGAGTTTGCTGATATGTCCCCCCAGCTGATTCGCCAACGCGCTGTAGTACAGCTGATTCTTTGCAACCTCTGCCATCTCGATATCGATATCGACGTTGTTCCCGTCCAGGCGCATATTGGTTGTCGCATCCTGCTCAATCACAGGCCGCACCTTGCCGTGGAAGGGAATAGGGAAATGCCGGTCATGGGTGCGTACAACCTTCATCAGAGGGTCGCTGTCGAGCCCCAATTCTCGTTTCAGCAAATCCTCAAAGCGGACATGGCTCCGCTTAAAGTTCGGTGTATTCACGTTCGCAATGTTGTTGCTGAGCACCTCATGGCGAAGAGATGCCGCCGCCAGCGCGCGGCTGCCGACATCCATCGTCGAGGTATTTACCAGCTGCTCAAGCATGAAACGTCACATTCCTTTCCCGTATTTTACGCGCACAGAAAAATCGCACACGAAACAGATATATATTTAGTTCTACATTTTCTACAAAATTCCTTTTCATTCTAGCACTTTTTCCCTAAAAAGTGAAGAATGTTTTTTAATGTTTACATAATCTTCTCTGCATACAGACAAATCTTTTATGTGCGTGCAGGAAGGGGCGCGTCGACATAGAGGCTCTTGACAAGAATGTCGATCTCGTGGACAACCATTCCCGTCATCCGCTCAATCTCACGCTGGAGCTCGCTGCGCAGGGCGGCCATCGCCTCAGATATCGCATGTCCGTAAGCAAAGACTACCTCAAGCGAGACCATGATGCCGAGATCATCATCGCCGCTGACGACATGGCGGACACGTGTGCCGCCCACCTTGTATACATGTTCGATCTTCTCGGCAACAATATGCACGATATTTTTGATCACGGAGTCGTCGATGACAAGCTTCCCATAGTAGCTGAATACGGGGCGGACAATCGAACGTTCACCGAGGCGGCGCCGCTTCGCGGAGGATGTCTTAAAGAAGCTCTTGATCGGGTCGATGAGATACCCCGAAAAGTGAGGCTTGAGCTCGATGCTCGGCACGGGTATGATGTGCTCTCCCCGCTTGAGGCGCCGATACTGCGCAATCTCCATATCCTTCTTCGAGGCAATGTCCTCAATGCGGATGATCTTGCTGACCGGTCCGATGCGCAGTGCCTTTGCAATCTTCTGGACCATGTTCTCCGATGTGCCGAGGAGAAGAATGCGGCGCGGACCGGACTCCTCGATCGCCTTACGCACGTTGGAAGCATGTCCGGGCAGGACAAAGATGGCACGGCGCACCGCCATGATCCGATTTTTCTCTTTTTTTGCTGAAGTGCCGCCGACCACCTTGCCGTCCTTGATCAGAATGCCGTCATCAATGATTGCATCTGCACCATTTTTCTGGGCGACCCATAGGGCGCGGTGACTTTTGCCGGTACCGCTGGGGCCGACAAGGGCAATAACGTCCATTGTGTCCCTCCTCTTTTCACTGCAGCAATAAAGCGATATTCATTCAGAGATCTTATGTATGGCGCGGCGGTCGATAGAAATTCTCTGCATATATATCTTCAATGGTAAACCGGCCGATTTCCTCGGATTCCCGGCCGGGGCCGCCCCGGTAGTCCGAACCGCCGGATACGAGCAGGCCGTTCTGCTGTGCAATGTCCAAAAAGTGCTGCGTATCCGCACGGTCATAGCCGGGATAAAACGCTTCGATCCCCTGTATCCCCTGCGCAATAAGGTCCTCGATGATCTGTGCATCCTCGATTGCTTTTGGATTCGCGAGCACAGGGATTCCGCCGGCTCCCTTGATCAGGCTGATGACCTCCTCGGGAACGAGGCGGAAATGCGGCACATAGGCAGGCTGGCCGCGGCGAAGCAGCTGATCAAAGCAGGCGCGGATCGAATCAAAATACCCTTTTTTGACAAGAACGCGCGCTACATGTGAGCGCCCGACCGCCTTGCACAGGCCTTCATCGGTCAGCACCTCGGTCTCGCCGATCTCGTACCCGAGTCCGTTGAGCAGTTCTACAATCTCCGTAAACCGGGTCCAGCGCGCCTCGCTGATTTCCTCAAGCTTTTCCTGAAGTCCCGCATCATAAATATCAATATTATAGCCGAGAATGTGAACTTCCCGCTGCGGATCCCCTGCGCTGAAGCCAACCCCAGGGACGATCCGCAGACTGCCGGATGCATAGTGTCCGCTCTCGTAGAGAGCGGTGACGCCCTCGACGCTGTCATGGTCCGTAATGGCAATATAGTGCAGCCCCGCCGCCTTTGCTGCCTCTACGATCTCCTCCGGGGTGTCACGCCCGTCGGAAAAGGTCGTATGGATATGCAAGTCGCTTGGCATGTAACTTCTCCTCAATCATTCTTCTTCACGAATCAGGATGCGCTCGGCCGTCGTTTTCTTCCGGCCGGTCGGATCAATGTCCACAATGAGGGCCGCGTACTCCGCCGGTCCCTCTGCCATCTCAAACCGCACGGGCATCCCCGTTCGGAACTTTTGGATCACGAGATCTGTACGCACGCCGAGAATGGAGCCGCGGGGCCCCACCATGCCGAGATCCGTAATGTACGCCGTGCCGCCGGGCAGGATCTGCTCATCCGCCGTCTGCACATGCGTATGCGTCCCGACGACAACATCGGCGCGGCCGTCCAGATAATAGGCCATGGCAAGTTTTTCCGATGTCGTCTCCGCATGGAAATCCACGACAACGATATCTGCGCGGGCAGCGATCTCTGCAAGGATGTCATCCGCCTTCTGAAAAGGGCAGTCCAGCGGCGGCATAAAAGAACGGCCCGACAGGTTCAAGACAGCAATATTGGCCGCCTTAAAGGGAAAGATGCAGTATCCCTTCCCCGGCGTTCCCTCCGGGTAGTTTGCAGGCCGCACAAGGAACGGTTCATCGTCGATGAACTCGAACACATCTTTTTTGTCCCAGACGTGATTGCCGGAGGTCACAATGTCAGCGCCGCCCGTATAGAGTTCATCCAGGGCCTTGCGGGTAAACCCCTTGCCGCCCGCCGAATTCTCTCCGTTGACGATGACGACATCGATCCCGCGCTCCGACCGCAGCCTTGGTGTGATCGTGCGAAAAGCACGCCGTCCCGCACGTCCGACAACGTCACCGACCAGCATGATGCGCACGTCGTTTCCCCCTCATCTTCCTCATCGATTATAGACAACGACTTGATCGCGCTCGCGAATGCCGACCAGGCGCTCCCGCAGCGGTATCTCACGGACGGCTGTCAGCATGCGCTCCAGCGTCTCGTGCTGAATCGCGCTGAACTCCGTATCCAGTACCCCGGCTCCATGTGCGTCAACAAGAAGCTCCTTGCCGAACCGTCCGGCGAGAAGCTGAACAATGAGGCTCAGTTCGCGCTCCGAGAGCTCATCCATACGGCGGGCAAGGTGAATCATGGTAAGCGGCGCATGCTGCTCATACGAAAAATCGATGGTGCCCGCAGTTCCGCCCTCAATCAGATGATACGTCTCAATGCTCTCCGCCAGAAATGACGAAAAAGCCTCCATCTCCGCCGGTGAAATCTCTGCCCGAACGACAAAATCCATGGTCAGGAGGCCGTGCGCGGGGTCATAGGAAACCGCCTCAATCTCCGGAAAGCAGACGAGCACAGAGGCGAGCAACTGAACACCGGGGCGCGCCTGCTCGCTTTTCGGCCACTCCGAATGTCCCCTGAAAAAGTGTCCTCGCAAGAAATCAAACATATCTATGGTCTCCCGCAGGTACTACTCAATGCTGCCAACCCGGCCGAGACCGAGCGCATAGACGGCATTGCGTCCTGCTTTCTTTGCCTGATAGAGCGCCTCATCGGCGTTCTTGAACAGCTGCAGGTCGCTGTCCTTCTCCGCATCAAAGGAAGCAACGCCTACGCTTACTGTAATATTCCGGTCGAACGGCATTTCAGATGCCTCCACCGTCCGGCGGATGCGTTCTCCGACCTTGCCCGCAAACAAAAGCGATGCGCCCTGCAGGATGATGAAGAACTCGTCGCCGCCCCAGCGGCATCCGGCATCCGAACCGCGGATCGTATGCGAAATCGCATCTGCCACCTTCAGCAGGACTTTATCTCCCATATCATGCCCATAGGTATCATTGACCCCCTTAAAGTGGTCAATATCCATCAGAATGACCGAGAGCGGTGTTTTTTGTTCCTGCGACAGTTTGACTGCATCCTTCAGGAGGCGTTCCATCTCACGGCGGTTCAGGAGGTTCGTCAGCGTGTCGCGGCTCGCAAGATGAGTGAGCCGCTGATTCGCCGTATGAAGTTCCTCCTCCGACACGCGGATGAAGTGGGACATAAACGCCAGCATCTTTCGATTGTAGGAAAGATGTGCAACCCGCTTCGTCTGCAGGTTGGTGTCCTGAACGCAGCCCGAATCTTCCTTCATGCCAACAAGGAGAACATTCAGATGTGCTGTAGAAATGCGTCTGCCGACACGCCGCACCTCACCGAATACGAATGACGTCGACGAGGGAAATCCGGCACATACAGACATCTCGGTCACAACATCCTCGCCGAGCAGGAGATAGTGCCCCACGCACGCCGTTCCAAAGATCGCCTGCGGAGAAAATTCCGACATCTCGCGGGTATTCTCCGCAGCCTTCGACAGAATCCCGTAGGGGTCTCCGTATGCCAGGCGGAATACCGTTCCCTCCTGCATGGGGATGCCGAAGGTGAGCTCTCCGCTGCCCGCCTCAATCTTGATCGGCACGCGCGCGGAAACGGAACCGTCCTCCTCCTCAAAGCAAAGGGGAAAAAGAGCCGCATCGGAACTGAAGTCGCCGTCGCCCTTGATGCCGAAGTAGCGCTCGTAAACCCTGAGCGGTATGTCGCCGTCGAGTTCCTTAATCGTACATCCCTCTACACGGGTTGCCACAATTTCACGGCCAAGAGAATTCCAGCCAAAATTGCGTACAATATGAACCTCCAGCGTTTCCCCGTGGAATACAATGGCAGCCATACCGAGCGAGGTCTCCTCGTCATCGGCGATGATATAGCCGTGGGCATTCATCGGAGGAGCATCGACAAAGGCTCCAAACACCTGGATGCGGTCGTCAATGGCGGAAAAGCCCTCAAACAGGTCATCGATCTGGTCCATGACACCGGCGACGAGGAACTCAATGAGCTTCGTATGGGGGCGTGCGCTGACAAAATTGACAAAATTCGTCTTGAGCGCCGCATCCGAACGGTTGCCGTCGATGACGACAAACTCTGCACGCGACTCCTCAAGCGCTGTAAACGTCAGCATGATCCCTTCGGTATTGAGACGCAAATCCGCCATCTTAATCGCACATGTGTGCACCAGAATGCGCGCCTCCGGGAAGATTTCCCGCACGGCATCACGCATGCACCGCGCTTTGTCCATCGGCATCTCGCAGGGCACCACAATCGTGATGAGCATAGATGCAATACGCGGAATCCGATCCAGCTTTTCCTTGGCCTGTTCCGCCTTGTGCTGAGCATCTGCGGTGCCGGAGACGATATACGCCAGTTGCTGCATACTTCCTCCTTAGAAATAGGGGGCTGATGCCCCCTATATTCCGCCTGTCATACAGCCGTCGCCTTACTTCGCGTAGTCAACAACGCGCGTCTCACGAATGACCGTTGCCTTGATCTGCCCCGGATATTCGAGGTCGCCCTCAATCTTCTTCACAATATCATGGACAAGTACCGCCGCGCCTGCGTCATCTACCTTGTCCGGCTTGACCATAACGCGGATCTCGCGCCCTGCCTGGATGGCAAAGCACCGCTCCACGCCGTCAAACGATTCCGCGATCTCCTCGAGCGCCTTGAGGCGTTTGATATACGACTCCAGGCTCTCGCGTCGTGCCCCCGGGCGTGCGGCAGACACGGCATCGGCCGCCGCAACGAGCACCGCCTCAATCGTCGTTGCCTCCTCATCACCGTGATGCGAGGCAATGATATTGATGACTTCCTTCGACTCGCGGTACTTGCGTGCAAGTTCTGCACCAACCGTGACATGCGGCCCCTCAACCTCATGGCTGACTGCCTTTCCGATGTCGTGCAGGAGTCCGCCGCGCTTGGCGAGCATGACATCGCATTCCAGTTCCGCAGCCATCAGTCCGGCGAGATGCGCAACCTCGATGGAGTGGGCAAGCACATTCTGTCCGTAGCTGGTACGATAACGCATACGGCCGAGCAGACGCACCAGCTCCGGATGGATTCCGTGTACGCCCGTCTCAAACGTTGCCTGCTCGCCCGCTTCCTTGATGCGCTGGTCAACCTCGCGGCGTGCCTTCTCGATCATCTCCTCGATGCGTGCGGGATGGATGCGCCCGTCCTGAATCAGCTTCTCAAGCGCGATCCGCGCAATCTCGCGGCGCACGGGATCAAATCCGGAAAGGATGACCGCCTCCGGCGTATCATCAATGATGAGGTCTATGCCCGTCAAGGTTTCCAGCGTACGGATATTGCGTCCCTCACGGCCGATGATGCGCCCCTTCATCTCATCGTTCGGCAGAGCCACGACCGAAACGGTCGTCTCCGCGACGTGATCGGCAGCGCAGCGCTGGATAGCAACGCTCAGGATCTCGCGCGCCGCCTTGTCAGCCTCATCCTTCGTCTGCTGGATGTACTCCTTGATCTTGCGGGCCTTCTCGATCTTCAGCTCATCCTCCGCCTCGGCCATGAGGATCGTGCGCGCCTCCTCCGACGAAAGGCCGGAGATGCGTTCGAGTTCCTGTCTCTGGTTCTCATAGAGGGCCTCTACCTCAGCCTGCGTCTTGTCGATGCGGGCTTCCTTGCGTGCAAGTCCTTCCTCCTTCTTCTCGATGGACTCAAGCTTGCGGTCGAGGTTTTCCTCCTTCTGGATCGTGCGGCGCTCGAGACGCTGCAGCTCGCTGCGGCGTTCCTTCGTGTCGCGTTCAAACTCCTGCCGCTGACGCTGAATCTCTTCCTTCGCCTCCAGAAGGACTTCCTTCTGCTTTGTCTCCGCCGCCTTTGCGGCCTCTTCGACAATGCGCTTTGCTTCGTTCTCGGCTGATCCTATCTGAGCCTCCGCCGTGCTCCTGCGGCCCATATAACCGGCCGCAGCACCGACGACGAGAGCAATAATTACCATTATTATTTCAGTAATGATAACAGCCACCTCCTCTTTTCACAGTTCAAAATTGCTTAGAAAATATTCCTATCTATTTTAATGTTTTTTCCCCGTAGTGTCAAGAATTCTGTGCATATACACAGCTTAGAAGGAATGTTTTTAAGTGTTTCTCATGTATCCGTAATTTCTTTTCTATGGACGAATGCCTTTATATTAAGATATAATATGTTCACAAGTTCATGGGATGAGGAGGAAAGAAATATGGATAAAAAGAAATGGATGCGCACCGGCATCGCACTTGCGCTCTCCGTCTCGATGACGGCAGGGATTGCTGTGCCGCCCGCTGTCGCTGAGGCAAACACGGGCAACATCATCGGAGCCATCATTGGCGGTGCCGTTGCGGCAAACGAGATGAACAAGCAGATCAAGTACTACAATACGACGGAGGAAGGACGACAGGAGCTCTTCAA
Organism: uncultured Selenomonas sp.; assembly: GCA_963521685.1. Lineage (GTDB taxonomy): Bacteria > Bacillota > Negativicutes > Selenomonadales > Selenomonadaceae > Centipeda. Next base: position 35,213 of record CAUQVG010000008.1, read on the forward strand.
ACAGCTTCAGGAAAAATACGGCGTCTACTACCGCCATGATCTCAACACTCAGCTTGACCGCATCTTCACCAATCTTACAGCAGCCATCGGCTCGATGGATGCGACGATCTATGACCGTCCGTACAATTATTTCATCAACCGTGAGGACAGCTTCAACGCTTTCTGTACGCTCGGCCACAATATGAGCATCAACGTCGGTCTTTACAGCTATCTTACGAACGAGGATGAGATTGCGGTTGTTCTTGCGCACGAAATGGGCCACGGGCAGAAAGATCATCCCGCAAAGGGGATGAAAAAATCACTGGGACCTGCCGTCCTCGCAAGTGCAACAGGCACGGTGCTCGGTGCGATTGCCGCAAACATCTGGAGCGGACAGGGCCTCACCAAGCCGATGGAGTGGGAGGCAGACAACCTCGCATTTGAGTACATTTCACGCTCCCCCTACAACCCGGGAGCAACGGCCGCCGTATGGCAGCGGCTCATCGACCTCACCGGCAACAACTCTGCCGATGTGTTCTCCGTCATGACCGGCGCTGCCGATCATCCGTCAAACACTTCCCGCCGCGACAATTATGTCAAGAAGCTCACGGCAATGAGCGGCGGAAAAGTTACGGCAGAAGACGGAACCGTCTATGTGAACAAGAAAGCCCTGGTAACGCCGGCCCCTGCAAACGGCATGAGCTCCGCCGAACGGTCTTACTTCGTCATGGGAAACCTCGCCGCAGCCTACAAAAACGGACATGCCGCCTCTCGTGCATATGCCGACGGCCGAACGGTCATGCTGGGTGCACAGCCCATCATCAGCTGTACGGACGGTGACCGCAGTGCGAACGAGATTGCACAGCTGCTGAATGAAATCAAATAAACACGCAGAAAAAATGAGGATTGTTCATCGGAACAATCCTCATTTTTTTCTGCTCTTTCTAGCGCCGAGGAAATCTGCGCAGAGCGCGCGGCTTGCCGAGCACCTCGGAGAGCACAACGGCCTGCTTCATCGTATCCGCTGTCAGCTGAGGCAGCAGGACAGATGACATTCGCTTGGCTGTTTGCGGCATAAGTGCAGCAGCAGCCTGAGCCTCCTCCGCCGCGAGCCGCGCTGCGCGCTCCTCCCGCTCACGCACGCGCTGCAGGCGCTGCTCTTCCTTGCGTGCCTCTTCCCACTTCGCGCGCAGCTCCTGCTCACGCAGGACCTCCGCGTCGACTGCAACCTGTACATCTGAGGGAGTGCCGCGCATCGGCGGAATCTCAAATCTCCCGCCCTGCGCCTTATGCTTCTTAGGCCTGGGGCTCTTCTGCGGCACAGGCGGCGGCGGAACTTTTTTCTTGCCGCGCAGACGGTCATCCAACAGGGAAATGACGATCGCAACCCCTATTATGACAAGATATTCCATCCGAAGGACCTCACTTTACGGGAGGTGCCGGATGCTTGTCGTCGCCCTTGCCCGCTGCACTGATTGCTTGGCGCATGTCCGTATCCGACTGAATGTTGTTCAGCTGATAGTAGTCCATCACGCCGAGCTTGCCCTCGCGCAGTGCCTGCGCCATTGCGTGCGGCACCTCTGCCTGCGCCTCGACAACCTTGGCCTCCATCTCCTGCGTGTACGCCTTCATCTCCTGCTCGCGGGCCACTGCCATCGCGCGGCGCTCCTCTGCCTTTGCCTGGGCGATGCGCTTATCTGCCTCCGCCTGATCAGTCTGGAGCTCTGCGCCGATGTTGCGCCCGACATCAACATCCGCAATATCAATGGAGAGGATCTCGAATGCCGTTCCCGCATCAAGTCCCTTGCCGAGAACGGTCTTAGAGATATCGTCCGGATTGGCGAGCACGTCCTTATGGTTCTCCGAAGAACCGACCGTCGTAACAATACCTTCTCCAACACGGGCGATAATGGTCGGCTCGCCTGCACCGCCGACGAGGCGGTCGATGTTTGCACGCACGGTAACGCGTGCCTTGATCTTGAGCTCAATGCCGTTTGCTGCAACAGCAGAAACAATCGGCGTCTCAATGACCTTCGGATTGACACTCATCTGCACGGCCTCAAGCACATCGCGCCCCGCAAGATCAATCGCCGCTGCACGCTCAAACGGCAGTGCAATCTGCGCACGATGGGATGCGATGAGCGCATCGACCACCTTGTCCACGTTGCCGCCTGCGAGATAATGCGCCTCAAGCTGATTGACGCTCACATCCAATCCCGCCTTGTTCGCCTTGATCAGCGGCAGAACAATACGGCTGGGCGGAACGCGACGCAGCCGCATGCCGATCAGCGAAACGATGCCGACCGGAACGTTTGCCGAGATGGCCGACACCCACAAACCGAGCGGAACGAAATGGAGAAAAATCGATACGGCAAGAATAACGATAACAATGAGGAATGCTCCTCCGAACAATGTGCCCATAAGTACCTCCTTCAAGCGATGTCCGTTCTATGGCGATGCGCTATGCTTCGCGCACAACTACACGGCTGCCGTTCACGGACAAGACGACAACCAGCGTTCCCTTCTGTATGAATGCGCCCTCAGAGATCACATCCACAGGGCGGCCGTCAATGCGTGCCGTCCCTGAAGGACGCAGTTCCGTGAGCACCTCGCCGGTCCTGCCGACGAGCTCCATATGCTGCTCAGCGCTCACATAGCCCTGCTCACCGCGCGAGCTCGTATGGAGAACCATCTTGTTCCACAGCCTGCTCGACGGCAGCCGTGACACAATGAGCATGAACGCGGCAACCGACAGAACCAGAGAGATGCCGAGGGCTGCGAGTGCGCCGATGTCGCCTCCAAGCGCCAGCACAATGCTGTACAGCATCGCCGCCACGCCGAGGCCGGCGAGGAGTCCCACCGTCGGCAGCAGGATCTCCACAATGATCATCAGTACGCCCGCGAGAAAGACAGCAATGTGATAGAGTTCTACCAGCCCGCGCGTATACTGGCTGCCCCAGAATACGCCGGCCGCGACAATGCCCAGCAGGACGCCCACACCAAGGCCGCCCGTCTTGATCTCCACCATGACGGAGAGGAACATGACCGCAATGAGCAGCACCTGCAGCACGCCGGTATCTACAATGAAATCCACAAGATCCCTCCTTTTATGCGAAAAACCTCCGCGCACCCTGCGCGGAGGTCCCTATGCTGAAATGGTCGGAACGACGAGATTTGAACTCACGACCTCTTCCACCCCAAGGAAGCGCTCTACCAAGCTGAGCTACGTCCCGAATAAGTGGTATTATACCGACCTTTTCTTTTTTTGTCAATCCCTCTGCGCCATCTGCTTCATGAGTCGGAGAGCACCAATCTCAACTCCGGTTTCACGCGCCACTTGCTCAATGCTGCGCCCGGCACGCAAAAGCGTGCGGGCCCTGCCAAAGGGATCATCCTCCGCTTCCTCCGGCAGTTCAGGATTCCCGGCAGGTTCCGGCTGCAGCACGGGGGGCGCCGCCGGCATATCCGTCACAGGCGGTTGAACCGCCGCCCGCTCAGGAGCCGGGGGAGCCGGAGGCATTTTCGTCAGGCCGGGTTCCGCCGGCATCGGTGCCGGCGGTGCAGGCGCAGGCTGCGGCGGCAGAGGCATCGCAGCACGTGCCTGCTCGCGCAGAATGGACGCATGCAGGACTGCGGCAAACTCATCGCTGTCCGTCCGTCGTGCCTCCTGCGGCGGCGGAGGTGCAGGCGCCGGTGCAGCCGTGCGTTCCTGCACCGGTGTCGGAGGAGCCGGAGCGGGCTGCCCCAAATCACGCAGGCGGCGTTCGAGTTCCTCGATTCTCTGCCGCAGAACCCATTCGAGTTTCTGCGCATCCGCAACACGGGTTTCAAGCCGCACGCGCCGGTCATCTGCTTCGCGCAGCAGCCCCTCAAGCTTGGTCACATGACTGCCAAGCCGCTTGATGATCGTATCGGCAGACTGCTGAAGTTCTTTTTTCAGCTTCTCGATCGATACGGCAAGATCTTCGTCCGCCTCATCACTGTGCTGACGACGATGGATGATATAGCGGACAATGAGAAGCAGTACGGCGCCGAGAATGATGAGCGCACCCAGAATTTCAGTGATGGAAATAATAACAGGAGCCTCCCTTATCCGCGTGTTCTTTATCTTTAAAAGCTGATGTCGAGATGGACGCCGCGGTTCGGATCGGCTGCAAGGCGCTGAAGCAGCTCCTCCCCGTGATCTTTGCCGCGGTCACGCCCGCGCGAATCTCCCTGTCCGCCGCCCTGACGGCGCTCCCGTTCCGGATCATCCTTCACGCGTGCATCCGCGCTCGCCTCTTCCTTCGCCCGCACTTGCTGGCGTGCGAGTTCCGCATCCTCTTTCTGACGGATGGATTCAAAACTCTGCTGGATGTTGACCTGATTCTGCATGTTGCTCTGAACATTTCCCGCCTCATTGGACTGCGGGAACATCATCTGCATGCTGATTGGCGTGACGTTCACGGTGCACCTGCCTCTCTTACAGAATACCTACAAGGATTTCCCCGTCGACCATCCGGAGCTTGGAATGACGCAGCTCCTCCTCGACGGTCTTTTTGACCCCATTGATGGCAGCATTGACGCCGGGAAAAATGGTGTCGCTTGCGGAAATCGTACCATTCTTCATCTCGTCAAGCTCCGTGCGCATCTGTGCGAGTTCTTCCTGCATGCCCTTGACTTTTGCCGCAAGCGGATACTGGATGCGTGTGAGTTCGGCCAGCTGTTCCCGCCGACGCTCTGGCAGACTCGTGAGCGGGATCTTCTTCAGCGTTTCGAGAGAAAGCCGGACTTCTGTGAGCTGCCTCTCCGCTGTCTGGCATTCGTTCAGAAGCGTATCGTACCGATGCTTCAGGTTGGGGTCGATTCCAACGTTCAAATTCGTTTGAACGTAAAAGTTGTTGCCGAGAACCTTGGCACGAATGGATTCACCGGCACTGACACTGCCGCCCGTAATGATGCCGCGCCGTCCTTCGACAATGACATGATGTCCCGCACGCATCTCCGAATGAAGCACAACATCATTCACCATGATGTCGCGGCCGGCCTCAATGTTCGCATTTTCGACAAAGGAGATGCTGACATCTTCGCGGGCGCGGATTTTCCCGGTATTCATGCCGCGGATGCCGCCGTGTACAATAACATTGCGGCCTTCCACTTCTGCACCGCCGACCACGCCTTTGATTTCGATATCTCCGGCGGCTTTGACCGAAAATCCGCTCTCCACATCGCCCTGAATCTCGATGCTGCCGGCAAAGTCGATATTTCCCGTTCCCACATCGACGCTCGTATCAATGAGCAGGTGCGGATCGACGCTGATCTTCTTCCCGTCATCCACCACCTGCCCGTCAATCACAGAGACGAGCTCATGCTCATTGACGACCTTCGTATTCTTCCCCTGGGGCAGAGCGGCCGGTTTGCCCGGCTTGGGCGGAACCTCCTCACCGAACACGTTTGTCCCCGGAACGCCCGGCGTCTCAGGGGTGCGAACAGCAAGCACATCCCCGATCTGCGCCCGAATAAAGATGTTCATGTCCTTATAATCAACGCGATCAAAGGCACGGGCCGCGGGGCGTCCCTTGGTTCCCATATCAAATTTCTTCTCAATGCTCGCATCCGTCCCCGCCACAGGCTCGGTTCCGCGGGCCGCCATAAAAGGTGTCAGGCGTGCAACACCGCGCGCGACGGCCGTACGGTCAATGCCGTAGACAACCTTCTTCGCCGCAAGCGCATCCAGCACATCAGAGGCGCTGGGCGGGAGATTCCCCTTCTTGTCATCAAAACGCACTGCAGCGGTCATCGCATCGCGCGAAATTTCGATGGCAAAGGGAATGACTGCATTTTCCTCTCCGCCTTCCTGCGGGGGAAGCAGCTTCGTCTCAGTGCCGTCTGCGGCACGCACAAGAAGCGCAAGCTGGAGGACATCGACTTCCCCAACGCCCGCTTCTTTGAGTTTATCTCGGAGTGTCTCCAGCGCGATCGCTGGTGTGTCCTCCCCCTCCGGATAAACGGTCAGATAATTCCCATCCGCGCGAATGACCAACTGAAAGCCCTCGCTCTTGCCCCCAATAGTACGCTCCATAATGCCACTCCCGATCCATCAAAATTGCGCTTTTATTATAACTATTCTCCCGGGGAGGATCCGTAGTCAGTCCTCATCGTTCATGCGGGCGAGTGATCCGCGCATGCGGAAGATCGCCTTCGTATGCAGCTGCGAGATGCGTGCCTCCGAGAGATGCAGAATCGCTGCGATCTCCTTCAGCGTCATCTCGTCATAGTAGTAGAGTGCAACCACCGTGCGCTCCTTCTCGGGAAGCTTCTCTATCGCCGCCGCAAGGGTCTCCTTGACCTCGGTCCACTCTGCATGCTCGACAGGACCGTCCTCCATGGACGCAGGAGAGTCCGTACGCAGGTATTCCTCCAGCGGAATAATGGTTGCAGCACTGACCTGCCCCTCCAGATGATGCAGGCCGTCCACCGTCAGATCAAGCTCTGCCGCGAGCTCTTCATCTGTCGCCGTTCGGCCGAGCTCACCTTCCAGGTGGGCAACGGCCTTTTCATATTTCTTGATATTCTGACGCACGCTGACGGGGATCCAGTCCTTTGCACGCAGGTGGTCCAGCATTGCACCGCGGACACGCACCCCCGCATAGGTCTCAAATTTATTGCCGCGCGCCAGTTCATAGCGTTCAATTGCATCGAGAAGCCCAAAGAATCCGCTGCTCAGGAGATCCTCCCGATCGACATGCTGCGGGAGGCTGATGGCGATACGCCCCGCAACGAGGCGAACCAACGGAAGATAATGCTCTGCAATGCGGTTGCGTACGGCAATGGTCTTTTCCGTCTCGTATGCCTGCCAAAGGGCCTCAATATCCTCTGCCGTCTGCTCCGCCATCTGTATCATCTCCTCTCAGTCCTGCCGGATCCAGTCGCTCAGACCGGAGCAGGTGCCCCGTCATCCTGTTCATCGGTATCCGATGGAGTTCTCATATGAACGAGGGATTCCTCTGAAAGCGGCTGAAAATTCGCCGGTGCCGCAAACTCCTCTGCGCCTGATGCCCCTGCATCATCCCGGGCATCAAAGTCAATATCATCGGCTTGATAATACTGGGCCTGCATATCCTGCATGCGTTCCTGCGGATCCTTGTCGAAAGCGGCCCACCCTTTCGCCTCGAGAATAAAGACAATGAGATAGGTGAATGCGCCGGCGCAGATGAACGCGACAATACTCCGCAGAAACGCTGTTGCGATGCGCGCATCGCTGAAAATTCCTGTAAGGAAAACAACAAGTGCCGCGATTACAGAAAATACAAGCGCCATCCCCACTTTAAACAAAATTGTCACCTGCCCTCCCCTAGATTGTCTTATCCCCTTTGCTGACAGTTTTCACCGTGTATGTTCCGTCATTCAGATCAATCGAAACCGTGCGGCCGTAATTGAGGCCGGTATCCTCCGCAATGAGGCGAATTCCATTCGCTGCCAGAATCTCTTTTGCCGCCTGCGCATTGCGCTCCCCGACACGCATGACAGTCGTCGCATTCGAGAACGCAAACATCTGCGCGCCTCCTGCAATCTTTGCAACCAGACGCGATTTAACGCCGCCCAGCTTCAGCACATCTGCCAGCATGAGCGGAAATCCCGTATCAATAAACTTTGCAGGCGTGTCACTGGGGCGTGCCTGTTTGCTGTCTGGAAGCATATAATGAAGCAGGCCGCCTACCTTTGCCTGTGGATCATAAAGAGAAAGTCCGATGCACGAGCCCAATCCGTAGCTGATCAATGTGGATGGAGCTGCGCCGACTTTGTAGTCGGCCATACCGACTTTTATCAAATCC
>CAUQVG010000009.1:0-42177 GCA_963521685.1 uncultured Selenomonas sp.
AGCCGAGGATATTGCGGATGGAGGTGTACTCCTTCGCCCCCTCCAGGAAATTCTCAGCGATGAATTTCGCGCGCAGGGGATCCCCCGGCAGCAGGATGCGCTCGGCGATCTCGCCCTTTTCGGCAGCAATATGCAGTGAACTCATGATAATTCTCCTATCTCAAATGATACATCAGTCATCATAGCCGTTCGGATGGCTCTCGTGCCATTTCCATGCCGTGCCGATGACCTGCTCCACATCCGTATACACGGGGTTCCAGCCAAGCACAGCCAGTGCCTTCTCACTCGAGGCAACGAGCTGCGCGGGATCTCCTGCGCGGCGCGCGCCGATCTCCGCCTTGATTGCACGCCCCGTCGCCTTCTCGGCTGCGGCGATTATCTCACGCACGGAGAAGCCCTGCCCGTTGCCGAGGTTGAATACGTCGCTTGCGCCGCCCTTCCTCAGATAGGAAAGCGCACGTACATGCGCATCCGCGAGATCGACGACGTGGATGTAGTCACGCAGACAGGTGCCGTCCGGCGTCGGGTAATCATTGCCAAAAACGGTGATATGATCCCGCTTCCCGTTCGGCACCTGCAGGATCAGCGGAATGAGGTGCGTCTCGGCCGCGTGATCCTCACCGATCGATCCATCCGGCAGTGCGCCCGCTGCGTTAAAGTAGCGCAGGGAGACGTAGCGGATGCCGTTCGCACGGCTGACCCACTTCATCATCTTCTCCATCGTAAGTTTTGTCTCGCCGTACGTATTCGTCGGATTCGTCTCATCCTCCTCACGGATCGGAACGCGCTTTGGCTCACCGTAGACAGCCGCCGTGGAGGAGAATACGATCTTGTCTATGCCGTGCCGTACCATCGCCTCGAGCAGCACCTGCATTCCATAGACGTTGTTGTTGAAGTAGAGCAGAGGCTTCTCCATGCTCTCGCCGACAAGAGAGTTCGCCGCAAAATGAATCACCGCATCGATCTCGTTCTCGGAGAAAATCTGATCCAGCAGCGCAGCATCCCGTATATCTCCCTCGTAGAAGCGCGCCTGCGGATGCAGCGCTCCGCGGTGCCCCGTCTGGAGATTGTCGGCGATGACCACCTGCTCGCCCTTGCCGATCAGTGCATGTACGGCATGGGAACCGATGTAGCCCGCCCCGCCGCAAACGAAAACAGCCATGAAAATACTCCTCTCTCTGCCCTATTCTATCGTGTATGAGGCACCTCGGCAAGTCAAAAAGAAATTTTCTCAAGCAAAAAGCCCCCTGCCGTAAAGGCAAAGGGCTAGCGCTGCATCAGCGAACGCCCATCCGCTGCGCTTGCTCGTGCAGACGCGCAATGCGCTCCTGCGTATCCGGGTGCGTCGAGAACAGGCTCTTGAACGAGATGTCTCGGCCCGTCAGGGGGTTGATGATGCACATATGAGCCGTCGCCGGGGTTGCCTCCGGCAGCGGTGCGCCATGCACGGCATAGTACTCGATCTTCTCGAGTGCCGAGGCAAGATCGTTCGGATTGCCGCAGATCTCTGCACCGCCCTCATCCGCACTGTACTCGCGCGAGCGCGAGATCGCCATCTGGATGAGTGCCGCTGCAATCGGCGCAATGATTGCCGTCGCGATGAGGCCAATGATGCCGCCGCGGTCATCGTCGCTCGAGCGGCCTCCGCCGAAGATCGCCGCCCACTGGGCAATGTTTGCAGCGTAGGAAATAACGGTCGCCATCGTCGCCGCAATGGTCGAGATCAGGATGTCGCGATGCTTGACATGCGCCAGCTCATGGCCGAGTACGCCTGCAATCTCGTTGTAGTCGAGGGCACGCATGAGACCCGTGGTCACGGCAACTGCGGCATTGGACGGATTACGGCCCGTCGCAAAGGCATTCGGTGCATCCTCATTGATAATATAGACGCGCGGCATCGGAAGCTCCGCACGCCCTGCGAGTTTCTCAACGAGATCATAGAGCTCCGGCGCATTCGTGCGGTCCACCTCCTGCGCATTGTACATGCTGAGTACCATGCGGTCGGAGAACCAGTATGAGAAGAAGTTCATGCCGAGTGCAATGACGAGCATGACGGTCATGCCCCTCTGTCCGGCAAAAACTCCGCCGAGTGCAACCATAAGCGCCATCAGGAGCGCCATGAGCATCGTTGTTTTGATTGTGTTCATAGGCTTTTGCCTCCATATTAAAATCAAGACTTTGTCCTTTTGACTATATCATACAGGGCGATTATGGAAAAAGGCTGAAATTCTCTTTGATACAATTAAATTGTCTCGAAGTTTACCAGCTTCGCATCGAAGATGCCGTCGACGGCCAGCACGCGCGCAAGCGTATCGTCGGGGATGTCGTGATCGATCGTGAGCACCATGATGTTCATGCCCTCGCGATCGGACTTGCCCACCTGCATGGACGAGATATTGATGCCCGCCTCGCCCATAATCGAGCCGATTGTTCCAATGACGCCGGGCCGATTGATGTGCGGACAGATGAGAATGCGCGCATGCGGGTCGACATCAACGCGGAAGCGGTTGATGCGCACGATGCGCCCCTCCGTACCGAACAGGGTCCCCTGCACCTCCGAGGTCTTGTCCGCTGCCGTCACGCGCACGGTGATGAGTGTCGAGAAATGCGAGGTTTCCTTCTCCTTGATCTCCTTCACCTTGATGCCGCGCGACTTCGCAACGCCCGGCGCATTGACGTAGTTGATCTCACTCTCGAGGATGGGGTTGAGCATCCCCTTGAGAATCGCCGTCGTGAGGAAGCTCGTGTTGACCTCGGTGATCTCACCGTTGTAGATGACCTCGACATCCGAGACAGGCCCCTCGGCGAGTGAGCAGGCCGTGCAGCCCAGCTGTTCGGCAAGCGTAATATAGGGACGAATGACGCGCATGACCTCCTTGGACACCGGCGCCATATTGACGGCTGCCGTCACCGGCTCGCCGCGCAGTGCAGCACGGATGCCCTCCGCCACATCCACCGACACGCCGATCTGCGCCTCTATGGTAGATGCGCCAAGGTGCGGGGTGAGCACAATCCCCGGCACATTGCGCAGCGGATGATCCGCGCCGAGCGGTTCGTTCTCGAACACATCGATTGCTGCCCCCGCAACAATTCCCTCCTGCACCGCAGCAGCCAGATCCGCCTCGCTGATGATGCCGCCGCGCGCGCAGTTCACGAGGCGCACGCCCTTCTTCATCCTGCGCATCTCATTCATGGAGATCATGCCGCGCGTCTCCTTCGTCAGCGGCATGTGCACCGTAATGAAATCCGCCGCAGCAAAGATGTCGTCCAGCGTTCCGACCGTCACGCCGAAGGACTTTGCCCGTTCTTCATTAATATAGGGATCGTAGGCAATGACATTCATATCGAAGGCAAGCGCACGCTTAGCAACACCGCTGCCGATACGTCCCATGCCGATGATGCCGATGGTCTTGCCGCGCAGTTCCACGCCGACATACGCCTTGCGGTCCCACGCGCCGGCATGCATCGTCGCATCTGCCGCGGGGATATTGCGCGCCAGAGAGAGCATCATGGCCATCGTATGTTCCGTTGCTGCGATCGTATTCCCGCCGGGGGAGTTAATGACAATGATGCCGCGCTCCGTCGCCGCCTTCACATCGATGTTGTCCACGCCGACGCCCGCACGCCCGATGATCTTGAGGCGGTCTGCGCGTTCGATGATGTCTGCCGACACCTTCGACGCCGAGCGCACCATGAGCGCATCATACGAGCCGATGACCTCCAGGAGTTCCTCATGCGAGATCTTGTCGCGCACATCGACCTCATAGTCTGCCAGCAGTCCAATGCCCTCGGACGAAATTCCGTCCGCAGCTAAAATTCTCATCTGTCAGTCCCTCCCTGCGGCGTGCGCCGCGCATGGTTGCTTTACACAGTGTACGGCTCATTATAGACAAAAGGGGCTATGAGTGTCAAATATTTCAGCAGTAAATCCACGCACTCTCTTATTCCTGCATAGGATTTGGCTTTTTTCCTATTGATATTGACAATCTTCTTCTAAGGGTTATATACTAATAGCCAAATTATAGAAAATTTTATATATAACAAATATAAGTATACTCATATGTTTATTGGTAACAAATGGAGCTGTGCATGACAAAGAAAACAATCCTTCAGAGATGCCTCCAATTCATCCCCGTTTTTTTCGGTATTACCCTGCTTTCCTTTGGACTCATCTACATCGCCCCCGGCGATCCCGTCGGCATACGCCTCTCAGCGGGCGGCGTCGCCGCCGATCCGCAGCTCGTGGAGCGGATGCGTGCGGAAATGGGGCTCGATCAGCCCTTTCTTGTGCAGTACGGACGCTGGCTCATGCATTTCCTCCAAGGCGATATGGGCAAATCTTACATCACCGATCTGCCTGTCGCGGCGACGTTTTGGAAGGCACTCCCTTACACGCTTCGCATGGCGGGTACGGCGATGGGCCTCACGCTCCTCATCTCCCTGCCGCTCGGCATCGTGATCGCCGCGTGCCGCAACAGCCGCATGGACTATGTCATTCGCTTTCTCACATTCGTCCTGAACGCAACGCCCGGATTTATCATCGGGATTGTCCTCATGTTTATTTTTTCTTATCAGCTCGGCTGGATCCCCGTACTTGCGACCAGCAAAACCATCGGCATGATCCTGCCGGCAGCGACACTCGCGCTCGTTATGTCCTCGCGCTACATCCGGCAGGTGCGCGCAGCGGCGCTCGACGAGCTTGCAAAGGACTACGTCGTAGGGCTTCGGGCACGCGGCATCACGGAGCACACGATCCTGTTCCGAAACGTCCTCAAGAACATCATGGTCATCGTCATCACGCTCACGGGCATCTCCGTCGGTTCGCTGCTCGGCGGCACAGTGATTATTGAAACAATTTTTAACTGGCCCGGCATCGGCAGTCTTATCATGACAGCGATATCGAACCGTGACTACCCCGTCATTCAGGCGGTCGTCGTCTGGATGGCGCTCGCATTCTTCCTCGTGAATCTCCTCGCCGACCTCTCCTATCGCTATTTCAACCCGAAAATCAAGGATCTCTAAATCATGAACTTCTTTCTGCAAACGCCGCGCCTTTTTCGCGCATTCGCGCTCCTCGCAGGAGTTATCCTCATCGTGAGTCTCTTCTCCGCACAGCTTGCACCCTATGATCCATACACAACCGACCCGCAGCTGATCCTAAAGGCGCCGTCGGCAGAGCATCTGCTCGGCACAGACAACTACGGCAGAGATATCCTCTCGCGTATTCTCGCGGGCGGGAAAACGAGCATCTTTGCCGCGCTCTTCATCATCCTCGCTGCGGGTTCGCTCGGCAGTCTGATCGGACTGCTTGCGGGCTACTACCGTGGGCGGATGGATGCCGTGCTCATGCGCATCACGGACGTGTTTCAGGCGTTCCCCGACATCGTGCTCGCGATCGCGGTCGCCGGTGTGCTCGGCGGAGGACTCTTCAATGCCGTGCTTGCACTCATCGTAACAACATGGACGCAGTACGCGCGCATTGCGCGGAGCGCAGCGGTCTCGGCGAAGGAGGAAACGTACATACAGGCGGCACGCCTCTCAGGGTGCAGCGATGCGCGCATCCTCTTCAGGCACATCCTGCCGAACGTTGCGGGACCGCTCGTCGTCACCGCCGTGCTCCACGTCAGTACGATGATGATGGGGCTGGCGGGGCTGTCCTACCTCGGCATTGGAGTTCAAATCCCCGCAGCGGAGTGGGGCGCCATGATCAGCGAGGGGCAGAAATACCTGCAGCAGGCACCGTGGGCGGCACTCGCGCCGAGCGCCGTGATGGTCGCAGTCATGATGGTATTTAATATGTTCGGCGATCAGCTGCGTGACCTGCTCGACCCCAAGACAAGAGAAAAACGCGTATAGGAATACGCTTTTCTATAGAAACTTTATTCTTTTATTTAAGGAGGAACCATGAACAAAACACTGAAACGTCTCTGCGCCGCGCTGCTGCTTGCCGTTCCGCTTGCCGTGACCGGCTGCGGAGGCTCCGATCAGGCGGCAGACAGCAAGAAAATCGTGCGCGTCGGCGGCACAGTCGCTGTTACGAGCTCGATGGATCCCGCGAAGGAGTGGCTCGGCTGGTATGCTGTGCGCTACGGCGTCGGCGAAACACTCTTCCGTCTCGACGACAGTATGAAGCCGCAGCCGTGGCTTGCCGAAAAAGCGGAGAACGTCGAGCCGACGGTCTGGCGTATCACGCTGAAAGATAATGTAACATTCTCCAACGGGGAGAAGATGACGGCTGATAAGGTCATTGCCTCCCTCAAGCGCACAGCGGAGACGAATGAACGCGCCGCATGGCTGAAGGACGCAGCGTATACGGCAGAGGGAAATGTACTCACAATCCGTACGAAAGAGCCGTATGCGACCCTCGTCAACGATCTGTGCGACCCGTATGCTGTCATCGTCGATGTTGCAGGCACGAAGGACTTTGAGAACGCTCCCATCTGCACGGGGCCGTTTGTCATGAGCAGCTTTGAAGCAGACAAGCACGCAGTCATGGCGAAGAACCCGAAGTATTGGGGCGGCGATGTGAAGGTCGACGAGGTCGAGTACACGAAGATCGCAGACTTCAACACGCTCGCAATGGCACTGCAGGGCGATGAGATCGACGTAGCACTGGATCTCAGCCCCGAGACGGCAGAGACGATTGCGGCGAACGACAAGTTTACGGTTGTCAAGACACCGCAGACGCGCACCTATCAGCTCTACATGAATCTCGAGAAGCTCACCGATCCGGCTGTCCGTCAGGCAATCATGTACGGCGTTGACAAGAAGACCATCGGTGACCAGTACCTCAAGGGTGCAATGACGGCATCGAACAGCGCCTTCCTTGCATCGACCCCCTATGGCGATCCCGCGCTCAAGGCGCGTGCCTACGATCCCGAAAAGGCAAAACAGGTGCTTGCGGCGGCAGGTTATGCGGACACGAACGGCGACGGCATTGTCGAGAAGAACGGACAGCCGCTCACCGTCGAGATGGGCGTCTACAAGCGTCTCTTCAACGAGAATATCACAACAGAGATGCAGGCACAGCTCAAGAAAATTGGCATCAACGTCAACATCGTTTCGCATGAGAAATCGAATTACTACAAGGCGGGCGAATACGAAATCGGTCTTTACTCCGTCATCACCATGCCCACAGGCGATCCGTTTGCATTCCTGCGTGACGTGCTGAGCGCAAAGGGCGTTGCAAACTTCGGGCACTACACGAGCCCCGTTGTTGAGCAGGCACTTGCCGATCTCCCGAACACCTTTGATCCGGCGAAGCGCGTCGAACTCGTCAACCGCATTCAGCAGCAGGTGATCGACGATGCGGCGATGGACTTTATCGGGTTCAACAATATGCAGGTCGGTATTTCAAAGAAGGTCACCGGCTTCCTCTCCACGCCGAGCGACTACTACCATGTGACAAAGGATCTGGATAAGAAGTGATTGTCCTGTCAGACGCACAGCGGAGTACACGCCGATGAAAGAACTGCTGAGAATCGACCGTCTGACGGCAGGATACAGCGGCAGCGCAGTCATTAAAGACATCAGCCTCAGTCTCGGTGCAGGAGAGGTGCTCGGCATCGTCGGCGAGAGCGGCAGCGGCAAATCCACCCTACTCAAGGCAATCGCCCAGATCCGCGGGCTCTCCACTGAGATTCACGCGGGCACGGTCTCCTTTGACACGAAAGACCTTGCCGTACTCTCCGAAGGGGAGCGGCGCAGACTGCGCGGCGAGGAGATCGCGATGGTCTTCCAGTACGCGGGTGCGTCGCTGAACCCCACGCGCACAATTGGCACACAGCTTGTGGAGACAATGCGCGCGCATACCGACCTCTCTCGAGAGGAAATATGTGCACGCGCGGCGGAGGTGTTCGCCGGCATGGGCTTTACCGATGCCCGCCGCATTCTCGCGATGTATCCGTTCGAACTCTCGGGCGGCATGGCACAGCGCGCCGCCATCGCCCTCGCCGTCATCCTGCGCCCGCAGCTGCTGCTCGCCGACGAGCCGACCTCAGCGCTTGACGCAACGATCCAGCTACAGGTACTCGATGAACTGCACGCGCTCAAGGAGCGCACGGGCACGGCAATCCTCCTCATCACGCATAACATCGGCGTCGTACGGCACATTGCCGACCGCATCGCTGTCATGTGCAAAGGAAGGATTGTCGAGCAGGGCAGTGTCACGGAGGTGCTCGGAAATCCGCAGCATCCCTATACACGGGAACTTCTCGCGGCCGTGCCGAAGATGTCTGCTGCGGCACATACGGACTGCGGCCGCAGAGATCATGCAGAGAAAAACACCACTCCCATAGCCTCCCCCGTTACAGGGGAGGGGGACCGCGTAAGCGGTGGAAGGGGCGCCCATTTCCAAGATCTCCTGCGCTTTGAAAACGTCTCCATGCACTTCGACGATGCAGCAGGACGGGTTCAGGCGGTCGACGGCATTTCCTTTTCCCTCGCGCGGCGCGAACTCCTCGGCATCGTCGGCGAAAGCGGCAGCGGCAAGTCCACGGTTGCAAAGCTCCTCACGGGGCTGCATAGGCCAACGGGCGGAAATATTCTCCTCGACGGCAGGGACATCACGCGTGCAGCCGGAAAGGAACGGCGCGCCCTCTACACCCGCATTCAGATGGTATTTCAGGATGCGTCCGGCTCGTTCAACCCGCGACGCACCATCGGCGCGATGATCAGCGAGACCATCTGCCGCCTCTGTACGCCCGACAAACGCGACACAAAGCAGCGCGTCACAGAGCTTCTCTCGGAGGTCGGACTGCCCGCCTCCTACGCAGATCGCTATCCGCATGAGATGAGCGGCGGCGAATGCCAGCGCGCAGCCATTGCACGCGCCATGGCCGTCCATCCTGAGATCCTTGTCTGCGACGAGGCGACCTCGGCACTGGACGTCTCCGTGCAGGCAAAAATCATCGCACTCCTGCTGCATCTCCAGCAGGCGCATGGGATGAGCCTGCTCTTTATCTCACA
The DNA here is from genome assembly GCA_963521685.1 of uncultured Selenomonas sp. Taxonomy (GTDB): domain Bacteria; phylum Bacillota; class Negativicutes; order Selenomonadales; family Selenomonadaceae; genus Centipeda. The sequence goes on from CAUQVG010000009.1 coordinate 8,968, forward strand.
CGACCTGCCGCTCGTCAGTTCCATCGCCGCACGCGTGCTCATCATGCGTGACGGACGCATCGTCGAGCAGGGCGAGACCGGCCGCGTGCTCTCGCAGCCCGGTGATCCCTATACGACAAATCTCCTGCGTGCTGCACTCTAAATACGTTCAACAATTTCATCAAAAAAGCTGCGGTCACCGCATTTGCAGTGACTGCAGCTTTTCATTTGCCGACAGCGTAGAAAATGATGCGCGTGCCGTCCTCGGAAACCCCAATGATCTTTGCCTGCTTATGGCTCTCCAGGTCCCATGCGTAAAAGACAAATCGTTCCCTCAGCGCTCCCCGCTCCGCCGGATGGGGAACATAGCCGACAAAAAGGCGCTGCCAGAGCGGAAGCCCCGCAAAGCGCGGTTCGGGAGTCCGCTCATCGACGATAATGTGTGGGACGCGAATCTCCTCATTGATGTATGCATGACGCGAGCGCAGTTCCGAGCGGGCGCGTCCGATGTCGTCATAGGGCCGAATATTCTCCTTCGCATCGCGGTAGGAAAGATAATACTCCTCTCCCCCATAAAATCCGACATGGCTCCAGACCTGAACATCATATGCCGTCTCCGGAATCTCGTGCGGGAAGAACTCCTGCCGAATACGGCCGTAGTTCTCCCGGCCGTTCGGCGAAAAATCGCCGGAGATAAAAAATATGATCACCAGTGCGGAAAGGGTAACCCCTATGATGAAAAGCGAAAAAACAACGCCCAGAATCAGCTGTCCCCATCCCCCGAGCCTGCGTGCCGCATAAGAGACAAGGAGCGTACATACGATCATTGCCGCGGCAACATACGACGAGCCCCAGGTGTATAGAAATCCGGCGCAGAACAATCCAATGACAAGGAATGCCGCAGGCGGATGAAAGGCGCACAAATCCTGCCATGCGGCCTTTACGGCACGCATGGCCCACGAAGGTATCTGCATGATACACTTCCCCCATTTTATTTTCTCTCTATCATGTGTATCATAACATAATTATGAAAATACATAAAGCAAAAAAGCGTCTGCCGAAGAGACAGACGCTTTTTCTTATGCGAGGATATATTCTCTTACACAGCCTTGTTCATCTCAATGCCAAACATCGCCATATCGTCTGCAACATTCGTGATGCCTCCGATGCCGAAATTCTCCACAAGAACCTTTGCGACATTCGGGGAAAGGAACGCGGGGAGCGTGGGGCCGAGGTGGATATTCTTCACGCCGAGGTGGAGCAGAGCGAGGAGAACGATGACGGCCTTCTGCTCGTACCACGCGATGTTGTAGGCAATCGGCAGATCGTTGATGTCATCCAGGCCGAACACCTCTTTGAGCTTCAGCGCGATCAACGCGAGTGAGTAGGAGTCATTGCACTGGCCGGCATCGAGCACACGCGGAATGCCGCCAATGTCGCCGAGGTTCTTCTTGATATACTTGTACTTTGCACACCCCGCTGTGAGGATGACCGTGTCCTGCGGCAGCGCCTCCGCGAATTCGCCATAGTATTCGCGCGACTTCATGCGGCCGTCACAGCCGCCCATTACGACAAACTTCTTGATCGCACCGCTCTTCACGGCCTCAACAACCTTGTCCGCAACGGCAAAGACCTGCTCATGCGCGAATCCGCCGACGATCTCGCCCGTCTCCAGCTCCGTCGGAGGTGCACACTTCTTCGCGCACTCGATGACCGGCGTGAAGTCCTTGTCTCCGTTGACAAGCGGAATGTGCGTGCATCCCTCGACACCGACCGCAGCCGTCGTAAAGAGGCGGTCCTTATAGCTGTCCTTCGGCGGCACAACGCAGTTCGTCGTCATGAGAATCGCGCCGTTAAACTTCTCAAACTCCTCTTTCTGCTGCCACCATGCATTGCCGTAGTTGCCGACGAGGTTGTCATACTGCTTGAACTTCGGATAGTAATGCGCCGGAATCATCTCACCGTGCGTGTAGACATCGACGCCCGTGCCCTTCGTCTGCTCGAGCAGACGCTCGAGATCCTTGAGGTCATGTCCGGAAATGAGAATGCCCGGACGATTGCGGACCCCGAGCTTCACCTTCGTGATCTCGGGGTTGCCGTAGCTGCTCGTGTTCGCTGTATCGAGGAGCGCCATGCCCGCAACGCCCCACTTGCCTGTCTCGAGGACGAGTGCCGTCAGCGCATTGCCGTCCATCGTATCGTCGAGCAGCTGTGCCAGCGCACGCTGCGAAAATGCATCAATCTCCTCGTTTTCATATCCCAGGGCATTTGCATGTTCCACATAGGCAGCAAGGCCCTTGAGGCCGTAGGTTGTCAGTTCGCGGAGGCTGCGCACATCCTCGTTCTCGGTCGCGAGCACGCCGACAGTCTTTGCCTTCGCCGAGAACTCTGCACGCGGAGCCGTCCAATGCGCTGCCTCCGGGAGCCCTGAGGCATTGCTCAGCTGACCGAGCAGTTCCGCCTTGAGTGCAAGGCTCTCCTCGATTACATCCATGATCGCCTCGCGGTCAAAATTTGCGTTCGTGATCGTGATGAAAAGATTCATCGTCACGCGGTGATTCGTCTCAACAGAGACCGGCTTCCCCTCCGCACGCAGCGCCGTCGTCACTGCGCCAAGGCCCTTCGTTACATAGACGAGGAGATCCTGCATCTCCGCGACATCCGGCTTCTTGCCGCAGACGCCCTGTACCGTGCAGCCCTTGCCGCCTGCCGTCTCCTGACACTGATAGCAAAACATTTTAGCATCCATGAGAAATTCTCCTTTGCGATAACACACATTTTCTGATGATGATTATAACAAAGAGGGCTTATCGATATATGTAACATATGTTACTCTCGGATAATCAATAGATATTCTCATAAAATAAAAACCACCGGGCAGCACCGGTGGTTTTCACAGGGGGCTCAATCAGTCTTCCAGATGCGCGAGCGCATCATCGCCAAGCAGGTCGGCGATTTTTGCCCGCGCCTGCGCACGAATCTCATCCGTAATATACACTTGGGCAATGGCGAGTGCCGCCGCGATCATCGCCGCATCGTCTGTATAGCCGATGCCTATCATAATATCCGGAACCAGATCCAGCGGTGAGATCAGATAGCCGAGCGCTCCGATGATGCCCGCCTTGACCTTCGCCGGGCAGTTCGGCGACTGCGCCACATAGAAGAGGAGCAGCGCCTGATAGATCACCTTCACCCCGATCTTCGCGATATTCTTTCGGATCTTCTCCCACAACTCCGACTCGGAAAACTTCGACGCATACTTCCGAACGTCCAGATGGTCCATATCCTCAGGTTTAAATTCATCTTTGATGCTCATATGATCCTCCACAGAAAGGCATGCAATTTATACAATCCCCACTTCTCTGCGCCGCTGATGAAAGACCTCCCTTATTTCATCATACAATTTATCCGGCCAGAGATCGGTCTCAATAGGAATGGGAAGCATCAGCGGATCGGCAAAGAGAAGCATTGCAAGCGTGAGACAGGCACGCTGTTCCCGCGTTTCCGCCTCCGCATAGCGAGTCTTCAATACCGAGAGGATCTCACGCATCCCCCACTGCAGGTTCTCATCACGCACGCGCAGCGGCAAAAGTGCAAGATAGCCTTCGTACCATTCCTGCGTCCGGATATGCGCGAGCATATCCGCTGGCTCGTGCAGGAGAAGCGGAACAAAATCCTTCTTCTGCGAAAAGATCCACTGCTCCAGTTCCGGAAGGATCAAATTCTTCGGTGCGGCATTGTCCGCATAGTCCTGCTTCAAACGCTGCACAATGCGTTTTGCCGCCCCTATATGAATAGCACGAAACTCATGGACCAATTCTCTACGCCGCGGTGCAAGGGGATCCTCTCCGCTGATCAGGCGCTCCAGCCAATGCGCCGCCTCATCCCATGTGTCGGCAGTATAGCTTGCCTCAGCCATCTTGACGTAGTCCTCCGTCAGATCAGGATCATGCGGACAATAGATGAGGGGACGGTCCAAAAGAAAAAAGCTCATATTGATGGACGAAAAGTCCGTCAGCAATATATCCGCTGAGGTAAGGGCATCGAAAAGCGTATACTGCCCCTCGTCCAGTTCAACTCCATGATCGGCAAGGAGTCCTTTATACCCTTGAACCTCCTCCTCCGTCATGCTGCCCTGTGCAATGAGATGATCAAACATCAGTGGGTGCGGGCGAACAGCGAATTCCAGTGCATCGCTCCTATGCCGTGCAGCAAACTCCATAAAAGAGTCTTTATAGGCTAAAAAGTGGCTGCCTCCCAGCGGACCGTCTGTCTCCCAGCGCGGCGTCCAGAGGATCCTGCGCTTCTCTTTATGCCGCGCTGTATATGCCAGATAGGCCTCATGGGCCGGATAGCCCAATGCCTCAAAGTGCTGTAATCCGGCAGCAGAGGCATACGAATGTGCGGCCTCCATCGCATTTTTTTCTTCCGTCGAATCACAAAAGAGAAAACTCAAATGGGAATAGAACGGTGTTTTTTCCGCCCATGCCCGCAAGAAAAATTTTGTCCCCGGCACGCCGTAGTCCGTATAGCAGAGTTTCGCAATGCGTGCAAGCTCTGCCGTGCGTGTGCCCCGTATCTGCCGAAGCTCTTCATACGGACGTGCGAGGAAGATATAATCCGGCGCAAGCAGATGCAGATCCATCACATTTGTAAAATCATAGACATCCGCATAGTTCTCATGAAAGAAATTCCAGTAGCGCGCATCATAGTATCCGCTCCTCTGCCCCGAACCCGCATTCTCCGTTTGGCAGCTTGGCAGAAGCACAACGAACGCATCTGCCGATCCATCCTGCAGCAGTGCATCGTAAATGGGCTTTTGCTTATCCCACAGATATTCATTCTCTGCTAGAAAGACAACCCGCATACTTTGCCCCGGATATGCACGGTTATAAGTTTCCAGCATATCGTAGATGATAATGTGCGGATCAAAAAATACGCGATCTTTCATAAAGCGCCTCATATTCCCGACTGCAGTATTATTGTCCCGGGTCTCACCCCCGGGACAGCTCTCTTTCCAGCCGTTCCTTCACATACGGCCGCACGGAATACCAGTCTGCCTTTGTACGCACATACTCGACCTGCCGCATGCCGTTCACAACCAGCTCGTGCGGGAAACGCGGCGCATCTGCATGCAAATAATAGCCGTATTTTTCATGGTACCGCCTGGATGCCAAATTTTCGCAGACGATATGCGCATAACAAGTGTCCACACCCAATTCACCGTACATATAGTCTGCAAAAAGGAGCGTTGCCTCCGCAAATCGGGGGCTCCCCCGATAGCGGCGGTCACCGACAAGGAGGCGCCCCGTAATGCAGAGATTTTCCTCCGGATCGTGGTCCGTCCAGCCCATCGTGGCAAACGGAAGATTCTCCTTTTTATCTACAACGATGAACAACCCCTGCGCAGGATCACGGCGGTAGTTCTCATACCAAGCCCGTTGTTTTTCCATATCGAGAAGAAAGGGTTGGTTCAGATAGCGGTTGTTCTCCGGATCATTGCGCCATGCAATGATATAGGGGAAATATTTTTCCTCTGCCTCAGCGAGATATACGCTTCGCCCCTCACACCGAATTCTCCTCATAATGCGCCTCACAAATCACGGGAATTTCCATCCCCCTCCGTTAATTTTTGCAGTTCACACGGATCGACATCCTGCAGATATGTGCCCGCAGCGAATATCTGATCTACCTCAGCATAATACCTGCGAACAATCTCCGCATAGGGAGAATCCGCATCACGCCGTCCCTCTGCGTGCCATTTACAAAGTTCCCATAAGTCCGCATGCCGCTCTGCCATGATTGCAAGCATAGCGTGATTGTCGTGCAGGAGCCGCGTCTTCCACTCTTCAGACGGCGCATTTGATATGCCGTCACTGCTTTCGTACCACATGAAATTATGATCCCAAAAACCGAGCGGTATGCCGTCTGCAACCATCAGCACATACGCCGAATCCTCCACGTACACAACATGTCTGAGGATAAGATCGGTGTAGGAGGTCATGAGTGTGCGTTCCCCTACAAACGAGGCACCGCAGGCATAATCCTGACACACAAGATATGCCTCTTTGGCTGCTGAGAGGTCTCTCTCTCGATACGGCTTCAACTGAAATGGCTGCATACGATCATAGATATGGTACTTTTCATCTCTCTTGCTGTAATAGCAGCTGCGTCCAAAAGCAATATGATGCCCCTCGCGCTCCATGAAGCGGAGCATCCCCGCGAGTGCGCTGTCATTATACAGATAATCCCCCGGAGAGATCGGCTTGACATATCTTCCATGCGCGACCGCATATGCGTTCCTTATGTTGAGAACCGTCCCCTGGTTCTCCGTGCTGCGAACGATATAATAATCCAGAACGCCATGCACCGCCATCCATGCCTCAATCATGTCCTGTCGGAAATCCGGCGTCCCATCATCTGCAATGATAATTTCATAGGAGCAGCCCGTTTGGCGAATGATGGACGTGAGCGTCATAAACAGTTTCTCATAGTCCGGTCGATAGGTGAGGACACAGACGGAAACGTCAACCTCAGCCATGTGCCGCACACCTCCCTGTATATGCATTGACAGTCTCTATCACATAGGCAATCTCATCATCACGCATCCCGTTGAACATCGGCAGACTCAGCACCTCATCGGCATACTGTTCTGTTGCGGGGAGACTCCCGCGGCCATAGCCGAAGGCGGCATAGCACTCTGCCAGATGAGGCGGGATCGGATAGTGAATGACCGTCTCAATGCCGCGCGCGGCAAGATATGCCTTAAAGTGATCCCGCGCTGCCGTCCGAACAACGAACTGATGGTAGACATGCTCCGCACCGGCACGCAGTGAGGGCAGAAGAATATGCTCATTCTGAATTCCTGCGAGATACCGCGCTGCGATCTCCTTGCGCTCCGCGATCAGCTCCGGCAGATGCCGCAGCTTCACACGCAAAAGAGCCGCCTGAACCTCATCCAGACGGGAATTCACGCCGCATATTTCATTGTGGTACTTTTCCTTGCTGCCGTAGTTGCGCAGCATGCGCATCTTCTCTGCGAGTACAGCATCGTCCGTCACAATTGCCCCCGCATCGCCGAACGCGCCGAGGTTCTTCGTCGGGTAGAAACTGAAGCATCCTACATTGCCGAAACGCCCTGTCATTGTGCCGCCAAAATGTGCGCCGTGCGACTGGGCGCAGTCCTCGATCACAGCGAGACGGCAGCGGTCTGCAATCTCCATCACATGAGGCATGTCGACCGCCTGCCCATAGAGATGTACGGGCATAATCGCACGTGTGCGCTCCGTGACTGCAGCTTCCACGCGCGCAGCATCCAGATTATAGTATTCATCCGGCTCGACGAATACAGGCTTCGCCCCGTTTTCCGTAACCGCAAGCACCGTTGCAATGTAGGTGTTCGCAGGCACGATCACCTCATCCCCCGCACCGATCCCAAGTACCCGAACAGAGAGGATCAGCGCATCAAGGCCTGAGTTCAAACCGACTGCATACGCTGCCCCTGTATAGGCAGCAAACTCCTGCTCGAACGCCTCGAGTTCCGGTCCCATGATATACCAGCTGGAGCGTAGCGCTCGCAGAGCCGCCGCCTCGTACTCCACAGCATGGAGTTCATACTGCCGCCCGAGAACTGCGAGGTCGATCTTCATGTCTGTTCCTTCCCTTGCACCATCTGCAGAAATACATCGTAATCGCGGATGTAGTCCGACTCGTCATAGACCTCGGATGCAAGCACCATCAGCACCGCATCCTCTGAGAAGTCATACATCTCCCGCCACATTGCGTGAGAAATATAGAGTCCCTCATACGGTTTCTCTAGCGGGACAATCTTCTTTTCCCGTCCGTTGTCGAGGAGAACCTTGCAGCTGCCGTGAATGCAGATCAGGATCTGCTCGAGCTGTTTATGCGCGTGATGTCCGCGCACAACCCCCGGAAGCGTATCGTACATATAGTAGACGCGCTTGATGCGAAAGGGAATATCGTTAAATTCCTCGAGTGCGACAAGCATACCGCGCTCGTCGCCATGCGGCTGAAACATATACTTGACGATCTGCATAAAGCCCCCCTGTTCATCATGTGTATATATCCCAAAGACCATTTTGGTGTATATCTGTAGCCTATGCAAAAACAACACTCTTTTTAACCAGATGCTTGAGTTTATTCAGATCTACATTCTGTAAATAACCCCCTGCTTCCATCTGTGCAGCTATAACATTTCTCGCATAGTTTTGGCGTATCTCATTAAAATCAGAAACACCATGCCTACGACAAAGCTCCTCCTTTTCCGTTTGGATCTCCGGATGTTTATGTTCAATTAGTGCAAAGCATATGGCGTTATCTCTTCCAACGCGAGATTTCCAATCTTTCGTCCCCATAGAAATCCCAATACCGTATTCATACCATACAAAGTTCTCATTCCAAAATCCAAGCCGAATGCCGTCTGCGGCCATCATGGCGTAGATACCATCTTCCCCATAGACAATTTTACCAATAATATCTTCTGTATACGCCAGCATCAGTCTTCGCTCACCAATAAATGCGGCTCCGCAGGGAAAGTCTCCATAGATTAAATAGGCCTCTTTTATTCTCAAAGGGTCATCATCTATATAGGGACGCAGGTCCAGCGGATTCATCGTGTTCAGAATTTTGCAGTTGTCAGAGACAGGCTGATAACAGCATACTCGACCGAATGCAATGCCGCAGGCTCTCTCATCCATAAAGCGTATCACATCCGCCAGAACATTGCTGCTGTACAGATAGTCCCCCGGAGAAATCAGTTTGATGTAACGTCCGCGCGCTGCGCACAGAACATTCATCACATTATGCACAGTCCCTCTGTTCTCAGTGCTTCGCACGACAGTATAGTCCGTAAATCCATGGCTAAGCAGCCACAGTTCAATTTCTTTCTGACGAAAATCAAGTGTACCGTCGTCTCCAATTATGATTTCATAGCTGCATCCATACTGTTCAATCACGGAGGTCAGCGTTGCAAATAGCTTTTCATAATCCGGCTGATAGGTCAATACACAAACACTGGCATCGTATGTTTTCTGCACGTGAAACACATTGCTTCGGTCATCTCCGCCATAGAGAATCTGTACATCTGTCCCAGCAGTATAATCAACACATTGGGATGCTCTATCTTCCTTCGTCGTAATGACATAGTCCGCTTGTGGTAGTCCGCCCATCCGGAGATCATCACAGGCATTTGCGAGCACGAGAGGCGCATGCTCTCCGCGTGCGGAAAGCAGTTCGAGAATCTCGGCAAGTTCCGACGGAACCTCCCCTGCGGGAAGCTCTAAGAACAGTGCATTTTTATCCTCTGCCGTATACGCGCAAAAAAAGTCCCGCAGTACCTTGCGCCAAATTGCTTCTCCAGACGAAAAGTCCGGTGCAAAATAATAGATACAATACCCCTGATTTTTGAGTCCCTGCAGCTGCCTTGAGTGTTCCTCCAATGTCACTGAGGCATTCTTGTCTGATGCAGAAAATTTATGGATAAAGTGTGCTGCATCTGCGCACAGCAGATGAATGTTTGCCCGTATCTTCTCCTCGCTCCAGTTCCACCATTTGATCTGCTGCAGTGCAGCAACCTTTTCTTCATCAAAGCGATACCGAACCACATGTGCCGGATTTCCTGCTGCAACGGCATAAGCAGGCACATCCTCCGTGACTACGGCCCCCGCCTCAATGACGGCACCATTGCCGACATAGACACCACTCATGATGACGGAGCGGGCGCCAACACGCACATCATTTCCAATAATAATTTGATGGCGCATCTCGCCCTCTAGAGCGTATGCGGTTCCTCCATTCGCTGGCAGTGGAGCAAATAAATTATTTACAGCAGACGCAGCTTCCTTGGTTTTTTCAAATACAAAAGTTATGTCGTGCGATAACGAGGAATAACGGCCTATCAGCACATGTGCGCCACTTCCCTCAACAATAACATCCCCGCCGAGCAGATAGGAGCCGGGTCCTGCTGTTAATAGCGTCACCCCGTTTTCATCGTTAATCTTGCGAATATGCGCATCCTGATTCTCAAGCATCACATGAAAAATCACCGTACCGCCCCCGTAATCGTCTGTTTATACTATATGTATCGGCCGATCTTCAATCTGCTAAAGAACATCCAGAACATCAAATCTTCGGAAAACGCTCCCGCAGCAGCGGCAGAAGCAAAAATGCGAGGACGGAGTTGACCAGCCCCTCCATCAGAAGCCCGGGCGAAGAGGCAAGTGCAGCAGAGAAGCTGTCATAGAGGAGGGCGCCTGCAAGGGTGTATGCCGTTGCCATCCAAAGGCTCGAAAGTCCGAGCGACAGAATCACGCGCACATGCCCCGCAAGGCCGTACTCCGTCCGCCCGATCCGACAGACGATTTCCGCCATCACAAACTTGATCACGAGCGTCGGCACGACCCAGAGTGCAAAGCCCCCGAGGAGGTCGGCCAGTGCCGATCCGACACATGCGGCGAACAGCGTTGATCGGCGCGGCGCGACAAGGGCAAGCAGAAAGATGACAGCATCGCCGAGATGCGCATAGCCAAGAGGGATGGGAATGTGCGGCAGATAAGTCGCGGCAAAGACAAGCGCTGTCATGAGCGCAGTAAAGACAAGCTGCTGTGGGGTGAAATACATTTCCCCTTTGTTCTGTGAAGTCATAACCTCTCCTTTTCATATACCATAGCATATGGACTGCCAAAATACAATGTGTTCCTAACTATTGTCTATGTTCGGCATCCGTGATATGATTTGATAAAAAAGCAAAGGATTCGATTTATGAATGCAAGCATGTGGGCAGAGGAAATGGCCTCTTATGTCTCCCTGACAACACTCTTCACACTATTCTTCAAAGCTTATCGAAAGGATCGGGAAATCAAACGCGCGGCCGCGGCACACGAGCCTCCACAGCCAATGGACAGCGGCCTGCGTTACCGTATCTTCCGCGCACGCCTGAACCGAAAATACTACCTGCTGGAATTGATCGTATGGGCGTTCGTGGCTTTTTCAGTAATCGAATGGCTGTCTTCTCTGGAGGCTTCGCAAGAGCTCGATCTTTTGTATATCGCAGTCACCGCGGTCGGTATTTTGTCCTTTTATTCCATCGCTGCACGGCGCTGCAAAGATCTCGGCACATCACACAAGACCGCCTTATGTTATTCTCTCCTGATCTGGGCACCGCTCATCTACCCGCCCGCATTCTTCCGCACGTTCTTCTGTCGAGGGCGGGACACCATTTACAATGCGGACACACGCAGCGAATTTCCTTAATTTGCAAAATAAAAAATGACCTCTCTGCATCAGCAAAAATGCGGAGAGGTCATTCTATATTCTGGGGGTCTTACGACAGAATGCGCACAAGATAGGTCAGCGAATCCGACCAGAGCAGTATGCCCAGGAGGACGAGTACAATGCCCGCTGCTCGCTGAACCACCGGCAGATACTGATAGAACGCGCGCAGCTTCATGATGTGGCGCCGCCAGATGACGGCGAGCAGGAAAAACGGAACGGCAAAGCCGAGGCTGTACACAAAAAGCAGAAGCGCCCCTGCGCCGACCGTCGCCGTATCCCCCGCATAAAGCAGGATGGTCGCGAGCATCGGCCCCGTGCATGGCGTCCACCCGAGGGTGAAGCCGCAGCCGAGGAGAAACGCTCCGCCAATGCCGCCGAACCCGCGCCGCTGAAAGGGGCGATATTCCTGCAGGAGGAGCGGGATCTTGATCCAGCCCGTCATAAAGAGTCCCATGACGATGATAAGCACCGCCGCGCCCTGCCGCAGGATGTCCTGATAGGAGAAGAGCCATGCGCCGATGAGCGAGGCCGTCGCACCGAGCAGAACAAAAACGAGGGTAAAGCCCGCAAGAAACGCCGTCGTATTGGCGTAGAGGCGCCGCGCCTCACCGCCGTCCTGCCGACTGTTCTTCGCAAGGATGAGAGAGAACGTGGGCAGGAGCGGCAGGACACATGGCGAGATAAAGGAGAGGAAGCCCGCAAGGAATGCCCCGCCGAGGAGGGTCAGTTCCATGTACAGCCTCCTTCCGGCAGGAGCGGATCAGAGGTGATTGATGACATCTTCGAGCTCCTCTTTCGTCACGCCGCCGGTCTTGCGGTAGACCACCTTGCCCTCCGCATTCACCACAACGGTCGTCGGGATTGCACGCACCCCATAGAGCGTCGCCGCATCGCCATTCGTATCGAACACGACGGGGAGGTCGGCTTTGCGTTCCGCCATGAACTTCTGCACGGGCTGCGCCTCCTCCTGGAGGTTGACGGCATAGAAGTCCACCTTATCCTTGTGTGCCGCATGGAATGCTGCCAGATCCGGAATCTCTGCCTGGCACGGCGGACACCACGTCGCCCAGAAGTTGATGACGTAGGGCCGGCCCTTTGCCTCAACGGCAACATCCTCGCCTGCCGTATTCTTGAGCGTAAACTTCGGCGCAGTCTCTCCCGTAAGGCCGCGCCCCTGTTTTTCGGCTGCCGGCTGCGCGCTTGCCGATGTGCCGGCATCGGCATTCTCCTTCGCGCCGCAGCCCGTAATCATCGAGAGTGCAAAGACCGCAGCAAAGAGTGCTGTATATTTCTTCTTCATAAAGTTCCTTTCTTTGGCATCAAATATCAAAGTTCCCTTGTTCATATTGTGTCACCGCGAGTGCGGTCAGAGCCGCAGTCTCTGCACGCAGAATGCGCCGTCCGAGAGAGACCGCCTGCCCTCCTGCCGCACGGACGGCCGCCGCCTCAGCAGGCGAAAATCCCCCCTCCGCACCGACAATCAGGATAACATGCTGTGCCGTAATGCCCTGCAGGACCGTTCGCATGGACTGCCGGCGCTCCTGCTCATAGCAGAATACAACAGCCGTATCCGGCGCACCGAAGAGCTTTGCATCCTGCAGCAGCGCTGAGAGCGCCGTGATCGGCGCGACGGGCATCAGCATCCGCCGCCCGCACTGCTTTGCAGCCTCATCGGCGATCTTTTGCCAGCGTGCAGCCTTTGCCGCTGCCTTTTTCGCATCGTAGCGCGCAACAATGTGCTCCGTTTCGACCGGATAGACCGCTGCTGCACCAAGCTCCGCCGCCTTCTGTACGACGAAGTCCATCTTCTCCCCTTTGAGGAGTGCCTGGACGAGGATGATCTCGGCAGCATCCGCCTCCTCCGCAGGAAGATATTCCGCGAGGGCAAGCTCCACGGTACCGCGTTCGGCGCAAATAACCGTCATGCGCGCCGCACGGCCGTCTGCTCCGGCGACAATGACCGCATCGCCGATCTGTGCGCGCATAACGCGCGCGAGATGATGAGCGTCGCCGCCCGTAATCTTGATTTTCTCTGCAAGCGGCCCTGCATAAAAGAGGCGCCGCATCAGTCCGCGATATCCGTGAGATCTGCGGTACGGCGAATGATCATCGCAGCCCATTCCTTCTCGCAGGTCATATCGAGCACGGTAAAGCCATGCTCCGCCGCCGCACGCTCGACATCCGCAATGCGGTCGTCAATGATGCCCGAGGCGAGAAGTGTCCCGCCCGGTGCAAGATGCCGGTCAATCTGCGCAAAGAGACGGATGATGATGTCCGCAATGATATTCGCTGTGATGAGCTCAGCGGGGGGAGCCCCCTCGCAGGCTGCAAGCAGATCGCTCTCGAATACGGCGACATTCGCGGCATTGTTCTGGCAAATGTTCTCCAATGCAACAGAAACCGCCACCGGATCGTAGTCCATTGCGATGACCTCGCCTGCACCGAGTTTAGAGGCCGCAATGGCAAGGATTCCGGAGCCGCAGCCGACGTCATAAACGCGCATATTGGGAGATACGAGCCGCTCCATCCAGCGCAGACACATCGCCGTCGTCGCATGTGCCCCTGTGCCGAACGCGGCCCCGGGGTCGAGATCGATGACGATCTCATCTCCGCACGGCGTATATTCCTCCCACGTCGGGCGGACAACGATGCGCTCCCCGATTTTCTCCGTGTGGATGTACGCCTTCCATGTCTCTGCCCAGTCCTCGTCCGCAACAAAGATATGGGAGATGGTTCCCGCACCGATCGGAACATCGGCACGGCGCAGCCCCTCAATCCGCTCTGCGAGAGCAAGAAGTGCCCCCTCCAAACGCCCGTCCTCGGGCAGATAGGCGCGCACCGTCACGATCTCCGTATTCTCCGCACGAGGCAGGTCCGTATAGTCCCAGAGTCCCGCATCAATGTACTCGTTGACGAGGGACGGATCGTCAATCTCTGTTCCCGCAGCACCCAGTTCCATCAAAATATTGCCGATGAGATCCGCACCCTCATGCGTCGTCACAACGCTGATCTGTGCCCATCGCATTCCATCGCCCCCCTGCATCCCGTTCTTTTTTGCTGAACGTTATTATACACGAAGAATATTGGAAATGCGATAGATTTTTCACTGATGCAGCTGGCGGATATTCAACAAAAAAGCCGCTGCACGAACAGTGCAGCAGCTTCATTCCATCAGAGCCGAAGAGGCTTAGAGATCCGCCTGCCACAGGCCGTGCAGGTTGCAGTACTCGAGCACCTTCACCGGTACGTCGCCGTCCGCAAGACGGAACACAGCCTCGGGTGCATCCGACGGCGTAAGGTTCGCGCGCTGGACGCCTTTCTTCGTCACGAGGATGATGCACTCGATGAGATGCTCCTCGGTCATCGGATGAGCAACGGAGCCAACCTTTACATGGACCTCGTTCTTTTCCTTATCATAGACCGCAACGGGAACATGCTTCTCCTGTGCTGCGTCCACCGTATTCGGCTTGAGTTCCTTGAGCGCCTCGCCGTCAACGGCAAGGTTCAGGACCTCATCGCCGTAAACCTCAACAATGTGCTTCTTGCCTGCAGCGTAAAAAACTGACATAAATAACCCTCCTATTGCGGAAGCGCCAAACGGCCGGCCTTCCGTATCGTAAAAATACACAGCAAAGTAAAGCGAAAGAACTTCTGCTTTTCAAAGTTCCTTCAAAATGTGGAGTATGAAAGACACGATGGATGCAGTCCATCTTCTCTTTCACGAATAATAATTCTCCACAAAATAATATTCTCCTTCTTTTTTCTCAAAAAAATTTTGAGAAAAGATTATTTTTCCTCCGCTGCATTTCCGTCGATAAAATCCTGCACAAGATAGCGCGGACGGCGCTTGACCTCGAGATAGATCTTGGCGACGTACTCCCCAATGACGCCGATGGAGAGGAGGATGAGCCCTCCGAGGAACCAGAGCGAGACGACGAGACTTGTCCAGCCGACGATGGTCTCCCCGATAAAATGGCGGACAATCGACCAGATGAGCATCAGCCCGCTGATGAATGAAATGAACATCCCCATCTGCGAGATGAGCCGGATGGGACGCGCCGAGAGCGAGGTGACCCCCTCCCATGCGAATGACGCCATCCGTTTCCACGGGTATTTCGAATCGCCCGCGAGGCGCTGTTTGCGCGTGTAGTATACGACATCATGCGACAGGCCGATCATCGGCACGATGCCCCGCAGGAAGAGGTTTACCTCGGGATACTCTGCGAGCGCATCAAGCGCGCGGCGGTCCATGAGACGGAAATCCGCATGATTGAACACAATGTCAGCGCCGAGTGCCCGCATGGCACGGTAGAACGACTCGGCGGTAAAGCGCTTGAAAAAGGTGTCCGAGGAACGGTTCTCGCGCACGCCGTAGACGATGTTCGCCCCTGCGGCATACTTCTCGAGCATGGCATCAACCGCATCGATATCATCCTGCAGATCGGCATCCATGCTGATGGTCACATCCGCATGCGGGCGGACCGTCATGAGCCCTGCGAGCAGCGCATTCTGATGCCCCTCGTTGTGCGCGAGATTGATGCCGGAGAAGAGTGCCCTGCGCTCCGTGCACGTGCAGATGAGCTCCCATGTGCGGTCACGGCTGCCGTCGTTCACGAAGGCAATGCGGCTGCGTGTGCTCACCCGCCCGGCATCAATCAGCTGTACAAGCTTGCGT
Organism: uncultured Selenomonas sp.; assembly: GCA_963521685.1. GTDB lineage: Bacteria > Bacillota > Negativicutes > Selenomonadales > Selenomonadaceae > Centipeda. The sequence continues at coordinate 24,914 of CAUQVG010000009.1, forward strand.
TCGAGCTTCTCCGCCGTGTCATCCAGCACCTCCTGCTCATTGTAGCAAGGAACAACGAGGTAGAGTACCGGTGCGCTCATTCTTTATCATCCTTATATATACAGAGTCCGTCGCGCTCCTCGACAAGCGTCCAGTTCTCCGCGCCGAGCTCCTTCATCATTTTGCGGTACATAAAATCACGCATGATGATGTATTTCGGACGCTCATCCGCACGCAGCGCCGCAAGGGACTCTGCGCGGTTCGTATCCGCCTCGATGCCCGGAATGTCCGTATAGACCATAACGCCGGGGCGCAGCTGCTTATCGATGTAGAGAGCGCGCCCCTCCGCCTCGGCTGCCGCATGATAGGTGTCCGCATAGTGCAGGGCGATCTGCTTTACGCTGAAATGCCCCTCGATGGCAGGCATCATAAAGCCGAAGGCGATGACCATCGTCACAACGCCCGCAAGCACGTGCAGCCATGCGGCAAGCAGGAGATGGTGCGACGCCGTAATCGCATAGACGATCGCCGCACCGAGCACGAGCGTCAGAACACCGAGCCAGAGTCCGCCCTCGGCGAGCCCCGCGAGACTGTCCCCGCTCATCAGCCATCCGAGGCCGAGGGCCAGGAACATGAGGGCACTCCCCCCTGCCCACGCAAAGTGTGTCTGCCGCCAGTCATCCAGCATCCGCGCGAGATTCCAGCCGATGATGGTCGAGAGCGCCGGCGTCAGGAGGAGCATGTAGGAAACCTGCTTCGTCTGAGCAACGGAGAAGAAGATGAGGACAAAGATCCACCACACCTGGAAGAAAACGAGATTCTGCGCCTCCTCGCCGAAACTCCTGCGGAATGCATTCTTGACCGACTGGATGAGCAGTCCCGTCCACGGGAAGAACCCGAGGATGAGAACGGGCAGATAGAACCACCAGTGCGCGCGCACGGGATGCAGGGGGGCGGTAAAACGGCTCACATTGTGGAATCCGATGAACTCATAGACAAAGGGCATGCCGTGTACCTCATACATATAGAGATACCACGGAAAACCGACGGCAACGACAAGCAGGAGCCCGCGCAGGACATGCATGCGGAGGATCTGCTCCAGCTGATGTGTAATGAGGAGATAAAAGAATACAATGCCTGCCGGGAAAACAACGCCGATCGGCCCCTTCGTCATCACCGCAAATCCGCAGGCCAGATACATCAGCCAGTATTGGCGATGGATGAACGAGAAAAGCGCCGCCGTCAGAAAGAACAGCAGCGTACTGTCGGTCACGGAGGCCTTGCCCATGTACATGAGGATGACGCTCGTCCCCATGATGATCCCCGACCAGAAGCCCGTGCGCGCACCGAAGATGCGTGCGGATGCGAGCGCGGTCATAAGGATGGAACCGATCGCCATAAGGGCGGCAGGAAGGCGGACGACCAGTTCGCTGAACCCGCCGAAGAGTTTGAGCGAAGCCGCGACAAGCCAGTAGAAGATCGGCGGCTTGTCATACCAAAACTCATCGTAGATGCGCGGCGAAAGATAATCGCCGAAGCGGATCATCTCCTTCGCCGTCTCCGCATAGACCGGCTCGTCGGGGTCCAGCAGCGCCGTCACGCCGATGCCGAAGAGAATTTGAAAGGATATAATAACGAGCAGGACGAGATAGACCGGCCACGCAAGATTTTTCTCATCGTTCATGCAGATGTGCACCTCACCAGTTCAAAGAAATTATCTGCATTGTACCATAGATTTCACTTTTTACAACTCCATCAGAGAAGGTTCTCCGCGCAGTCGATGTCCGTAATCAGAACATTGATGAATCCGCCGCGGATTGCGCCGAGCACGGCATCCTTCTTTACGTGTCCGCCCGCAACGCCGACACGCCGCGGGATTGTCCGCAGCGTATCGAGCGGAATGCCCGCCACACGATTATTGAACTCCTGGAACGGCGCCGTATCGCCGTTCTTGTCAAAGTACCGCAGAGCGATGTCCCCCACCGCCCCGCGCGCCGCAAACTCCTCCAAAATTGTATGATCGACATAACCGGTCCGCAGAATGGTCGAATGCTCCGTCGAGGGGATTCCGATCCCCATAAGGACGAGATCCAGGCGGGAATATAGGCGGATCACATTCCGTATCGTCTTTTCCTGCAAAAATCCCTCGAGCACCTCACGGCGCGAAAATACCGCCGGCGAAAAGAACTGGATGCAGTCTCCGACGAAGCGATCGGCAAACTCCTGCGCCAGATAGTTGGAGTGAATGTCGAGGCGGCTTTCCGCCACCCCGCCGACGAGCGGGACAAAGGTTGCCTTGATCGGATTCCGGATGAAGTAATCCGAGCGCACGACATTCTGGATGGCCAGCCCCATGGTAATGCCGACGAGATAGCCGTCCATCAGCACACGCGAGAGATACTCCAGCGTCGCGCTGCCGATCTCAGAGCTCACCGGATGCTGCCCGTCCGAGATGGGGCTTGACGGAACAATAATGACCTCCTGCAGGCCGAACTTCTTCTCCAGATCGCGCTCCATCTGCCCGTAGGCGATGTTGTCGGGATTCTGGATCTCAATGCGCACGATGCCGCGCTCCTTGCCGATCGACAGCATTCGGGAGACGGTCGGACGCGAGATGCCGAGCACCTCACAGATCTCCTTCTGACCGAGCCCGTCCTGATAGTAGAGACTGCAGCATTTGAAGATCAGGCGTACATCATCAACAATCTTCTTCATAGCGAACCCCTCCATTTCCCGCACCATCCCTCTGCAGGAATCCGTACAGAACACATTCTGACTTTTGTGGCCGGTGTTGACATATTTTCTATCAAAGTGCTGAAAAAGGGGGCCGCCGCTGCTGCGGCAGCCCCCTCGTATAAAGATCAGTAAACTTCGATGGATGCACCCATCCGAACATCATCCTTCGTGAGCGGAGCATCGCCCTGCAGCATAATGCAGCCGGGGCGCTCCGGCATTTCGCCGCCCTTGAAGGAGAGCGTACAGTGCCCGAGTTCCTTCAGTGTGTGCAGAGCTTCATCGCCGATCGCCGTGATGCTGAACACCTTGTCACAGATGATCACCGTATCGCCGACCGCCGGATCCTCATTGTAGTTCGCCGGCGTATGCAGCACGGAGAACTCCGCGAGTTCCGCCGGCGCATTGTTGTTGAAGATAATGATGAAGTTGGCGTTCGGATCATCGAGGAAGAGAAGTGCCTCCTCCCCCCAGCTTGTGATCTCGCAGTAGAATTTCATGCCGTATCCCCCTGTCCTGCAGAAACACGATGCAGCGAAGATGTGCAGCTCAGGCGGACTGCTTTTCCTCGCGGCGCTTCATGTAAAGATAGATCTTCTCCGTGACGATACCGCGGATCAGAATGACGACAATGCCGACGAAGAAATAGCGGACAGCCAGATCTCCGAGCGGAAGGCCGAGTATCGTAATGCCCGATGCAATGCCCATATAAACGAACAGTTCACCGCCATTCGCATGCGGGAAGAGCCCCGTCACGGGATGCACAAAACTGACCGCCGCATCATAGTAGGCGGGCTTATACTTCTGATCGACAAAATTGCCGAAGGTGTAGCACATCGGATTGCCGAGGAAGATCACGGCAAGTACGGGGAGCACCGTATAGCGCGTGATGATGTTCTGCGTCGCGCGCTGTGCTATGCCGTTCACGCGGTCCTCGCCGATGAGCTTGATGAGCGAGTTGACAGCCGTCATCATGATGACGAGCAGAGGAATGATGCCCGTGACCCAGGAGGTAAAGATTGCCGCTCCTGCACGGAAGAGGTCCATAAAGCCGTTTGCGGCTGCTGCTATCTGTTCCATAGTCGATGTCCCTCCCGATCAGTAGAGTCCAATGCTTGCCGCGTAGGCGATGAGCACCGCCAGCGGGCCGGTAATGACGCGCGAGTAGAGAACGGCGGGAACGCCGAGCTCGATGGTCTCAGGATCCGCCTCGCCAAGGCTGAGGCCGACCGGAACAAAGTCCGCACCGACCTGCGCATTGATCGCAAAGAGTGCGGGCAGCGCGTACTGCGGCGGAATGTTGCCCATGCCGATCTGTGCGCCGAGCAGCGTGCCGACGACCTGCGCGATGACCGCGCCCGGCCCGAGCACGGGCGAGATGAACGGGATTGCGCAGATGAGCGAGATAATGAGCATGCCGGGCAGTGTGCTCGCGAGCGGAGAGATGTTCGTCGCGATGAAGTTGCCGAGCCCCGAGACGCTGATGATGCCGAGAATCATGGAGACGAACGCCATGAACGGCAGAATGCTCTTGATCGTGATATCGATGGTTTCACGCCCTGCGGCGTAGAACTTGTTGACAACGCCGCCGATAGCGATGCCGAGACGCGTGACGAAATTCTTTTCGCGTCCTGCCTGCATCTGTGCGACCTCCGCCTTTGCCTCCTCCTTGGTCTTCTTTGTGTGTTCCGGCACCGGCTGTGCCGCTGCTGCAGTCTCCGCCTCATCCGCATACGAGAGGCAGGACATGTCAACTGCAGAGACGTAGAGTTCCTCTGTGATGAACTGGGCGAGCGGCCCCATCTTGCCGACGGGCAGAACATTCGCCGTCAGGATGCCCTTTTTCGGGTAGACGCCGCAGCGGGCTGTTCCGCCGCAGTCGACAACAGCGAGCAGGATCTCCTCATCCGGCACCCCCGTTGAAAACCCGTCTACGGTCTGACAGCCCGTCATCTCTGCGATCTTTGCCGCGAGCGGATGAACCCCGCCGCCCGTGACGCTGACGATCTTATTCCGCGTCTCTGTCGGAACGAGGACAAGCGGTCCGCCCCAGCCGCCCTTGCCGGCGGTAATCTTCACGGATTTGTACATTCGTATTCCTCCTATGCAATGCATTTCCTTCCCAAATATATTTTCCGAACGCCGCGCTATGCGGGATTCGGCTGCTCTGCCGGACCGAGGCGCATGATCAGTGCATCGAGCGCCTGGAGGTGTCCCTTATAGTGTGCGCGCCGCTTCTCCGGCAGCGCTGCGTACTCCTCATGGAGGCTGTAAATCGTCCGTCCGGCGATCCCCTCCATCGGGCGGAAGCGGCTGAGGATGGTCATCCCCTGCATCATGCGCCCATCCAGAATCTCACCGTCGGAATTGCAGGCGATGATCACGATGTTCGAGGGGCCGAGCTTTCGGCGGCGCGAGCCGATGCCGACGTTGCCCAGCTTGTGCATCTCGCGCACGGCACGCTTGTACTCCTTGACCTGCAGATGCGTTCCGACAACCTGAACAACAAAGAGCAGGAACAGTCCGCCGAGGAGCATCTCTGTCTGCAAGAAATCCCCTCCCCCTTCGGTATTTATTTTCTCTGTGATGTTTTAAATTATAGCATCGGAAAACATTTTTTACAATAAATACTTTGTTGAATTTTTGTAAATGTAAACTTCTGATTCGGACCGCCTTGTCATTTGTTCCAATACAAAACGCTGTCGATCAAATCGACAGCGTTTTGTATGAAATTCGTCTCAGGGCTGCTTTGAGATCAGCTCGATGTAGTGCGTCAGCACCTTGCGCATGCCCTCATCCGAAGCCTTCTGCAGTTCGACCAGCGAATCCGTCTCCGCCGCCTTGATCTCCGCCATCGCACCGACGAGGAAATCCGTATAGACATTCAGCTTTGTAATCCCCTCGCGTACGGCACGGCGCAGATTCTCATCGCCCGTGCCGGAACCGCCGTGCAGAACGAGCGGAACAGGAACGGCGGCAGCGAGCTCCTGCAGGCGCTTGAAGTTCAGTTCCGGAGTTTGGCTGCCCGCATAGACACCGTGCGACGTACCGATCGATACGGCGAGAGAATCAACCCCCGTGGCCGCAGCAAAGGTCTTTGCCTCCTCCACCGTCGTGTAGACACTGTCTGTGGTCGCCCCCTCGATCCCCTCCGATGCGCCGCCCACATGACCGATCTCAGCCTCAACGCTCACGCCCTTTGCATGCGCGCAGGCGACGACCTCCCTGGTCAGGCGGATGTTCTCGTCCATGTCCTTCATCGAGGCATCCAGCATGACCGAGGTAAAACCGAGTTCGACGGCACGCTGCAGGAAGTCAAAATCCTGCCCGTGGTCGAGATGCAGAACAATCGGCGTATCGACCTTTTCCGCCCAGTACTTGCCGACGAGCGCCGCCTCCTCAAGGGAAATCAGGCCCGCATGTCCCTGTGCAAAGGAGAGCAGAATCGGGGTTTTGAGCGCATCCGCAGTCTGCACAAAGACACGCGCGGCGTTCAGCGTTAAAAAATCGGGCGCAACGATGCCGTAACGGCCTGCCTTTGCCGCATCGAGCACGGATTTTCCATCGACCAGCATGAGAATTCCCCCTTGTCTGACAACACGTTCATTGTGTGCCTATCATATTTCAGGGCAATCCTTTTGTCAATCATTTTATTTACCAGTGGTCATTCTTTTATCGTGGAACGCACACGGAAGCGGCTGCGGAACGCATCTGCCTGCGCGGTCGCATACTGTATAACACGTCCCTCGCGGTCCGTCGTCAGAATCCGCGTAACGAAGACCGGTGCCTGCTCCTCTACCTCAAGATAGAGTGCAATCTCGGGCGCGGCGTGAATGACCTCGATCGTCTTATCCTCCGCGTAGGCATGCACGCCATGTGCCTCCAACGTACGCAAAAGGCCGTTCTGCGTGAAGTCCGTGCGGACAAGCTCCGGGCAGAGTGCAAGGGGGATATAGTCGTCTGTCACTGCATAGATCTGCTCATCCACATAGCGCAGCCGCTTCAGATGAAAGACCAGTGTCTCCGCAGGGATGCTAAGCATTGCCGCAAGGTTGCCGCGCGCCGTCTCAACCACCTGCTGAAGCACCGTGCTGCGCGTCACACGCCCCTCTGCCGAGAACATCTGTGCAAGCCCAAAGCCGCGCTCGCCCGCTGCAGCGTAGTCAACGGGGATCTTCTCCCCTGTGTAGAACGAGCCGCGTCCCTGCATGCGGACAATCTTATTCTCTGCCTCAAGCAGTTCGAGCGCCTTGCGCACCGTCGGACGGCTCACCCCCAGCTGCTGGCACAGTTCCCGTTCGCCGGGGATCGGTGAGAAATACGCCAGGTCGGCAAACTGCCGCTCCATCGCATCGCGGATTTTCTCATGCAGGCGCTGCTGCTTTCTGCTCGTCATAGATGTGCCTCCCGCTTCTTTTACTTTTGTTATAGTATTTGATTACTTATCCTTTTGTCAACACAAATACGGTTGCAATGGGATTTTACCTGTGGTAACATTTAATTATCCAATGGTAATTTTATTTTGATTAGGAGGAGTCATCATGAAGAGCAGTCTCGCGCCATTCCTCGTTGTCAATCCGAAATCCTATCTCTATGGCAAGGAGTCGCTTGCACTTGCAAAGGCTGCTGACGATGCCGCCAAAAAGACGGGGCTGAAGATCTACTTCACCTGTCCCTTCTCCGACATCCGCTATATCCGCGAGAACACAGACGCAATCATCGTCACTGCACAGGCGATGGAGAGCCTGAAACCGGGGCGCGGCATGGGGCATCTCCTTCCCGAGGCGCTCTATGACGCAGGCGCGCGCGCGACGTTCCTCAACCATGCAGAGAACCCGATGACGATGGCGGAACTCGCAAAGACCATCGCCCGTGCACGAGAACTCGGCATCGAGACGATTGCATGCGCCGATTCGCTTGCCGAGGGCACGGCCATCGCTGCATTCCGCCCTGACATCCTCCTCTGCGAGCCGACGGATCTCATCGGGACAGGCAGGACTGCAGACGACAGCTACACGACCTCGATCGTCGCAAAGATCCGCAGCATTGATCCTACGATTGCCGTCATGATTGCCTCGGGAATTACAACGGCGGACGATGTCTACCGTGTTGTCCGTCTCGGTGCCGACGGCAGCGGCGCAACAAGCGGCATTCTGAATGCCCCTAACCCGGCGGAGCGCATTATGGAGATGGCAGAAGCCATCGTGCGTGCTGCGGCGGTACGCGAATCCGAGGAAAGCGCAGCATAAGGAGAAGAGATATGACGGTCTTCAAGAAGAAACTGACGCTTGAATCCCACGGCAAAACGCCGACCTTTATCAACATCACCGAGGAACTCCGTGCGGCCATCGCTGAGAGCGGCATCAAGGAAGGCACGGCAACGGTCATCTCACCGCACACTACCTGCGCCGTCTTCTTCGAGGAGTTCGTGCACGATGTCGACGAGACGGGCACCGAGTTCCTGCAGAACGATCTGAACACCGTCCTCGAGAAGATCATCCCCGACCAGACAGGCTGGAACCAGTACCAGTATCCGGGCGAGGAGCATTACCGCGCGGTCGAGAGCTGGCCCGACGCCGAGGCATACCTGCCGGGCGGCGACCGCACGGCACTCTGGAACTGCGATGCCCACCTCAAGGCAACCCTCATCGGCTCGTCTGAGACCTTCGAGGTCACCGACGGCAAGCTCGGCGTCGGCACCACCGGCTACTGCTACTTCGCCGACTTCGACCGCACGCGTGCGCGCACGCGCAAGTGCACAATTGTTGTGATGGGCGAATAAAATATGGGAAACACGGAACCGTCGTATTGAGATTGAAATACGGCGGTTTTCTGTTTGTCGTTTTAAGTTGACAAGAGAAATGGGATAGGGTATCCTAGCAATGAACAGATGACAAAATTATTATAATATAGCGATTTGATTGCCAGCAAAGAATATAGAGCGCTTATTGCATTCAAAAAAGGGATAAGTCCCTTTTTCTTTTCGCTTCTTATTGATAATAATTACACCTCTCATAGATTACAGAATGGAGTTTATCTATATGGAAGCATTGGAAAAGGTCCCCCATATGCACCCGCGTACAATGGGACGACGGTTGGCGCTGGGGCTTGGCTTCCTCGTACTCATATGCGCTCTGGTCGTGAGCGCCTCATCAGGCGCAGTTGAGATCGCTCCGCACAATCTGCTGCCGACGCTTCTGGGAAACGGCACGCCGGAGGACTACCGCATTCTCTGGCACATCCGTCTGCCGCGCATCATCACGGGCGCACTGACGGGCATCAACCTCGCATTGGCCGGCTGCATTCTCCAGGGCATCCTGAAAAATCCGCTCGCCGATCCCGGCATTATCGGCGTTTCTGCAGGTGCGGGGCTTGCCGCCATGTGCATCATGATCCTGCTGCCGGCCGAGACGAAATTCGTCCCGCTCGGCGCGTTCGTCGGAGCAATGATCGCCGTTGCGCTTGTCTTTGTCCTCTCCTGGGAAAACGGCGTGCATCCGATGCGCATGGTCCTCGCGGGCGTCGCAGTCGCAGCTTTTTTCGGCGGGGCAATGACGGCGCTGATGGTTTTCTACTCCGATCGCGTGCAGGGCACGGTGAATTGGATGGCCGGAGGCTTTGCCGGGCGCAGCTGGAGTCATGCGGAAATGGTTCTCCCCTACACGCTCGTCGGTCTTGCAGGAACACTGCTCGGCAGCCGCTGGCTGAATGCGCTGCAGCTGGGCGAGGAGACGGCGCGCAGTCTCGGCGTAAACGTCCCGCGCGCCCGTCTGGTCCTCCTCATTCTTGCTGCGCTGCTTGCCGCATCCGCCGTAAGTGCCGCGGGCATGCTCGGCTTCGTCGGTCTCGTCGTCCCGCATATGGTGCGCCTCCTGACCGGCTCTGATTTTGATTGGCTGCTGCCCGTATCAGCGATCTGGGGTGCGGCGCTCGTGACCGGCGCAGATGCTGCAGCACGCGTCGCTTTCGCACCGATAGAGGTTCCGGTGGGTGTATTCATGTCCTTTTTGGGCGCACCGTTTTTTCTCTACCTGCTTAAGAAGGGCATGCGAAGGGGGTGACGATATGGAGGAACTGCTGCGGGCGCGTGGACTTTCCGTTGCGTATGGGAGCACGGAGATCATCCATTCGGTCGACGTTTCCATCCGCCGCGCGGAGATCTCCGCCATCATCGGGCCGAACGGCTCGGGCAAGTCGACACTCCTAAAGGCCCTCGCACGCCTTTTAAAGCCGCGCAGCGGCACAGTGGAGTTCCTTGGCACGGATATCTGGAGCAAGCCGGAACGGGAGGTCGCGCAGAGGATTGCCTTTCTCCCGCAAAGCGCAGAGCCGCCCGGCGACATCACCGTGCTCGAACTCGTCCGCATGGGACGCCTGCCGCATCGGAACTTCTGGGATACATTCTCGAAAGAGGATGGAGAAATCTGCTGCGAAGCACTGGTGCGGACGGGGATGGCGTCCTTTGCCATGCGCCCGATCCGTGCACTCTCCGGCGGCGAGCGCCAGCGCGCGCGTCTTGCTATGGCACTTGCACAGCAGCCGGAGATTCTGCTCCTCGACGAGCCGACAACGTATCTTGATATTCGTCACCAACTCGCTCTGATGGAGCTTGTGGAAGGTCTTCACGACGCGCTCGGTCTCACTGTTGTCATGGTGCTGCACGATCTCAATCAGGCTGTGCGCCATGCGCGGCGGATCATTGCCGTCCGTGCCGGAGAGCTCCTCGCGGACGGTCCGCCGAACGAGGTCTTCACGCGCGCACTGGTGCGCGATCTCTACGGCGTGGAAAGCCGCGTCAGCGACATTGAGATCGCAGGCCGCCGCACGAAACTCTGCCTGCCGGAACGCGTTGCGGAAACGGCAGTCAACGAAGCGGCTTCATAGTTGATCATATCGCATCGGAGGTGTCTATGCGAAAAATCGGTATCATCACGGCTCTGCTCTGCCTCGCGGCTGCTGCGGCATTTCTCCTCTGGCCGCGGGCGCAGGATCCGCCGGAGCAGAAGGAGCTGACGGTGACGGACAGCACGGGGCGTACGGTTACACTGCCGTCGCATCCCGAGCGCGTCGTCATCCTCAATCCATCGAACCTCGATCTCTACGTTGCGGCGGGCGGCGCCGAGAACATCGTCGGAAAGCCGACCTCACAGACGCTCTCGGAGACGGTGAAGGAAAAGACGGCCGCGGCGGAGGAGGTCGGCATCATCCACCAGCCCGACATCGAGAAAATTCTTGCACTGCAGCCCGATCTTGTCATCGGTACAAATGTGCCGTTCCACACAGGACTTGAGGAAACGCTCAGCAATGCCGGCATTCCGCTCTATATTCAGGCGCTCGATGACGTGCCTGCCCTGCTCGGAACACTCGAGTTCTACGGCAGGCTCACGGGAAATGAGGAGACTGCCCGCACACAGGCCGCATCGATACAGGAGAAACTCGATGCCGTAAAGAAACAGGCCGAAGGCCGCACTCCACCGAAGAACCTTCTCATCTTCGGCGCGCCGGACAGCTTTAACATGGGCACATCAAAGTGCTTCACAGGCGGTCTCATCGACATGCTCGGCGGCGGCAACATCGCGGACCGGGCGGAAGGCGACGGTGCCTATCTGCCGATCTCCATGGAGTTTGTTGCACATGAGGACCCCGCCGTGATCTTCGTCATCGTACACGGACCCGCGGAGACGCTCGAACCGAAGATGCGCCGCGATCTGCAGGAAAACGAGGCTTGGGCCGGTGTCGACGCCGTCAAAAACGGCCGCATCTACGTCCTGCCCTACGATCTTTTCGCCGTGAACCCGGGCGTTCGCGCAGCCGATGCCCTCCAGGCGCTTGCAGACATCATGTATCCTGCACAGCAGTGAGGGGAGGAATACGCACAAAAAAATGCAGCATTTTAGGAGAGCCGAACGAGCAGCGGAGGCGCTGTGTGCGCCGTATTGGTATCCAGTGATCGGAGATGAAAAATGTTGCAAAAATACATGAAGAAAAACCTGCTTCTGACTGCCGCCGTCCTCGGTGCGATGTCTGTTCCCGCCTACGCAGCAGAGAGCACGGATCAGGCAGAGGGCAAAAATGTACAAACGAAGGACATTGTCGTTACGGCATCCCGCACAGAGCAGGAGGTCAAGGAAACGCCCAGTGCCGTTGAGGTCATCACGCGCGCCGATATTGACAAGATGGGCGCAGAGACACTCGCGCAGGCACTGAAGCTGGCCATCGGCATCGACATACAGGAGAACGCGATGGTCGGCAATCGTTCTGGCCTCCGCGGCATGAATACCAACCAGACACTCATCCTCGTCGACGGCCGCCGCGTCCGGACAGAGAATACAAGCGAAACGATGAATTACTACGAACTCCAGCGCATCAATATGGACGACGTGGAACGCATCGAGATTGTGCGCGGCGCTGTCAGCTCCCTCTACGGCTCGGAGGCGCTTGGCGGCGTCATCAATGTCATTCGGAAGCGCCCTGCTAAGGCACAGGCTTCGCTGACCCTCGACTGGACCACCCGGCAGAGCGATCAGGGCATCCGCCTTGACTCCGGCAAGGTGGGCAAGTGGGCATTCAGCACAAGCTTCAAGCATATGGATATACGTGAACGCGGAACAAATGTTACAAGCAACATGTACGGCAAAAAGTATTTCTTCAATATCGACGGCCATATGGATGTGTCGAAGGATAAACAGCTCAGCGTCTTCTTCGATTACCTGAAGGAAGACCTCGATATGAAGGATTCTGCCGTGCAGAGAACAGGCTACGACCATGACCGCATCACGACAGGCCTAAAGTACTCCGGCCGCGACAGCCGCGGCGACTACGAGATGCAGGCATACTATACGTATTTCGACAAGAATCAGCGCACGCGAAACCGCGCAAGCGGCAGTCTCCACAGTTTTGACGACATGACGTTCAACTCTCTCATCTTCGACGGCAGACGCTCCATGCAGATTGAAAAGAACCATTTGCTGACCGTCGGCGGCGAGTACCGCAAGGAGGATTACAAGGGCACACGCATTCGCGGAACAAAAACCAAAACACTCGAAGGCGTGACGAATCAGCTTGGCGACAGCTCGATGAACTACGCCGCTCTCTATCTCCAGGACGAGTGGGTGGCAAGCCCGCGCTGGCTGCTCATCCCGTCCATTCGCTGGGATTACAACGACATATTCGGCAGCGAGATCACGGGTAAGCTCGGTACGACGTATAAGGTGAGCAAGAACCTGCGCTTCAAGGCGAACATCGGCACTGCCTACCGCGCTCCGACAGCGAGCGAACTGTACTTTGACTGGCGGCATACACCGAATGCTCGAATGGATGTCCACATTATTGGAAATCCGAATTTGAAACCCGAGAAATCCTTCAACTTCGATATTGGCATCGAGGCTGAGCGTGGAAAAACTTCTGGAAAACTCAGTTACTTCCGCAATAAGGTGGAGGATTTGATCAACATCAATACGGTCATAACCCCCCTTCCCGGATTCCCGCCGCGTATGCTTGCAACCGGCACATATCAGAACATTGACAGCGCAACGATTCAGGGCATTGAACTTGAGGCAAAGCAGGATCTCGGCAGCGGATTTTCTCTGCGCGGTCTCTACACCTACCTCGATGCGCATGACGACAAGGCAGATATTCGGCTGGTCGGGCGCGCCCGCCACAAGGCAAGCCTCCAGCTCAGCTATGACGACCCGAGGCACGGCTGGAACGCAACGCTCTGGCAGGACTGGATCTCCGGCTACCGCTATGCGGAGCGGGTCGGAAGCGGCATGGCTGCCAGAACCGTTTACAAAGACGCATCTCTCGGACTCATGAACTTCGTCGTTACGAAGAAATTCAGCGACCAGTTCAGTGCCTACCTCGGCGTCGACAACATCTTCAACAAAGAGAGCGACGCGCTCGCCTACGACGGCCGCATCTGGCGCGGCGGCGTACGCATGACGTTCTAAGAAAAACAAAAACACAAAGCCTCGTACTGATTGGTACGAGGCTTTGTGTTTTTCTATCCCATTAGTAGACCTCGATGGTCGCTCCTTCTCTAACATCGTCCCTCGTGAGCGGCACATCCCCCTGCAGCATGATGCAGCCAGGGCGCTCCGCTTCAGCGCCGCCCTTGAAGGAAAGCGTGCAGTGCCCCATCTCCTTGAGTGTATCAAGCGCCTCGTCACCGATCGCGGTAATTGTGAATGCTTTTTCGCAAACAACCATCGTATCGCCAACGACGGGATCCGCGTTGTAGTTCGCCGGCGTATGGAGCACAGAGAACGATGCCAGCTCCGCCGGAGCATTGTCGTTGAAGATAATGATAAAGTTGGTCTCCGGGTTCTCGAGAAAGAGAAGTGCCTCATCGCCCCAGCTTGTGATTTCACAATAGTATTTCATGCTGCATTCTCCTGCCGTATCGTATGAATCTCTCAGCCGCGCGTCTTGCCGCCCGCAACATTGTAGGTGACGCCATGGATGTAGGAGGCACGCTCAGAGGCGAGGTAGACAACGAGGTCGGCGACCTCAGCAAGTTTGCCGCTGCGCCCGAGCGGTGTGGTCTTCGTACTCGCATATCCCTTACGCAGTTCGTCGACGCTGATGCCGCGCGTGTAGGCAAGCGCCTCTTCGTAAGAAAGGGTGCGAAGCCCCGTCGCCTCGAGAATGCCGGGGGCGACACCGACGACACGCACACCGTATTTGCCGAACTCCTTTGCCCATGAGCGCGTAAAGGAGTTGACGGCGTTCTTTGTCGCGGCGTAGATGCTCTGCCCCTCGGACCCCTCGATGCCGCTCTCGGAGCTCATGTTGATGAGCACACCGTGCCCCTGCGCGACAAGCTCGCGTCCGACCGCCTGCGCGCAGAGGTAGACGCCCTTCAGGTTGACCGCCGTGACCTTCTCGAATACGCTGTCATCCAGCTCGTATTTCCCATGCGGATCGTTCGGATCGACGAGGAGGCGCGGGATGTTGATGCCGGCATTGTTGACGAGGATATCGATGCTGCCGAACTGCTTCTTCGCCTTCTCCACCATCGCCTCGACGCTCTCACGCTTCGTCACGTCAGTGACGACGTAGAGCATCTTGCTGCGCGTTTCCTCAAATGCGGGAGGCTCGGGATTCATATCGCAGACGACGACATTCGCGCCCTGTTCCAAAAAGGCCTCCACGACCGCCTTGCCGATCCCCGACGCACCGCCGGTAACGATTGCGGTCTTTCCTTCGAGATGTAACCAACTCATGATCTATTCTCCTTCTGCACGATTGTTCAACTCTCGTAAAGTCCTGCGCTTGCAATCCACGCAATGATAACGGCAAGCGGTCCCGTCATGAAACGGGAGTAAAGCACGGCAGGCACACCGATCTCGACGGTCTTTGCATCCGCCTCGGCAAGTCCGAGCCCGACGGGGATGAAGTCGCAGGCGCACTGCACGTTGATCGCAAAGACGGCAGGGAGTGCGAGGTTCGGCGGAATGTGTCCGAGACCGATCTCAACGCCGATGAGGACGCCGACAACCTGCGCGATGACCGCCCCAGGCCCAAGAAAGGGGGAAAGGAGCGGGAACGAGCAGATCAGTGCGAGGATGACGAGCCCGATCGGAGACGCCGCGAGCGGCGAGACGAAATGCGCGACGAAGTCTCCGAAGCCCGAGCCGAGGATAACGCCGATGAGCATGGAGACGAATGCCATGAACGGCAGAATCGTCGTGATGAGCGTGTTGATGGACTCGCGCCCTGCCTGATAAAAAGTCGCGACGATGCCGCCCATCATCTGACCGACCTTTGCCATGAGGCTGCCGGACTGCTCCGTGATTTTCTTCGAGGTGTCGTATTTCGGCGCAGCCTCCTCTGCCGGCGCTGCGGCTGCAGGTGCTGCGGCAGGAGCAGCAGTACCGTCGCTGAATGCGATATTTGCCGGCTTGACACCCGAGACGTAGATATCGGGCTTGATGTACTGCGCGAGAGGACCCGAGGGCCCCGTCTGTTTGATGTTCACGGTGAAAATATGCTTCTGCGGATAGATGCCGCAGCGCAGCGTGCCGCCGCAGTCGATGACCGCCGCAAGGATCTCATCCTCGGGCACGCTGGTCTTGAATCCGTCCACGACCTCCGCGCCCGTCATTTCCCCGAGGCGCACAGCGACATCCGAGATCACGCCGCCCGTAATGTTGACAATCTTGTTCCGCTTTTCATTCGGCGTGAGAGTCAGCGGGCCGCCAAAGCCGCCCGAACCCGCCGATACGACGACACTTTTATATTCGCTCATGATCGATTCTCCTCTCCGATGGTATTAGCTTTTGAGCACTGCCGGTTCTTTGCTGAGCTGCACACCCTGCTGACGCTGGACGTACGCCGTCGTGAAGTCCGTGAGCCAGCCGCGCAGGAAGTTGACGATGAGTCCGACGAGCAGATAGCGCAGCGCGAGGTCGGTATACGGCAGCCCGAGAGTCGTGATGCCGTTCGCAACGCCGAGGAAAACGAACATCTCGCCCGGGTTGACATGCGGGAACATGCCGTTCATTGTATGGCATGCGGACGAGGCCGCCGCGTAGTACGAGGGCTTGTAATACTCGGGCAAAAATTTGCCGAGGGAGAGTGCCATCGGGTTGCAGAGGAAAAAGACGCCGATGAACGGAAGAATGACGTAGCGCGAGATGGGATTACCTGCGCAGAGGTGGGCGAATTTCTCGACACGCTCGTTGCCGACGAAGAGCACGATCGCATTCATCGCGACGAGCAGACAGACGAGCGTCGGGATAATGCCCGTGACCCAGCCGATAAGGGTTTCGCCGCCCTTGTTGAACATGCCGATGAAGCCTTCGGCAAAGAGAATCAAGGTATCCATGATATGTCTCCTTTCATATGGAAACGGTCATTGTTTAGGCGTGACTGGCAAGGGTCTCCCCCTGCTCTTGATAGATGATATACTCCTCACGCGCGCCGAGCACGGCGCGGCGCGTCTGACGATCATATGCGGCGACATCTGCTTCCGCGAGATCGAGCAGATTCCGTCCATTGAAGTCATCGAAAGGATGGAACCCCGCGAATACGGTGACCCCCTTCATGATCTCACCGCGCACAATATTGCACGCAGGGTCGATGACGAAGAGAACAATTGCACCTGCAGCGAAACGCCCCTTCGCCTTACCGATGGCGACACGTCCCTCGCGGCGCATCTCCTTCACATGTGCTGCAAAACGTCGGAACTGCAGGATACTCAAAACAAGTTGGAGCACCCACATGAGTACAGCAATCAAAGCAAGCCAGAGCATAGTGATCGTTCCTTTCAATACAGCTCATTCGTTCAGCAGAATCTTCGCAGTCTCCTCATCCGTGATGAGGACGTTGATGTAATGTCCGCGCAGCGCACCGAGGATTGCGGGCACCTTCTCGCGCGATGCCGCCATGCCGATGCTGTATGGCAGTGCACGGAGGCGCTCGAGCTCGACAGCGATGATGCGGTCGTGGAACTCTGTTGTGACGGGTTTTCCTTGGATGTCGTAGAACATAGAGCAGATCTCGCCGACCACACGCTCCCGCAGCAGGCTCTCAATCGCCTCTCTGCCGAA